>JBGTBX010000301.1:0-8627 GCA_041749115.1 Gemmatimonadaceae bacterium
GCGGGAATATTACGGGGGCTGTGTCATTTGCCTCAGCCCGCTTCAGACCAGACCCTAGAAGGGGAGAGGGGTCAGGCCACCAACATCGTGCGTCGTGTCGCTACACCCAGGACCAGAAACAGTCCTGTGCCGAGCAGCACCCACGTTTCGGGCTCCGGTGTCACTGCTGCGCCGGGTGTCGATACGATTCCGACGCTGGACGAAGTAGTGAGGAACTCCTGAACGCCGCCGGTCGCAGAGCCGGCTCCACGAACATCCGTGACGATCTTCCAGCGGCTCGTGTTGAAATTCTGTGCGCCGCCGGAGTTGTACCAGGTATTCACCTGATTCAACCAGTACGCTTCGTGGCGATTGTTCGAGACCGTGGAGCCCCCGTTAATGAGGTTCGGATTGAGCAGCTCCCACATCGCCGCCTGAATCCCACCCCATTGAAGGGTGCTGATGCCCGGGCCAGCGTACTGGTCAGCCAGCCAGGCAGCCTTGATGTAAGACTCCTTCTTGGCTATGCCGCCCCGCGTCAGGGAGAAGTTAGTCGAGCTCAGGTTGGTAATGTTCGCGCTGTACGTCTGGCCGAACTGGATCTGGTTGAGCACGTCAACGCAGAAGAGGTCGAGTGTCGGCCGGGTGGGATCGGACGTAAGCGTGCCATAGAACGGGCCGACGTAGTATCCGAAAGCGACAACCGAAGGATTCGGTCGTTGGGTTTGGAACTGAACCGTCGACTGCGCTCCGGCCGTCACAGACGTAGCGGTGATCGAGAGTGCTGCGATGAGTGAGCGGAACTTCATTGATTCTCCCTTCATTGGAGTTGGACTTAGTGCCCACCGGTTCCGCCGCGCTTGCTACGCTGCGAGTCGTGACAGGCGCGACGGACCCAGTGTGCGCAATGTCACATTGCAGACGCCGTGCCAATCACATTAGCTCTGCCAAACAAGTCACTTCGCCTAATGCATCAGAAAAAATGTCCGAACAGTTGGACTGTGCGACGGGATTGTGAGGATACCTCTTGAGGGGTATGTAAGTCTGACCGAGCTTCACTTTGTGACGTGCCGAACAAACTGATGCGAGAACGCGACACGTGGATGTCGGTTTCAGCGGACCAGAATTACCCATGGCCGGACCCCGAGTAGCGCAGCCGACACCGCCGGACTTTTGGTAGTCGCGAACACAAGGCGCGCGCGGCTGTACCTTACGGGGAGCCGTACAATCCTGAGTCTCGAACGACACCGTTGCCGACCAAACCGATGCGTCCATTCCTTATCAGTCTGCTCTGCGCCCTGGCATTCCCACAGGCGCTGCTCGCTCACCCCAAGCTGCTAAAGTCCACTCCCGCGGCGAGTGCCACCGTGTCGGCCGCTCCGACTCACCTTTCCGCGACCTTCAACGAGAAGGTCACGCCTGCCTTGAGCAAGCTGGTTCTGCTTGGTGCGGCCGCGGATACTATTCCCCTCGAAGCCGTGGGGCTCGCGAGCGGCGACAATAAGACGCTGTCCGCAAAGATCTCCCGTGCACTCGCGCCAGGGCGGTATGTCGTAAAGTGGCAGGCCGCTGGTGCTGACGGTCATCCGGTGAGGGGCGAATTCTCGTTCGTTGTCGCTACGCGAAAGCACTAGCGCAGGGATCCTCCCGGTCCGTTTCAGGCAACGGCCGGAGATCACCATCCCACCATTCATTCGACTGGCCCTGAGGTGACGATGACCATCGGCGTGGAGTCGCCGCTGTTCGTTGCTGTGCGGTTCACACTCTTCGCGGCGATAAGTCTGCTCATCGGTGCCGCAGTCTTTCGACTGGTTGTTCTGCCACGGGTTGCACATAGTCCCGATGCAGGCCGTGCTGAGGCCTTCGCGTTCGTCGAAGCACACCTCGTGTCCTGGGTCGGTCGGTTTCTGATCCTGCTGGGCTTCGTGCAGATTGCGCGTCTCGCCCTCCAACACGTGGCGTATTTCGAAACGTTGTCGCTGAGCAGGGCCACGTTGGATCCACTGCTGTTTCAGTCGCCCTGGGGACATGCATGGTTGATCGGCACGATCAGTCTGGCGCTGGGGGTCTATGCCGTGCGACAACTGCGTGCTCAACGAAAAGCAGGGTGGTTCCTTCTTTCCGCCGCCTTGATTGTGTTCAGCTGGACCATGGCATCGTCAGGGCATCCCGCGGCGGCTGAGTCTCCCGGGCTGGCGATTGCCATTGATATGGCGCACATCCTTGGGGCCGGTGGGTGGGTGGGTACCCTCTTCATTATAATGGCGGCTGGTATACCCGCGCTGTTTCATGAGGACGGAGACACCCATGCGTCTGTGGCCGCGTTGATTACATCGTTCAGCCCGGTGGCGCTCGTTTGCTCATCTGTCGTGGCCATTTCCGGCACGCTGGCCGCGTACCGAAACCTGAACTCCCTGTGGGACCTGATCCGCAGCGACTACGGTCGTCTCCTGGCCATTAAGCTTTGCCTGGTTGCCGCAGTGGCGCTCCTTGGTGCAATCAACATGAAACGTGTGTTGCCCCGACTGGGAACAGCACCAGCCACGAGAATGCTCAGGAAGAGCGCGTGGCTCGAACTTGCCGTAGCGACATTGGTCCTCATCGTGACGGCTGTCCTCGTGGCAACGGCTCTGCCCGATAGCTGAGCACCATCGGCGGGCCTCCCTCGACAAGCCCGACACAAATTTCGTTCAGCTTCGCACCCGGGTCTCGCGCCGAAGGCGAACTGCCACAAAAAAACGGCGCTGTCCTGAGGGCAGCGCATCTTTTGGCTCGGGTCAGTGCTCCGCTCAGGCTGATGTTTCGCCGTAGCCGCCGATCCGCAGTGCCTCAAAGATCCCTTCGTTCGCGGTCTGTGCCATTTTGATGGCTGCGCTGAACATCCGGCGCGCCACCATCAACTCCACGGACCCACTGGCGAGCGTTTCGATGCTGTCTCCGCGCTGCTCAATCGACGCCGACTCCGGGCGACTGGTGTCGAGCGTCGCACGTTCGATCCGTTCAGCCGCGCGGCCGGCCGCGTCGCTCTGGCGCTGTATAGCGCCCAGGCTGGTGGACAGTGCGTCGATGGGCATTGGCGGATGGGTAGAGGTTCTGCTTTGCGAGGTAGATCGCACCAGGTCGAGCGAGAGACCACTCTGAGCATGAGTGTCGGCTGCCGCCGCAAATCCCTTAGCGTCTACCCGAAAATTTCCTGAACCTGATTCGGATCTCGTTCAACGAACGCCGCAATTCGGTCAGCATGACTCTCCGCGTCCTGCTCACCAAGCTCAATCAGTCGATGGAGATAATCCTCCTGGAACATGATGAGGGAAATAATGTCCGGAGTGTTGGTGCGACGCGTACCCAGACCGCGCGTAAGAAAACGAAAGACCTTCGGCAGTTTTGGCTCATACGCGCGCGCCAGCTTTCCCAGATCCTGCGACGGGCGCAGCACAAGGATGTCCACCACGCGCAGCCCCCCGCGTTTTTCGGGGTGCAGCTCGCGGAGCACGCGATTGAGCCGCTGGAGTCGCATCACGTCCTGATCAATCAGGTCCAGAAAAATGGCATTGTACAACATGCCCATGACCTGCGCGGGCGGTGGATATCCGATAAGCTGCGGCCGCTCAGCCTCCGCACGGTTCCGCAGATAGCGGGTGGAAATGGTTACGACACGGGACGCCCCGAGGTGCAGAGCGGGTGACAAGGGCGCCGTAAGACGCATCCCGCCGTCGCCGTACCACTCGTTGCCAACCTCCTGCGCCGGAAAGAGCAACGGTAGCGCGGACGAAGCCATCACGTGATCAACGCAAAGCCGCGTCGATTCACTCCGTCGCTGCGGCCGCTGCCACAGGTTAATGTCACGTCCCTCAACCCACGTGACCGATTGTGAGGTCGTATAGCTGGTGGCGGTGAGGGCTACGGAGCGCAGCTTTCCCGAAGCCAGATTCTTGGCGATCCCCGGGATTGAGCCGTCCTCGTTCCGTACCAGAGCTTTCCTGAGAAACTCCGCGAGTGGTGCGGTGTCCACCATGGACTTCATCCGTCCCGGCTCGGCGTGGCCGCCCGCGAGGAGCTTGGTTCCCGAGCGCAACACGTTGCTCAGGAGCGATCGCGCGTCCACACGAAAGACCTGATCAGGGGTCAGCGAAAGCCAGAGCGCGGCGAGGTCGTCGAGCGCTTCAATGAAGCTGCCGGTATGCGCGGCGAGATGAATCGCGTTCACAGCGCCCGCGGAGACTCCGGTGATGATGGGAGCACGAAAGTGCGGGTATCGCTTGGCGAGGCCTCTGAGCAACCCAACCTGATACGCGCCACGCGCGCCTCCCCCACCAAGAACAAGGGCGAGGTCGTCGGTTTGCGGAGTGGGTCTGGGAGTCACGTAGGTGTCAGGGCTGAGCCAACCGTAAAGGCGCCGGGTGCAACGCCGAGCGTTACACTTGCGCTGTTTTCCATTTGCCTCGGCGAAAGAGTACGGCGCTTACTGTCGCCATCGAAGCATAAGAGATGGATACTGCCCAGAACACGCCAGCGGGACCCCAGTCGAACTGAATAGCAAGCAGCCAGGCGAGGGGTATTTCCCACAGCCAGAAGCACACAAGGTTGATCCAGGTTGGCGTCCAGGTGTCACCGGCACCGTTGAACGATTGCGTGAGGACCATGCCGTAGGCAAAAAAGAGAAATCCCGAGGAGATGATGCGTAGTGCGGCAATGGCATACGCTGCCACCGAGGCCTCTTTGGTAAACAGTGCAACGATGTATGGAGCGGCAGCGACAAACACCAACCCGACGATGCCAAGAAAAATAGCATTGTACTTCGCCGCCATCCACACCGCACGTTCGGCCCGGTCAGGGAGTTTGGCACCTAACGCCTGGCCCACCATGGTCGCGGCCGCGTTACTGAGACCCCATGAAGGAAGAATCGCGAAAATTACAACGCGAATTGCGATGGTATATCCGGCGACAGCGACACTGCCAAAACTGGAAACGACGCGGATCAACAGCACCCAGCTCGCACTGCCGATGAAGATCTGAAACGTACCCACCGCGGACAGGCGAATCATACGCCACATGATCGCCGGGACCACGCGAACATGCTCTCGCGAAATCGTGATACGTCCTCTGGTGTCCAGCAGGCGCCACAGCGCGTACAACGCGCCCGTTCCCCGTCCGATGTTTGTTGCAACAGCCGCTCCGGTGACCCCAAGTTCGGGAAAAGGGCCAAGCCCGAAAATAAGACAGGGATCAAGGACGATATTGATGGCGTTCGCGAGCCACAACGTGCGCATGGCGATGGCAGCGTCGCCCGCGCCGCGAAACACTGCATTAATCAGGAACAGCATCAGCACCGTGATGTTGCCGCCGAGCATGATCTGGGTGTAGGACGTTCCGCGCGTGATCACGTCGGCCTCCGCTCCCATGAACGCAAGGAGTTGTGGCGCGTACAGAGTGCCGGACACACCAATCGCCACAGCGATCAGGAGACCAAGCCATATGGCCTGCATGGCGGCCGTCGCCGCACCAGCTGCGTCGCGCTCACCGATGCGTCGAGCGACCATCGCTGTCGCTCCGATGCCCAGTCCCATGGCGAGGGTGTAGACCATGATCAGCATCGACTCCGTGAGACCCACGGTGGCAATCGCTGCCGGCCCCAGGCGCGAAACAAAAAAAACGTCGACGACGGCGAAGACGCTTTCCATTGCCATTTCGAGCACCATCGGGATCGCCAGCAGGAGAATCGAACGACCGATGGTGCCTTCAGTGTAGTTGTGGTGCGACCCGCGCACTGACTCCTTGACGGCGGACCAGAACGATTCCGACGATTCTTCCAGTGGTTCAGTTTGGGACATGAAACGGATCTATGAGCGGCTGGCCGGTACCACGGCGGTCGCTTCGATCTCGACTTTGGCCCGCGGTTCAATTAATCCGGCGACGACAACCACAGCCATGGCCGGATAGTGCTTGCCGATAATCTGCCGGTATGCGACGCCCACCCCCTCGCGTGAGGCCAGATACTCATCGCGGTTGGTGACATACCATGTTAATCGCACCAGATCTGTCGGTACAGCACCTGCGGCGGCGAGCGCATCAACGATGTTCCGCAACGCCTGCGCTGTCTGGGACGCAAAATTGTCACTCTCGATCGCTTCGGTGAGCGGATCCCACCCGATCATTCCGGCGGTGACGACCAGTCGCCCCGCCGCCGCGGCGGTCGCGACGTTGCTGTACCCACTTGGTCGGGGCCACTGGTCGATCACAATGGCTTTCGCGCCATCTTCACTCATGCGGTTTTCGTAAGAGGTAGCGCTGCAATTTACCGGTGTTCGTGCGCGGGAGCTGATCAACGAACTCGATTGCGCGCGGATATTTGTATGGTGCCATTTGTTGCTTAACCCAATCCTGCAGAATCCCGACCAGTTCCGGAGATGCGGTCCATTCCGGCTTCAACACCACAAAAGCCTTCACGAGGTTGCCTCGTTCATCGTCGGGTACGCCGATGACACCGCACTCTGCGATCCCTTCATGCTCCAGCAATACCGCCTCGACCTCGGGCCCCGAAATATTGTAACCGGATGAGACGATCATGTCGTCCGTCCGCGCCTGATACCAGAAGTAGCCGTCCTCGTCGCGGATGTAAGCGTCGCCCGTGAGATTCCACCCGTCTCGCACGTAGACCTTCTGCCGCTGAATATTGTCGAGGTATCGACATCCCGTTGGTCCACGCACCGCCAGATTCCCGATGGTGCCATCCGGAACCTCGTTCATCTGGTCATCGACTACACGTGCTATGTAGCCTGGAACAACTCGCCCGGTCGCCCCGGGACGGATTGCGTCGCCGCTGGCGCTGATAAAAATGTGCAACATCTCCGTGGCGCCGATTCCGTCAATGATGGCGATGCCGGTTGCTGCAAGCCACGCGTCGAACGTTCCTCGCGGGAGCGCCTCGCCGGCGGAGACACATTTCCGCAGTGAAGAGACGTCGTGGTCGCCCATCATTGACAACATAGCCCGATAAGCTGTAGGCGCCGTGAATACCGTGGTGGCGCCAAACTCTTCGATCGCCTTGATAAGCTGAGGAGGTGATGCTTTCTCAAGCAGAACGGCGCTGGCGCCGCACCGCATCGGAAAGAGCACCAGTCCACCGAGTCCGAACGTGAACGCAAACGGAGGTGACCCGATGAATATCTCATCTGCCGTTGATTGCACGACGTGTTCTGCAAAGGTGTCGCAGATGGCCAGCACATCCCGATGAAAGTGCATCGTGCCCTTGCCCTTACCGGTGGTGCCCGAGGTGAACGCGATAAGAGCGACATCGTCTGCAGCAGTCTGGACGTTGTCGAACGTCTCTGACTTACCGACGATCAGTTCCTCGAGCGACGGCCCGGATGCGCAGCCATTCGGCGCGTTGTAGTGCACCACTTTCCCGCCCTCGCGACGGCTACCGTCGCCGCGCGTCTGCATTGCCTGTTCGCACTCATCGGCAATCGCGGTGTCGGTGATTGCCAGCTGAATGCGGGCCGCGTCGAGCGTGAAGGTCAGCTCGCGGGCGCGCAGCAGAGGCATCGTGCACACAACGATTCCCCCCGCCTTGAGCACGGCAAACCACAGTGCCACCATGGTTGGCGAGTTTGCCCCGCGCAGTAGAACGCGATGACCGGGCACAACACCGAGATCATCGCGCAGCACATGGGCAATACGGTTCGCGCGAGCGAGCAGCTCACTGTAGGTCCATGTGTCCGCTGGTGAGCGAAAAACGATTCGCTCACCCCAGCCCCGGGCTATGGCACCATCGAGCAGTTCCGTTGCTGCATTCAGCTGTTCGGGGTAGGTCAGCGAGGGAAGCCGGGAAAAGTCCAGCTCCGGCCACAACTCGTAGGGTGGGAGCGAGTCTCTGGCGAAGGAGTCCACGTGTGCGGAAAGCGGCCCGCCGTATTTGGTCAAAGAGCCTCCGGAGCCAGGTCCCGCAACACCTGCCCGGCGATCACGAGTTGCTGCACCTCGCTTGCTCCCTCATAAACGCGCAGAGCCCTGATTTCGCGGTACAGCCGCTCAACCGGGTGGTCGGCGAGAACACCCATACCTCCAAAGAGCTGTAGCGACGCGTCTATTACGCGCTGGGCAGCCTCGGTCGCATGCCACTTGGCCATCGCCGCCTCACGTGTAACACGTGTTTTTCGAACGTCGCGGGTCCAGGCCGCTCTGTAGATCAATAAAGCGCTCGCATCGATATCGGTGGCCATCGTGGCAATGCGTGATTGAGTAAGCTGAAGATCGGCGAGAACGCCCCCGAACATCGGGCGCGACGTCACGTGGCGCTTCGCCTCGTCCAACGCCCGGCGGGCCATGCCAAGCGCAGCGGCCCCTACCGTCGTTCGGAAAACGTCAAGCGTACCAAGCGCAACCCGCAAACCCTTGCCCAAATCGCCAACCATCGCGTCACTCTCCAGATACACATCGCGAAATACCAGCCGGGCCAGAGGATGCGGTGCCATCACATGCAGCCGTTCAGCCACCTCGATGTCGGAATTGTTCGCGTCAAGGACAAATGCGCCGAATGCCTTTTCTCCGATCTCCGGAACGCGGGCAAACACCACATAAAAATCAGCAATCCCGCCGTTGGAGATCCACGTCTTCTCCCCACGCAGGCGCCAGCCTGCTCCGTCACG
>JBGTBX010000302.1:0-11514 GCA_041749115.1 Gemmatimonadaceae bacterium
GAGAATCTTCCCGCCCACACGATAGTGGGGCAAGGGATGTGACGGGGCTACAAGCCGAGCGCGGAGCGTTCGGACGCTCAAGCCGCAATAGCCCGCGAGCGTCCGCAGCGACAGGTACCCGTCCGCCACGAGTCCTCCCTCTGCGGCGACGCGCGGAGTCATCTCACCGTTACGTTTCATCCATACATGTGGCCAGAAGCGCGTCGGGGAGTCGGCACGAGGCTGACGTTGCCGGTGGATGGCATTGTCAGCTTTCGACGAAACGGGGCGCACGCACCGAGAGGTGAACAACGATGGCGCTCAACCCCGACGCCGAGTTGTCTCTGATTCTCGCTTCAGCGTGCGAAGCGCTCCCTCCCGCGCGCAGTGCAGACGCTGTATGGTCCTCGGCCCGTCGGTTGACTTCGGCCGAAGCGCATGGAGGTGCTGGTCCGTGACGCAAGTGTCGGCGCTACGGTGCCACTCACATTACCCTCGGCATGTCGGTGACAATCACAGCGCCGGTCTCTTGCGATGCATGCGGATCCGGTTTGCTCCGCGACAGGACGGTAGCTCCTCGGAGAGCGTCGGCAGTGTGGCTGCGATGGATGGCAACGTGACCTGAAGCGGGCTTCCGACGTTGTCAAGCCTTCGCTCCGACAATTGCAAAGACAGCGAAGCGCGGAGGTCGGGTCAAGGCCGCGCAGCGGCGAGCGGAGCGAGCGAAGCCTTGACGCGACCGAGCACTTCGCCATGATCTGAGGTCGGAGCGGAGGCAGCTCGGTTCATGTCGCACGCCTCGCCACGCGCGGACACGACTGAGAGGGGGAGCGACTCCTTGGCGGCGCAAAGGCGCGGCGAAAAACAGGGGGTCGCTCCCCCATTAGTCGTGACCCCAGCGACCGTGCGGCGGTGGCGACAGCCGCCACCGCGGACCATGACTGCGACGGGCCTAAGGTGTTCCAGACGCAGCAGTTTGGGCTGCAACCACAGACACCCAGAGTGACAACAGGGGGGCCAGCGTCGGGGTTGACGGGGGGGCCACCGTGCTGTTGGCACGCTGACCCTTCGAGGAGGACTGGCCAGTTGTTCGGTCGCGTCGTTCACCTTGGGATCCGGGACGAACCAAGGCTCACACCAAGCGCTCCAAGGCGTTAATCTGCGTGGCCAACTGTCCGAACAGCCAGCCGTGCCCCTTACCCGACGCCCCGCTGAACTTGGAGGCTGCTGAAGTGCTTGGCGCGCCGACGGCTCGGATTGTGCCAGCGTAGATTTCGAGTTCTTGTTCGGGAACCACTCGGAAAGTCCCGACAGCTGCCAGCGTGCGGCTGTCATCGCCATTTAGCCCGCAGACACGTTCGCGATCGATCACTAGCTCGCGCTCCTCGCCGCGCGGCAGGTCGAGGTCGTGCATCAGGGTGTCGCGCGGATCGTGATCCTCCCGGGTCGTGCTCGTCGTACGCGCGCGGCCACCCGTCGTCGCGGTGCCGGTCGCCGTATTCGAGTGGATCACCCCATCGAGCGTCAGACATCGCCCCTCCTTGGGTGGGTGCTGCTGTTTGGGTTGTCCGTGAAGACGCACTAGCAGTTGCTGCGAGTGGTGGTTCAGGGAAGCGCCGACGCGCCGGGGCGTTTCGCCGCGGAGTTCAACGCGTGGTCATTTGGAACCTCGGCTCGGAGCCGCTGAGGGCGACCGAGCGGTGGGTTCGGCCCGCCGTGCTTCAACACGGCGACGGACCGGCAGCCGACCGAACCTGCTTTTCGCTATACGCTGATACTCGCCAGACGACAAGGAGAACTCGCGGAATCCTACGGGCAGGCCTTTTCGTTCAGCCACGCGTCGGAGAGCCGGCTCTTAATGCCGCATCAATTGACAGGCTTCGGAATCGCTTCTACGCTGGCCTGTGAACCCGCACGTTCCGCCGGACTCGAAGCGAAGCGGACGGGCCTGAGGCTGCCGACGGTCGCCCAGGTGGCACTCGACCGATGGACCACGACGAGTTGTCCAGTGCCGAGGTCACAATTGGCGCACCGCCGCGCGGAAAGGCAGGTTGCACGACCACGATGACGTTGTTCCTTGCATGGATCGGCGATGTCGCGTGAGGTCAACTCCGCCACGGACAAGTAGGTACGCGGGTGATTGCGTAGGGATGGCAACCGCATGCGCAAGACAGGGAGATCGAAACTGGAACGCAACGTCAAGAATGACTTCTTGAAGGTAACCGGCACGAGCCCCCTATCTTTTGATGTGAACCAAGGCGACATTCTGACAGTTCGGCAATTCGGCCCGAGTTCCCACACTCGGCCAACGGTCAGCGGCGGTTTTAGAACGCACGCTTACTTGATATTCAACGGGATCACAAAGGTCGGGCGCCTGAGCCCGAGAGACGTGTCGCGACTTGGTGACGAACTGATTCCTGACACGTGCATCGTCGTGCAGGTTGATCCGGAAAGGAGAATACTCAGAGTTGCGTTAGAAGTATCCGCGACCAGAACGAAACGACGCTGAGAACTTTTGGGGCGCCTGCCAACCAAGGCGCAATCGCTTCCGTCTTAGCGGCGCGTTGAGACACCAGAAGACTGAATGGCATTGTCAGCATTCCCTCTTGCACGCTCAGACGCCGCATCGCTCTCGAACCCTGCACACGCTTTGCGACGGCTGCATTGTGGAGATGTCCGACGGAACCAACGGGAAGCGCCGTTGCCAGTGGTGAACGCAACTCGCCGGATGAACGTGGTACTCTGTGCGTGACTTCACCGCCTCGGTTGAAAGCGATCCCATGAAACCGTTAGATCTGTTCAGCGGGCCCAATACGGCGAGCGATCTGGCCGAGGAAGTCGCCTCACTCGCCGTTGCACCACTGCCAACCAACAGCGACCGTCGGCTGCTCGACGACGGGTTAATGCACTACGAAGCATCCGTAGGTGGCTTTTCGGAGCGCTACCGCAGAGGGGAGACACCACAAACGATTCATGTGTGGTGGGCTCGTCGCCCGCACTCCTCCATGAGGGCCCTGCTGTTTGCGACTCTCTCAAGGAACCGCTCCGAGCGCGAGTTGGCGTTGATGACCGGATTGAGCCGTCAGCCGGTAAACATTTCAGATTTGCACGAGGCACGTTCCCTGCTCAGTGGTGCCGGCCCACGTCCGCGTGTGCTCGACATGTTCGGTGGCGGTGGCACGATCGCCTTCGAGGGCGCGAGCCTCGGGCTAGAGATGCACTCCATTGACAGCAACGAGCTGGCGGTCTTCATCCAGCGAAGCATCTTGGTCCACGGAGCCAAAGCTGGACAGAGATTGGTTGCTGCCGTTTCCGATACTGGTAGGCGAGTACTCGAGACACTGCGTGCCGAGACCGCGTCTCTGTACCCGGCGCGTGAACGCGGCGTAAGCACGTATCTGTGGTCGTACTCGATCGCCTGCGAAGAGTGTGGCTACAGGTTTTTGATCGGTAAACGACCGTGGCTCTCGCGAAAAGGGGAACGACGTTTAGCGCTGGTCAAAGACCGGGGCGCATCGTCGGACCGGGTGCTCATAACTGATAGTCGCCCAGAGACCTTGAGTGATTCCGTTTGGACGGGTCGGAATGGAACAGTTGCCTGTCCGTCGTGTTCTACGACTCGAACGGTGTCGCTGGACGACACGTGCGATGAGTTGCTCCTTGAGGTCGCTCGGGCCCCGAAGGGCAAGAACTTCGACCTGCCTGGCGCAGATTGTTTGCCAGACCTCTCAGCGCTTCGCGCCCGCGAGCAGGAACTGCTTATCCGCATCGGTTCGGGTCTGCCAACCTCGACGCTGCCTCGATGGTCTGGGATCGTTAACCCAGCGATCTACGGAATGCGCACACACGCTGACGTTTTCAACCTACGGCAACGTGTCACCGTGCTCCTGTTGATCGACATTTTGCAGCGGGAGCACGAAGCGGCCTCGGCTAAGGACGTCAGTCTTGCTTCAGCTACGACGGCGATCCTTTCGGGCTTAGTTGATCAGTGCGTGGACTGGAATTCACGCCTGTCGATGTGGATCTCGCAGAACGAGCAAGTAGGTCGAGGTTTCTGTGGGCCCGGTATTGCGATGCTCTGGGACTACGCGGAAACAGATCCGACTGGCGACGGGCCGGCGAATCTTTGGAAAAAGTTGGAGCGAATCGTTAAGGGCGCCACCGCAATCGCAACCCTCGATGGCCCGTGCTCCGTTCAGCAGGCATTCGCACAAGCGTTGCCGTTCTGCGACGGCAGTTTTGACGCTATCGTTACCGACCCACCGTACTACGACAACGTGTTCTACAGCCCGCTGGCAGATTTTTTCTACGCCTGGAAACGACTGCTACTAGAACGGATCGAACCAGCGCTTTTCAAGAAACCGGCGACGAATACGGGACATGAACTGGTTGCTTCAACATTTCGCAGCGGCGGCAATGCAGCCGCGGCTCACGAGGAGTACTGCCGGCAGCTAGCATGTGCACTACGTGAAGCCGCCAGGGTTCTCAAACCAAGCGGCGTGTTCGCACTCCTGTATAGCCACAGTTCGTTACTGGGTTGGGAGGCTCTCGTCCGCGCATACCGCACGTCAGCGCTGCGACTTACGAGCGTTCAGCCCTTAAGCATCGAGCGCAAACAGCGACCACGAGCGATGACCTCGGAAGCGGTCAACACGTGTGTTGTGTTCGTCGCACGTCCCGATCAACGTACTCGTTGTTGGGTATCCATGGACGAGTTGATTCTTCAGGCCCAGCCAGTCGTTTCCTCATTGGCTGCCGATTTGAGAAGAGCCGGTTGGTGTATGGGTGACATCGGCATTGCTGCGTACGCCCATTGCGTTGCTCTGTTGGCGAATTCAGCTGGAGTTCGTGGCGAGGTGTCCGACGCCGAGGCCCTTAGACAATTCGAACGGTTGGTGCGTTCGAATTGCGATGGGTTCCGAGTTACGACTCGAACGTCTCTTTAGAAGCCTCGATTTCGGCAGCGGATTGCTTGAGCACTGCGATCTTGCTGTCAATCTTCAGAGCGGCGACTAGCTCTAACTTGGCTGCATCGGGACTCAACTCCACTATTCGTGCCTTTTGAGCTTCCCAAAAAGCAATCTGCTCGGCGGCCTGCCGCGGCAGCAACGCGGCAGCAGTTTCGACAGCTGCGTCCCAGTCCTTCGTGCTCGTGCCCGTGATCTTGTTCAAGACCTGAATAACAGCGGACCAGTACGCAGTGGCCGATTTTCCTTCCGGCGTCGCTTTCGCTACCTCCCAGAGAGGCTGTAACGACGCCGGCTCCGGACGATGGCGAATCAAGAACGCGAGATGCGTGTAGGACAAGAGTGTGACGTTGTACGCACGCGCCTGCTGGTAAATCTGGCTGCTGCTCGCGGGGTATTGATATAAAGGACACACGAGGCACGCGTAGTCAGCACCCTTGCGCCATTGGTTCAACGCTTCGACCTTGAAGTCCTTTTGATTCTTTGCCGTCCGACTAAGCCTGAATGCCTTAGCATCGCCTACGAGCTTGTAGTTGCCGTACGATGCCATGACATCGGCGGCGTCAGCACGCTCCTCGATCAGCTGCGCCTTCAGCCCAAGCTCTCCAAGCGCGCGAGTCAGCAGTGCGTCGCAGTACTTTGCAAACAGTTTCTCTTCCGTTGAGTCGTGGTCGAAGCGCTCGGGGATGAGGCCAGCTTCATCAAGGTGTCCGAGCAACGAAGCGGTGTCGATTTCGGCGATCGCGTCGGCAACGGCCGCGCACTTTTCGGCAAACGAGAAGCTGGCATCACCGCAGAGGTATTCGATTGTCTCAATGGTTTTCGGAAGATTCACGCTTTTTCTGTGCCTCGCAGGACGTCGCAAGGGATCCAACTGATCGGGTCAGCAGCCTGCCGATTGTGCCGCACGCGACCGGAACAGCACATCACATGCACGGCTGAGCTGTAAAGGTGATTTGCGAAGGTCTGAATGAGCTATGAAGGGCTCCCTCAGGCTACCTGTTCCGAGGCGTGCACGCGCCTGAGCCACTCGGCGACTTGGTTCCAATTGGCAAATTTAGGCTCACTTCTTCCTCTTCGATTCATTCGGAGATTTCACGATCTTGCCGCGTGGACCGCTGCCCGCTCGTCGGCACGTCAGACTGATCCGTTCTGAGCCTGTTCGCGGGCTGACACAAGTGCGATCCTAGAGAGGCATGTCGATCGAATCAACGCCTCCGAGCCTGCCTGTGCTGACGGGCGTGACGATCTACCGCGCCGAAGGGCCCCGTGGCATCCTGAAAATCGCTGCGCACACCGACGCAAGCATGCTGGCGGAACGCCTCTCCCAGTTGTGGCTACACGATGGTCTGCCAGAACTGGCGCGGGCCCTCGCTGCCGAGCGCGAGCATTATCCCACCACCGGAAAGACACGCTGCCACGAAGTGGCATTCGAATTCGCCTACGGCTCCTTCGTAAACGTTAGGGACCCTGAGCATCCGGCCCTACGCGACTGGAGGTGGTGCGTCGGCGGAACGGCCAGCCGGGACACGCACTCTTGGATAGAGCACATCGGAGAAGCCTTCGACTCGGCGATGGTGCTGGCGGATGGCAAGCCCGAGCAGGTGCTGTGGGTGCGCCAGGCGTCCGAACTCCGTGCGTTCTATCAAGCGGTCGCGGTCGAAGCTCGCACGTTCAAGGACTTCGTGGACTGGATGGGCGCGCCGCGCGGAAAGCTGTTTAAGCGCTACCCGGTGGTGGCCCGTATCGCCGCCGACATGCGGCGGGCGGCAATTGACAGTGGGCACGTCCAGTTCAGAGGAGCCTGAGTGGAACCTCGTTCAGTCTGATCCCGTACACGCCGTCAGGCGGGAGACTTAACGGCGCCGTCGGACGCCGACGAACTTTCCGGCCTTCAGCCAGTCTATACCGGACCGATCGACGGCGCACCCGGCGGTTTCGAGTCGCGTGGCCAGGTCATTTCTACTAGCCGCATCATCGCCAAGATAGACAAAGTGGACGCCACTGAGGTCGCTCAGCGGGCGATGGCTTCCGACCTGTACCAAAATTGTGCTGTCAGGGTGACTGCCGAACGCTCGACCGGCTTCGAAGAGGACGTTGGGGCGCGCCTGTCCTGTGAGGCTGCTCTCGAACGTCGCATCTGAGGATTTGCGAAATTCCTGTTTCAGCCGCGCCTCGTCATCCGGCGTTAGAAGAACGACGACAGCAGCGGCTTTTCCGAACATCGCGTCCAGTACTTCCTTAATAACTGGAGCGCCCTTCTTCGTCGCCTTGACTCCGTGACTGAACTCGATTGGATTCAGTCCGAGTGCTCGCAGGAATTCGTACAGCGCGTCGCGTACCGGAATGTTGCGTCCGTGAACCACCATGACCGAGTTGCTCTTGCGCTTCGGCACTGAAGGCGTCCGTCTGCCTCGCGGACTGCGGGTTGGACGTGATGTCGAGGGCGCCGGCGCTGACGCACCACGTTCAGGGCGCGACCCTGACCGCGCGGCACTAATCTGGAGTCTCTCTTGGTCAGTGGCGTAAGCGGTTTTGTTGATGTTGATGCCAAGGTCACCCGCAAGAGCCACGGCCGCAAGGTGTCTGGGAAGGTACGTGGCGTTGGCCTTCTCTGCAATCAACCGGTACGCCCGGTTGGGCGAGACGTCCAGTTTCGCTTGTATCTTCTTGAGCAGCTCAGGACTGATGGGAGCCATCGTTAGTTAGCTGCCTTCGCGGGTGACTTCTTGGGACGCAGCTTAGAGATTCTCGTGACGCGGTCGGTTTGGACTCGCACGAGAGCCTTGACTGGGTGCACCGCCATGCCGGACTCGAGTGCCTGGAAGATGAACATGTCCTGGGTCGTCTCCAGCATTCGCTCAAGCAGCTCCAACACCTTGTTATCGTCAGCCATTTGATTGCTTTCCTCGCTTCCCTGAGCGCAGAAGCTTCACAATCGCGTTGATGTCATTCATGGAGCCGCCGACAATCGTGCGTATTTGAATCTGTCCGACCCCGGCCAGCCCAAGCTGCACGATGAGCGACTTGCGCAGGAGTTCAACCGTCCGCACGGCCGTGTCGACGTTCTTCGCCATCGCGTTCTAGACCTCCGTCTTCTTTCTCTGCTTATTCCTCAATCGCTGTTGCGTGACCGCTACCGTGGCCGCGGAGGTGCCGAGGATGTCGCCCATCTCGCGGGCGGTCAGCCCGGAGTCGGAGAGGAGCCGGATGACGTCCATCTGACTCATCTGTGCCTTCAGCTGCGCGGCGAGCAATCGGTTGGTCGTCTTGGCCTGCTTTAACAGGTCGTCGAGAGTCGCGGGTCCGTCCTTCGGCATCGGTTCCTACGCTGCCTTCCCTCGCTGCACGGCTTTAGCGACCGCGTGCTCACCCTTGTTGAGCATCTTCGCGATTTCCTTTGGGGTGAATCCGGCCCGAGCCAACACAACCTCGGGCTTTTCCCGTTTGGGCGCTTCGGTCAGCAGCTGAACCTGCATGAGCACGACCGCCTTCATCACCGTCACGAGCTCTTTGAGCGTCTTGTCGTCCATCATCCGACCCTCCTGCGGCAGTGTAGCGGGCTCAGCTGGGACCTGTCAACGAGATCTTACGAACAAGAATTTGAACACTTTCACCAATGGGAGTTGCTTTTATGGTTACATGAATTGCTCGAAGCAACAATCTGGTGACGACGGTGAAGCCGGCCGAAGAACGTCGTGCGGGCAGCGAGGACCAGCACCAGACCGCGTCCATCCGGCGTCATGACGAGGCGAAAGTCCATTCGGATCGAACCGTTAACATATTGTTTTATATGGATATTATAGGAATCACATGGTTGGCGTGTCCGCCTGACTAGACCGGACGCGTGTTGGTCTCGGTCATCGCGTCTTGCACGACACGCTTCTGTCGGCGTCACCGGCACGTCTAGCGCTCGGCCTAACTCGCATTACTACTAGAACGTGTTATTAAACATCATCGTCAATATGATCAATGAGTATGCCATAATCTAGCTTCAGTGTTTATAGTCATGTCGGCGTTGATTGAAGGCGACAGTCGGGCGGCGACGGTGAAGCCGGCCGAAGAACGTCGTGCGGGCAGCGAGGACCAGCACTAGACGCGTCCATCCGGCGTCATGACGAGGCGAAAGTGTCGAACTTGGAGCATGCGGCACAGCCAACGGTGGTAGCCGAGGTGGCTGCTGCGGCCGGACGGCCATTCTTGGGACAGGTCGCTGAAAGGTGGCACTCTGGTCGGGGGGCCTCGGCTTAGGGGGAGACGGCGGCTCGGAATCGTTTGCAAGAGCCAGCTTCCCGGCGTCCTCGCCGCTCAGCCCGTCCTCCCGCGTCGACCACCCGGATCGGGTGTTACCCTGGACCATCGACGAGATCAGCTAACGCTGATTCGACGCGCGGTCCCGCTCGCCGCAATCGTCTTCGAGGGTGTACAGCTCCCGCTCCACCGCCGTGACTTCAGGCGACTGCCGGCGGACGATCCCCTCCTGCGATCCAGCACCCAGAGATCGCCGCGCTCGTCGGCGAAGCGACGGAGGTACGCCCCCGGCAGGAAGTGATGGAGCTTCGGCTCGTTGGGCAGTGGCGTGAACCGCCTTCCATTGTCACGGCGGCGGTGCGATTCACGAACACTTTTGCGGCCTGTACTCGGCTCATGCCACCCGCCGCAACCCGTCAACCTGTCGAAGCCACCGATCGAGCTGGTTCCAAATCCCGAAAATGCGGCTCACTTTCTTTTCTTACAACTACTCACACGGTTCGCCAGGTGCACTGAAACCGCGCTCGGTTGCGTGGGAGCGTGCCTTCAGCCGACGACCGCGCGGCCAGCGGCTGAAGGCGTCTGAACGACCTTAGACCGCGGTTGCAGGCCGGCGGTTGCGCGTGAACGCAGTGCAGAGTAGATTCCAAAGCGATCTGATCAGCACCACGCTCGACGTCGTCAGCTGGCGCTGTCCGGATCGGCGCCTAGAGGGAGTCATGACCTATTTGGAAGCGGCCGCAGCCGTCCTGAAGGACGCGGGCGGGCCGTTGCACTATAAGGCGATCACGACGAGAGCGTTGGAACGTGGACTGATCGAGCCGCGAGGCGCCACGCCAGACGCCACGATGGGCGCGCAGCTGTACTTGGCGGTGAAGCGCGACGGTACGGACGGTGAACCCTGCTTATTTCGTCAAGTCGGCCGGGGACACTTCGCTCTTGCTGCGAAGCCGGTTTCGGGAGAACTCGATGCGGATATTGCGAAGCACAACGGCAAGCTGGAAGGCGAGCTGCTCGATTTTCTGCACGAAATGCACCCAAAGCAGGTGGAGCTGCTGATCGGACAGCTCCTGACCGCGATCGGCTTCGAGGACGTCGCAGTCACGAAGTACTCGGGGGATGGCGGCATCGACGTCGACGCAACGCTGACGGTTGGTGGAGTCACGCGAGTCCGAACGGCAATTCAGGTGAAGCGGTGGAAGAGCAACGTCAGTGGCAGCACCGTCCGTGAGTTGCGTGGCAGTTTGATGACTGATCAGCGTGGCCTCATTATTACCACGTCGGGGTTCACGAAGGACGCAATCAAGGAGGCCGATGCGCTCGGCAAAGCTCCTATCAGTCTGCTAGACGGCAACCGCCTGATCCAGCTACTCGTCGAAAAACAGATCGGGGTTCGTCGCAAAGCCGTTCATCTGTTGGAACTCAATTTCGGGGAACTCGTCGCTGGCGGCGATGGGGGCGGTGACGGCCCTGGGGAGAAGAGCGCCGTCCTGTGGCCGTTACCCGGCGGGCGTCATGTGTACTTCGAGACGCTGCTGGCCTTTTTGGACTACATCAACAACGCCGAGCCGACAGTGGACGAAATGACAGATTGGGTGAAGCAGCACTACGAGAAGGTCACAAAGAACAAGGTCGTGCTTTCATACTTGCGGAACGTCCTCTATACGATGGGCGCGATCGATTTCGACGGCGAGCGCGTTGCCCTGACCCCTGATGGCAAGCATCTGCAGACATCGCGAAAGTCGGAAGACGTGGTGACGTTGCTGAAAGATAACATCGTGGGCGTCGAGGAGATCCTGGCTGCGCTGGCTGCGAAGCCGCAGGACACCGACGCGCTCTGGGGGTACCTCGTGAAGACACTAAACCTTTCGTGGGAGACGGATCAGCAGACCCGGTATCGTCTTCACTGGCTGGAGGCGTGCGGCGCGATCAAAGCCTCGGACCAGGGGTGGACGCTCGCGACGCAGGTATAGGGGAATCAGCGGTTGCGCCTGCGATGCGTTGCGTTGCTTCGCTCCGCCGCGTTCTGCACACCCGACTATTAAAATCTTTAGAAAATAAGGCTATTTCCTGCGCCTGCTGGGACTCTTAATCTGCGGGTTCTCGGTTCGATTCCGAGGCGGCTCACTTTACTCAACTTCGCTCAAGTCTTTCGTTCGTCGCGCGCTGGCGCTGCCACGTTGACGTTCAGCTTCCTTCTCTAAAACGAAGCCCCTCGGATCAGACCGTCCAGTTCCGTCTGCCGACCTGGTCGATCGGGACGCAGCCCTCATAGCGGCCGGGCACCGGGTCGTAGTGCAGGACGTTACGGCCGACC
>JBGTBX010000303.1:0-6997 GCA_041749115.1 Gemmatimonadaceae bacterium
GCCGCGCCGAGCAACAGGCAGGCGATGAGAGAGACATTTGAGACGCTCGCGACAGCGAGACCGACGAATATCGTGGCAAGCACCACCGCCACCACCGCCATAACCAAAACGATCCAAACGTCGTCACGCAGTCGCCGAGGACTGTCGCCGAGAGACATCTCAAACAGCAGCGGCGGCAAAAAGATCAACAGCAGGGAGTTCGTATCGAGCGCCAAGGACTTGACGAACCAGAGGTCGTAGGCATCGAGCGCCTTGCCAGCAAGCTCGAAGCCGGTGAGCCAGGTCAACGCGCCTGCGGTCAAGCCGACCGCCGCGATCAGAACAGGCAGGGGAAGCCGCACCGCTGCGGCGAGAGGTATGAGCAGGCTGATCAAAACGAAGATCGTGCAACCGGCAGTAAGCACAAACGTGACGATGGTCATGTCATCAACCTAGCGCAAACGGCTGCCAATTGTGCCGGACAGGCGCCCGATCTTTGTCGAGATTCCCTAAGAGTATCCCACCTAGGACGAACGCGGTTCCCGACCCCATCTATTCGCTGCTGGGGTGTTTGATGCGATTCTCGTCCATCTTGCAGAAATTCTCCTGGAGCGAACCATGGTGCGATAGCCCTGCATAGCTCAGCTCCAACAACATTCAGAAGTCGCGAGGTTTAGCAATCGATTGCGTCTCTGAACACCGTCGGCGTATCGGGATCACCTGCGAATCTGATACGACGAACCCGATAGGGCATGGCGCTGCGACGTGCCCGCGTTTGCTGCGGCAGAGAGATACGCGATGAACCCGTATCCGGTCAAAGTCGCCGTCGCCGGGTGGCAGTCGACAATTGACGCTTGGGGAAGTCGTCTGCTCGTCCGATGGGAGGAGCTGACATCAGTTTGGACTCTAGCGCAGATAGCCATCATCGTCGCCTGCTACCTAGTTGCCAAGCTTCTAAGCTGGGTCATCGTGCCCCGCTTTGAGTTGCGAATGCGCGAGATCAAGCAGCAACCTCGCTTGCTGAGACTGCTGGTTATAATTTTGCGTCGCACCGAGTGGATTCTCTGCGCACTGCTCCTGCTTCTAATTGCCGCCGTTATGGTCGAAGCCACGTGGCCGAGCCGAAGCTACTTCGTGAGGGTTGCTGCGAGCCTTGCGACAGCGTGGGTGCTCATATCTATTGTCTCCCGCGTCATTCGCAACAGAAGCATCGCTAATCTCGTTGCAATGCTCGCCTGGGCGATCGTGGCGCTATACATCACCAATTTGCTCGACGCCGTTGTTGTGGCACTAGATTCTGCTGCAATCTCGTTTGGCGGCCTGCGCCTATCCATCTTCCTGGCACTGAAGGCAGTATTGCTGTTCGGTACAATGCTGTGGCTGGCACTTCTGCTTAGCGATGTCATCGATCAAAGGTTGACCACGTCGCTCGATATAGACGCGGCGAACGCCGTGCTCTTTGGTAAGCTCATTCGCGCGGTCCTTCTGTTTGTCGTGCTTTTTGCGTCTTTTTCGGCGGTTGGTATAGATCTGACGGCACTCGCGGTGTTTTCGGGCGCCGTCGGTCTCGGTATCGGCTTCGGTTTGCAGAAAGTCGCGTCCAATCTCGTGAGCGGCTTCATCATCCTGTTGGATAGGTCGGTCAAGCCTGGC
Organism: Gemmatimonadaceae bacterium; assembly: GCA_041749115.1. GTDB lineage: Bacteria > Gemmatimonadota > Gemmatimonadetes > Gemmatimonadales > Gemmatimonadaceae > JBGTBX01. Next base: position 1,633 of record JBGTBX010000303.1, read on the forward strand.
GACGTAATTTCGCTCGGCGCTACGTTCGGTTGGATTACAGCGCTCAGAGCGCGCTATGTGCAGGTGAACACGCGTGATGGTGTCGAGTATCTCATACCGAACGAAACGTTCATCACCGAGCGCCTAGCGAACATGTCCCACACGGATCGCGCCATCAGGCTCGAGCTTAAGTTTGGCGTGAGCTATGCGAGCGATCCGTATAGCGTGCGCAAGCTCGCAACTTCGATCACCTCCAAGCTGCCCCGGGTCATCGGCAATCCCGAACCGGTCTGCCACATCGTTGGGTTTGGTGAGTCCTCGCTTGACTTCGTCCTCCGATTCTGGATTCAGGATCCTGAGAATGGGGTCACGAATATTCGAGGGGACGCGTATCTGAGACTCTGGGATGTGTTCAAGGAGAACGGAGTCGAGATACCCTATCCCCACAGAGATGTGCTCCTGCGTACCATGCCTACGAAGGACTCGACGCAGGTCGATCCATCCATCGAGCGATGACACAAGTTCAAATCCGCCGCGTCTAGAAGCGGCAGGCGAAGTGCGGCCGCAAGGGGGACGAGCAGACTGATCAGAACGAAGATCGTACAGCCTGCGGCAAGGACGAACGTGAAGATTGTCATGGCCCACGCCTTGTCACCTGTGGCTGTACTAATGGTCGAGTGGCGACGAGTGCGACTGGGAAATGTGCGAGTGCGGTTTTCAAGTCAATGGCGCCATTGACGGGGTGGGTGGCGCCCGCCAACCAGTCGTGCCAATCCAGTCTAGCGAGCACGTCCGGAAGCGCCACCGCAGTTTCCCGCCATCGCTCGCTCGGGACGTGCGGCACCTGCACGCCATCGAGCAACCCATAGGCGTGGCGCGGCAAGATCGCGATCATTGCCTGTTCCCCAAGAACGCGAGCAAATGCTAGAGCACGGTGTGCCTGTGGGCCGCTCAGTGCGAGCGGAACATAGGCTCCCTCCGCGCAGAGGCGAGAATCCTCGGTTCGCAGCGCCAGGACGCGTGAGAGTATGTGGAGTTTTGGTAGGCCCGTCCGCCACGAAACACACGGTTGTGACCAGGCTATGTCCGTCGCCACAGAAAGCCGACTGGCGAGCCGTTCGAACTCGATAGGCCGACGGTTATCCGGATCGACAAGACTCAAGTCCCACGATTCGGCCCCCTGATAGATATCGGGCACGCCCGGCGCTACGAGCTTAACGAGTGTTTGCGAAAGGCTGTTGAGGGCGCCGGCCACTATGAAAGGTTGAACGGCTGCATCGAAATCGACAAGGAATGGATGCGAGCGACCGGGATCGAGAGCGTTGCGTGTGAACTCCTGGATTGCTTCCTCGTATGCCCTGTTCTGCGCCGTCCAGGTCGTGTGGACTTTGGCCTCGCGCACCGCCTTCAGCATGAAGCTGGCCACGCGATCCCTAAGACTTGAAAGGGCCGCGCCGTCGGCTAGATCCAGAACCATGGGCCACGCACCAAGCAGTGCCTGATAGAACAGCCATTCGGTATTGGGATCGGGATAGCGGGTGGTTCCAGTGTTGGTCGCGAGGTGCGCGTTGAGGTCCGACCACCGGGTGACGTGGCCAGCCCACACCGATGGCGCCTCACTCAGTACGCACAGCCGCGCGCGGGCATCTTCCCCACGTTTGGTGTCGTGCGTACTGGTGGTGTTGAGTCCAGCCGGCTGTTGCATCACGCGCTCGGTCATCGCCCGATGGAAGACATCGGCCGGTGCGCCGAAATGCTGGGGCTCGCCTCCCACCTCGTTCAGGGCGATGAGGCGATTGTAGCGATAGAAGGTCGTGTCCTCGAGCGCCTTTGCCATCACCGGACCCGTCGTCTGCTGGAAACGCGTGGCGAAGGCTAATGCGCCTATCCGGTCCTCGGGCGCGGCTGGTTCAAGGAGCAGCAGCTGAGTGAGGAAATCGAAGGCCGCCTCGTCCTCAACCTCTCGGGTCGCTTTTGCGTGGGCCACGGCCGTCGCAATAACGCGCCGATCATTGTCGTGCGGCCTTTGGGAATCGACGTAAGTACGATAAACGGTGAGCGCCGCGGCAAGCTCGATGATCGCCGCCCTCAGCGTATCTGCACAGACGTCGCGCGTGACGAGGTCGCGTTGTGCCAGGGCGTGAGCCATGGCGACGAGCCTACTCAGCTCACCGGCCAAGTTATGCGCGAGCATGCGCCGCTTCGCGTCGAGGACGAGCGCATCGTAGTCGACGCGGTGACCGATAAAAGCGTGGTAGGCCGCCGTCATGCCGGCTTCGCCGCGCGTATCGACGAGCACATCGGTGACTGCTTTGGCGAACTCGTACCCGGTCGTGCCCGCGACCGGCCATTCCGCAGACAGGGTCTCACCGGGGCCTAGGATCTTCTCGACGACCAGATAGAAGGGCGCTCGGTTGGCGAGCGCGGCCTGTAAGCGATCGAGGTATTCCTTGGGATTGGCCAGCCCGTCGATATGATCGAGCCGAATGCCTGAGATCTTTCCTTGGTCAACGAGTTCGATCAGACCCCTGTGGACGTCACGGAAGACGTCCGTTCGCTCCACCTCGAGCCCGACAAGGTCGGAGATCTCGAAGAACCGGCGGTAGGTCAGTGCCTCACGGGCTGCCCGCCAGTGTGTCAAGCGCCATACCTGGCACTCGTGGAGAGCGTGCAGGGTGTCGCGGTCAGCGGCGATGGAGTCAATGCGCCGATTCACCGCCGCCCGCGTCTCCGGTTCGTCCAGCAACCGCGCAAGCGATCGCTTGAGATTTGTTCCGTTCTCGGGTGTCGCCGCGGTGAAGTCTCGGGCCAAGGCGGCGAAGGGTTCGCCCTCTATGCTGCTGAACACCGCCGCGTACGATGCTGGGGCGGCCGGCAGAATGAGGTCGCCGAGTGTGAAACCAAGCTCTCCCTTTGCGTGGTCGAGCCTCAGTCCGATAGCACCCTTCAAGAGCGCGTCGCCGTAAGGATCGGCCAGGTTCGGTAGGATCAACCGTGGCGCAGACCAGTCGATATCGAAATGGTGAGCATACGCACTCTCGCGGCCCCATTCGAGGATGTCTCGCCACCAGCGGTTTTGCGGTGTCGCCGCCATGTGGTTCGGCACGAAATCTATGATCAGACCTAGTCCATGCCGCGCGAGAGCGTCGCTGAGACGCGCAAAGCCGGCGTCGCCGCCGAGAACGGGATCGAGCCGATTGCAATCAGTGACGTCGTAGCCGTGCGTCGAGCCCTGAGCAGCCTCGAAGATGGGCGAAAGGTAGAGATGGCTCACGCCCAAGCCGGCAAGGTACGGCACGAGGCCCGCTGCTTTCTCGAAGGTCATGCCTTCGCGAAGTTGCAGGCGATAGGTTGCTGTCGGCGCCGTCATGAGATCCGCGGTCGCTCCCTGCTCATGGTGGCGCACACGGCGCTGAAGAGCGGCAGTGCCGCAAGCTCCTCGAGATCGACTGGCAGTTTCCGGCGCCAGTTTGGGTGCTCGTCGACCGTGCCAGGGATATTCACTCCATCTTCCGCGCCGGCCAGGTCCTCGATTTGCACCGTCACCAACCGGCATGGCGATCGGGCGAGAAACCCGTGCGTTGCGATGACGAGTGCGTCGGGTATCCGATCCGCGAGTGACGTCCCGCGCCGCATTGCAGCGCTATCGGCGTCAGAGAGGAGACCGTCGCAGTCGAGCGCCTCGATCAGGGCGCGCGTGTCGGCGGACCGTTCTGCCTGCGCTGCATCCAGCAGGTCGGCAGTGAGCAATCCGATCGCCAAACGTTCGGTGATGTCATTGCCGCGCCACCAACCCGCGAGCGTCGGGAGGTCGTGCGTCGAAACGCATGCGAGTGCGTCGCGGTCGTAGGTGTCGGGTGCGCGAAAAGCGCCGCCATCTCGCTCGAACAACAGGACGCGGTAGCCCTGGATTCTGCTCGCGCGCATTGCGTCTCGAAAGCCTAGCGGAACAGTACCGAGATCCTCGCCGATGACGATCGTTTGGGCCTTGTTGGAGGCTGCCGCAACGACGCCAAGTAGCGTGTCCAGCGGATAACTCACGTACGTGCCGTCGCGGGTTTCGGCCCCTTCCGGGATCAGGTAGAGGCGCTGTAACGCCATGGCGTGGTCGAGGCGCATGGCGCCAGACGCACCCATCGCCGCATCGAGGACTTCGCTCAAAGCTTCCGTCTGGCCAGATCGCATCGGGATCGGCGAGAGCGGCGCTAGGCCCCAGTCCTGGCCATGCTTATTGAAACCGTCGGGTGGTGCGCCAATCCGGGCGCGGGCGAGCACCTTGTCGGGTGCGCACCATGTGTCGGCCCCGTCCGGGGCGACACCGACGGCCAAATCGAGATAGAGGCCGATGCGCATGCCCGCTCCGATCGCGCGATCGTGTGCATGGGCAAGCTGGCGGGATGCCGTCCATTGCAGCCATTCGTGGAATCGGACTCGATCCACGTACCGCCGGCCGAAGTCTGCGACGGCGGCGTTGGAGCGATCCTTGAAATCGGCCGGCCAATTGTCCCAACCAGCGCCACCACCCTCCGCCGAGAAATATTCGGACAGCGTTTCGAACAGCGCGAAATCGCCAAGTCTTTCACGGAGGTCGGCGCGATAGGCCTGGAAGGCTTGGTCATCGTCGGTGCTTCTGCCGAGGTGCTTTTCCTGAAAATCGCGAAAGGCCTCGTGGAGCACCGTTCGCTTCAGTGCCGCCACAGTCGCATAGTCAACGAGTTCGGTTCTTCGTAGAGCGGACATCTGCGCCGAACACGGACGCGGCGCTCCGTCGAGCATATCGACAGCGATATAGAGCGGATTGAGAAAGCGACGGCTCGACGGCGAGTAGGGGCTGAACCGGGTTGAATCGCTGAGGAACAAGGCGTGCACGGGGTTGACGCCGATAAAATCCGCGCCGTGTCGGGCGGCGAGCTCCGCCAGTCGCGCCAGATCCTCGAAATCGCCCATGCCGCAGTTGTGTTGGGATCGTAAGGCATAGAGTTGGCAGTTGATGCCCCACGCGCGACCGCGCTCCAGCCATGGTGGTATGAAAGCACGAGCCGCATCTCCTGCACCCGTCTGTTGGGTTCGTGCGCGGGAGCGCCTGGCGCGAGATGGCCGCGGGACAACAGCGTCCGTGACTTCGGTCGAGACGCCGAGCGCGGAGAGAACGCCGCGCTTTGTCGAGGCATCGACAACCTTCTTCGTGCCGGTCTCGTCGACATAGGACAGCGCGACGCCGTGGGCCTCCGCCAAATTGTCCAGTGTGCTCTTCGGCATCGGCGAGCGCCCCTATGGTTGGCGGTCGGCGGCGGCCAGATCGTATACGCATGACCACGCGGGGAGCTCACCGGTGCCGAGCCGCGATGCGGCGCCGTCGGGCAGCTCGAAAATCGGCGCACGCAGC
>JBGTBX010000304.1:0-1717 GCA_041749115.1 Gemmatimonadaceae bacterium
GCAATCGCCGCGTCCATATCGCCGAACATTTCGAAGCGGACGAGGCGATGGATGGCGTATCGTTTCGAGAAGCCCGGGATGCTGCCGGAACGGTGCTGATGAAGTCGCGCGACAAGGTTCGACGTAACGCCGACATACAGCGTCCCCATGCAATCGCTGGCGAGGATGTAGACGCATGGCTGCTTATCCTCGTGCAACGTCCAACGTCCCGTTTCCGTCATTCTGAACTTGTTTCACCTTCGGTGACTGGCGTTCCAGAATCCATTTCTCGTCTCGCGCCACCTTCGCTTGAGACACGATGGATGCTGAAACGAGTTCAGCATGACGGATGTTATTGGCGATGAGGAGGGAGTTGATCATGCCCCGACCTAAACTATCAAAGATATTGAGTTGCCGAAATTATGCAGCAAGAGCGGCATCAAGATGCTGCCCGTCTTTTCCCTCAGCCAGACAGCAATGAAGGCCGGTAATCCCGTGAGAGCCATCGTCAGGATGTCAAAACTATATTGGCCATCTGAAAACGAGAAAGCATGCGCAAGTCCGAATAGCGTGCATGACAAAACAGCGCCCCACCCCCAATCAACACCGAGCACGCGTATCCGGCTGCGGAAAGCTTCATTAAGCGCAAATAGCAGGACTCCGCGGTAGAACGACTCTTCCTCCAGGCCGGGCATTGTGAGTTGAAACGCGACATCTTCATGGGAGGCCGGATCGCCTGGGAAGGCAATTGCCAGCGAAATGAAGAGCAAGACATAGATCGCCATCAACGGCAGACCACTGCGCAGGCTTCCCGGATTCTGCTTTAGCGTCAGACCACATTCCCGCCAGCCAAAAGCAGGCAATGTCGCTATTGCCAAAGTGATGACCAAGGCCAACAGCTTGCCTTGCCAATTCCAGTGGCCGCCAAGCATGTCCGGCAAAAGGCCATAAAGATTGGTTAGCGCAGCGTCATTGGCCAGCACCAACGCAGCGGCGACTAACAACCAGCGCATCGAAAACTGTCCCTTGTCCAACAGTCCGATTATCCCGCCAACACCGAGCAGCAAAGCAATTATGCTGAAAATGCTAACTACACTATCATTCATATCTCAGCCTTTCACATCCTGAACACGCCGAATTGCGCGCGTTCGGGGATCGGGGCGTTGAGCGTCGCGGCGAAGGCGAGACCCAACACGTCGCGGGTCTGCGCCGGGTCGATCACGCCGTCGTCCCATAGCCGCGCGGTGGCGTGATAGGGGTTGCCTTCGTCTTCGTATTTCTGGCGGACGGGGGCCTTGAAGGCTTCGGTCTCTTCGGGGGTCCAGCTGTCGGCGTCGCGGTGGACGGTGGCGAGCACGCTGGCAGCCTGTTCGCCGCCCATCACAGAGATGCGCGCGTTGGGCCAGGTGAACAGGAAGCGCGGGTCGTAGGCGCGGCCGCACATGCCGTAATTGCCCGCGCCGAAGCTGCCGCCGATCAGCACGGTGACCTTGGGCACGCTGGCGGTCGCAACCGCGGTGACGAGCTTGGCGCCGTGCTTGGCGATGCCTTCGGCCTCATACTTGCCGCCAACCATGAAGCCCGAGATGTTCTGGAGGAAGAGCAGCGGAATGCGGCGCTGACAGGCGAGTTCGATGAAGTGCGCGCCCTTGACCGCGGATTCACTGAACAGCACGCCGTTGTTGGCGAGGATCGCGACGGGCATGCCCCAGATATGCGCGAAACCGCAGACGAGCGT
>JBGTBX010000305.1:0-8499 GCA_041749115.1 Gemmatimonadaceae bacterium
CTCGAAGAGGCGCGCGTCTCTGCACAGCAGGCGAAGGAAGCGCTTCTCAAGGGCAACTCCGAGGATGCGTCGCAATGGGTGAGCAATGCGCGTGACCACGCCCAAACCGCACGAGACGCGACTCATTCGTTGCCGTGGAACATCGCGTCGGTCGTGCCCTGGCTGGGAGGACCGTTCACGACGGGCCAGCAGCTATCCGATGTGGTGCTAGGCCTGACGGTCGATGTATTGCAGCCCTCGGCCCAGGTGGGCGCAGCTATCTCACCGGACCGGTTGCTCAATGGCGACCGGGTAGATGTGCAGGTACTCCGCGACTCTGCCCCAAAGCTGGACGAAATATCAGCGGCTGCGATTAAGCTCGATGCTGACGCCAGGGCAATCTCCGACCCCGGGTACCTTGCTGTTATCCGTGACGCTCGCACGCAACTTCAAGCGCAAACTTCTGACCTTGCGAAGTTGCTCCAGAATATGGCTCTAGCCGGCCGCTTAGTGCCCTCGCTGATGGGCGCGGACGGCCCCCGCACCTACTTCATGGGTTTCCAGACCAATGCTGAGGCCCGAGGTACGGGCGGCTTACTCGGCGGATTCGGGATTCTTCGGTTCGATAACGGCACGGCGAGCGTAGATGTATTGGGGCCGAACACGGATTTCAATAAGCAATTTAGTCCGATCGATCTCGGCCCAGAATTCACTCAACAATGGGGATTCACCAATCCAACCACTGATTTCCGCAATAGTAATCTGAGTTCCCACTTCCCCTATGCAGCGACGATCTGGAAGTCCTTGTGGGCTCAGCAATCGGGAACGAACGTCGACGGAGTCATCGCCATCGACCCGGTAGCTTTGAGTTATGTCCTCGGTGTGATGGGCCCCGTAACCATGCCAGACGGGGAAATGATAACGAAGGACAACGTCGTCGAGTTGACGGAGTCGACCGTCTACGTCCGATTCCCCACGGATCAAGCTGCGCGCAAGCAGTATCTTCAGGACGTCGCGAACGAAGTCGTCAAGAAATTGACTGCGGGGGCGGAATCGCCGCGCCAACTGCTCGAAGCCCTAGGCAGGGCGGTGAGTGAAGGCCGCATCGCGGTGTGGAGTTCATCCCCGGCCGACCAGCAGCTTCTCGAGGAGACTCCTCTCGCACACGTCGTACCTGACGATCCTGCGCCGTATGCTTCGGTGTTGGTCAATAACCTCGGCGGAAACAAGCTCGACTACTATCTGAGGAGACAAATCGAGTACTCGGCGGATAAGTGTGGCGGCGAAACGAGGAAATCGACCGTTACTGTTCGGTTGACGAATACGGTGCCCGATGCTCAATTGCCGGACTACGTTGCTGATTCAAACGGACTTCCTGAGCTTCCGCTCCAGATTCCGAGCGGCACCAGCGTGTCTTCAGTATCTCTTCTAGCGACGACGAATGCGAAACTGGAGAGCGCTATCGTCAACGGTATGCGGAAGCCGGTCTTCACTGGCACGGAACGCGGTCACCCGATCTTCGAATTACAAGTATCCATACCTCCAGGCGCCACGATGGAATTGAGGTTCCTACTCACCGAGCCGACGGTTCCGGGCGCACCACGGGTTCCGATTCAGCCGTTGCTGGACAATGTCACTCCGGTTGTATCGGTTCCCGAATGCTCGGGATGAATCCACACTCTGAACAGAGAGAAGAAGCCGGCTAGGGCTTCGTAGCGTTTGCTGCGGCTCTCCCCGATTTGGGGGCGGTGACGAAATCACGACTGTATACTTCGGCACAATCGCGAAGTCGACCGACGAACGCACGAGGGGGATATCAGCGATGAAGGGCCGGCATTGACCGCTCAGGAGTTCGTGGGGGTGCTCCGCACCCGGTGGATCGTCATATGCGTCACTATCGCCGCCGCCGTCTCGGGGGCTGTCATGGTCACGTTGCTCACGACTCCCCTCTACCAGGCCTCGACGAGACTCTTCGTGTCCGCCACGTCCCGCGCCTCGGTATCCGATATTTACCAAGGCAATCTCTTCTCGCAACAGCGCGTGAGCTCCTACGCCCAGCTACTTACAGGTGAAACCCTAGCTCAACGTACTATCGCAAAACTCGGCCTCGATATGAGCTCACAGGAACTCCAAAAAAACGTAACCGCAAGTGCGAAGCCCGATACAGTGCTGATCGATGTCGCAGTAGTTGACGAGTCACCCGTCCGGGCGCGCGACATTGTTGACGCATTGTCCGACGAGTTTGTCGTCATGGTCAACGAATTGGAGACTCCGGCGGATGGGGCAACGCCCGACGTCCGAGTTATCGTCCAGCAACGCGCGTCCATTCCCGAACAGTCGGTATCTCCGAAAAAGACTCGAAACATTCTCCTTGGCCTTTTAGCCGGTGTGTCACTAGGAATCGGTCTTGCACTCCTCCGCGATCGGCTCGACAACACCATTAAAGACCGAAAGTCTCTAGAAGACGTCACAGGCGTCGGACTCGTCGGCAGCATTCCGCTCGATAAGGAACGCCGCACTCACCCGGCGATCTCCTTCCAGGGGGATAATTCAGGAATCGCTGAAGCATTCCGCAAGCTCCGGACCAATTTGCAATTCCTCGCGGTCGATAACCCGCCGCGCGTGATCGTGGTCACCAGTTCGGTGCCGAACGAAGGCAAATCCACTACAGCGATAAACATCGCGCTTGCCCTGGCTGAAGGCGAGCACAACGTGGTGCTAGTCGACGGTGATTTGCGGCGACCCAGTCTGGACAGGTATCTCGACTTGGTCGGGTCGGTGGGGTTCAGCACAGTGCTGGCTGGCCGGGCATCGCTCGATGACGTGCTGCAGAAGACAAAGTTTCCGAAACTGTCCGTCCTCACCTCAGGAGCTGTCCCGCCGAACCCGAGCGAGTTGCTCGGGTCGTTGGCAGCCCAGAAAATCTTGGCCGAATTGCGCTCCCGGTTCGACTATGTCGTCGTGGATTCGAGCCCGCTTCTCGCGGTCACAGATGCGGCGATCGTGGCCGCCGACAGCGACGGCGTCCTCCTCCTCACACGATTCCGTCAGACCAAACGTGACCAACTCATGTTAGCGGTTCAAAATCTTCGAGACGTCGGCGCTCCGCTGCTCGGTGCGATATTCGCGATGACGCCCGCGCGCGGAAATGCGTCGTACGCCTACTACGGCGATCGCAATGCAACGTCGGGTTCCCCAGAGGCCACACCGCCCAAGCACGGACCTCGCGCAACTGACCGGCAGAATGCGCAAACGTGGCCTGAATGAGCTGCGGTTTCTCGACTAAAGTTTCGGCTTCGCCGCCGCGAGCGTCGCTAGACGATCGGCTGCGATCCAAATATTCGGCTCGAGCGAGCAGATGCCGCAACAGGTCCGGACTCGGGCGACCCCGGCACTGGGTCCTCATCGTCACGCAAGAGAATTCGTCCGCGGTATGGTCAGAACGTCTGGGACGACGGTAGCGGCACTCAGTCGAGACACCGAATCTCGCGCGGCCGAAGCGGGGATTCTGGACGCGATTTCCACTGCGGGTACGAACAGTTCTGCGCTAGCGGCCTCAACCCGCGCTCCATTGACCCCGGTCTGCACCAGCCCATTCGGTTCGCCGTCAGCCGTCGTGACGACGGGAAGACCTGCGGCCAGGCCTTCCACGATTGCGCGCGAGAATCCCTCGAACCCTGAGGTCATCAGCATGAGATCATGACTGCGCAAAATCGCGCCCATCTCAGACTTCGGGACCGCGCCTAGAAAGGTGATCCGGTCGGCCGCGGGCGACTCACGAGCGTACCGGCGCATCTCCGACTCCATGGTCCCGATTCCGGCGACTGTGAGGGTGTATCGCTCCGGAAGGGCTGTCATGACGTCAACCGCAAGTTTCGGATTCTTCCCCGGCTCGATCCGGCCCGCCCAAATCAACTGCGACTTGGCGGCCGCCTCTGAATCTGCGGGGAAGAACTCCGCCGGGTCATACCAAGTGGGCGAGAACCGCACGCGGGTGGACACCGCTTGCAACCGATCCGCCCCGGCTTTGTTGAACACCACGGTGTCAACGGTGCGCGGAATGACATGCCGCTCGAGCCAACGGTAAGCGAAGACCGCGTTACGGAATGCCGATTGGCTGTCCTTTCCGAGGAAGTTCTCGCCGTGCTTGAATTGAACGTGCTCCGCGCGCCGATACAGGCGCATTGCCACGGCTCCCATGACCACGCGGTGCGTCTGGACGATGTCGGCATCCGCTGCAGGTCGGTACTTGCGCAGGCCAAACGCAAGACTCGCTGAGCGACGGACCGCTCCTCGAACGTCCGCGTTGTCTAGCCGTGCGACTGGCATGAATTCGACTGTGCGCCCGCCAATGTTGCACTCGCGCCATTCTCCCAACCGCCTATCACCGACTGCATCGATGCCCGCAATTTTCAAATGGATGTTTGCAGGACAATATCGCACGAGACCGCGGATACAAGTGTCTATTCCGCCGAGTATCGGAAGTTCTGCGTCGAATTGTTCGATTATAAGACGCCGCTCCATAGCTTTCCCTGCATTTTCGTGATCAACCGGGATCATCTTCATTTGCGTAACCATAGTACGAGCCGCCTGAGCGACGCTGGGCTTCGGGCGGTCAGCGGGTAGTAAATGATGAGAAAGCCCGCGGTACCGCCGAAGAACAGCAGCGCTCGAGCAAGCCAGTGCTGCGGCACGGTTTGCTCCAGGTAAGTGATACTCGCGCCAATTACTATCGCAGCGATGACTCCAGCGCCCAGCGCAGTGCAATATCCGCGGATGACGGCACTGGAAATCCTGAAATTGAGCCGTGTATAGAGACTACGCAGTTTTAAAGGCAAATCGACAAGGTAGGAAAGGCTGAGTGCTCCCGCGATCCCGAGCAGCACCTGTTCCGGCGGGAGGAATGCGCTGGCGGCAAATGAGCCGAGGATCCAAACAGTCCCTATTACTACGGCACTTCGTAACGGTGTTTTAGCATCGTGTACCGCAAAGAACGGCCGGATCAGCAGGTTTTGCAACGCGTAGGGGATGAGTCCGACGGCCAGCACTGCAAGTATGACTCCGATGAAATGGGCCGCGGCCCGATCTGTTTCCCCGCGGGTGAAGAGTAGTTCCGTGCCGAGCGGACCGAGACAAATGAAGACTGCCATCACGGGAATCAGGAGCGCGCCTATTGCGAGAATAGCCTCGTTCAACTCAATTCCGGCGGCTTGGTGGTCTTCTTCCTCGTAATGCGTCGACAATCGCTGTAGGAGGATGTTCGCCAGGCTTGCCGAAGCCACCGTACCCGCGACAAATAGCAGGGTCTGCGCATAGAAGAAGGCCGTGAAACCCCGCCCGTCATACCCCAATGTCTTTGCCGCGCTCCCCGCCTGCGTTGAGAGCGCCGCTGTCACGAGGCTAGCCGTTTGGAAGCAAGCCGCGTTTGCGATGGTGAGAAGCCCCATGGAGGCGGTGGCGCGGAGACCCAAACCACGAACTTGGAATCGAAAGCGAAGACGGAAACCCGCGCGGCGGACAATCAAGATGAGGAGCGTCGACTGGAGCGCGGACGCCAAAAGCGTTGAGCCTCCGAGAAGTGTTACTTCCCAAGCGCTCATCGAGTCCGGCGAATTAGCCTGGACGGTGCCAACCACAATTATCGGAATGCACGCCAGGATGACGATGCCGCTGTTCACTGTCGGCATCCACGCAACAGCCGTGAACCGGCCGCGGGCATTCAGTATTTGCGAAGCGACTGCTGTCAGCGTATAGAAGAATACCTGCGGGATGCACCAGAGTGAGAGCCGCAAGCCCAGCGATGACTGCGCATCTCCCCACGATGAGCCGCCCATCAATTGAATAGCGAGTGGGCTGAGCACGAGCAGAAGTGCGCTGAGGACGACCCCGAACGCGGCGCCAGCGAAGAGTAAGAAGCTTCCGTACTCGTCGCCGCGCTCCTGCGATATTCGCGCATGGCGCATGAGCTGCGGGACGAACACATAGTAGATCGCGGCCTCGGCTAGGAGAAGAAAAATCCTATTAGGAACCTGGTTGGCAACGTTGTACGAGTCCGCCACGAGACCGGTGCCGATCGCTGCCGCCAGAGCAAGATTTCGTCCGAAACCAAGGACTGTCGCCCCGAGAGTGCCCACCGAAGCACTGAGCGACGTGCGACCGATACCAGACGAGCGGCTCTCGCTGTCGGTCAAGACTCGATCGCTCCTGCGCGGTTCGCGATCCGTACGAGTGCATCGCGGAGGATCCCGCCGCTGCTTTCGAGCGAAAAGCGTCGAAGCCAAGGCTCCACGTTGCGCACAGACTCGCGGGAGGTTCCGAGGATCGCGGCCGCATAGTCTGCGGCCGAATCGCCGGCGATCAGTTCGCCAGTTATCCCGGGCACGACCGCATCGGCGGCACCCATGCAGCGGGATGAGACGATGCTTTTGAATCCGCCCGCGGCGGCCTCCACTAGGACGTTGCCGAACCCTTCCACGATGGATGTCAGCAGTACGATCGATCCGGCCGGGCATTCGTCGATCCAGCCATGGACAAAGCCGTGCATGACTACGTCGACGCCTGTTTCTCGTGCTCGCGACACGATTGCTTCGTGCAGAGCACCTTCGCCGAAGAAGTGGACCGTGACACCACCAGGGAAGGCCTGCGACAGGGTGGCGGCAACGTCCACCGCGATCAGAGGTCGCTTTTGCGGGATCAACCTGGCGGGCACAACGAGGTCGAGGTGGCCCGGATCAACCGCATGGCCATCCGGTCGGGTGACACGGTTCTGCATTTTGGCAAACGCGGGGTTCGGCACAACGGCTACCCGATTCCAGGGCAGCCCGTACTCAGCGGTGGCCTCGGCGCCAACTGGGTGTGAAACGGCGACCAAGAGGTCGGCATATCGGTACGTGCGTCGCGCCAGCCAATGTTGACGCGACGAAGAATCGGGGACAGTGCGCAACCCGTGGACAAGGTTGTGGGCGCTGATCACCACCTTGGGTCTTCTCCCGCCGAGTAGACGGGCTGCGGCGATGCTGATGATGTTGCAGTACGGCATTAGCGCAACGACGACGTCCACTGGCTGATTCTTCAGATATTGCGCGAGATCCCATATCTGTGCCACGACGCCGGCCCTCGTTGCCTTCACCGACGACACGCCGTCAGGAACCATCTCTTCGCCCGTGGGATGTGTGACGTACACCGTGACACGGTCACCCACCTGCGCTAGGTACCGCGCCCACTCCCAGGCCACAACCTCTGCGCCGGCGGTCACAGTCAGGGTCGGGAGAATGACCAACACCCTCATCGCATGGATTTCCTGTCCGCTCCCCCACCGACCCGGAAAAGATCTACACCATAGTAAGTGGCAAACGTTACCCCACGACGCAGGCCCCGGCGGAACTGCTCAGAAGCGATCCGACAATTGCCCGATTCGTGCATGCGCCTGGGCGCCGATCAATGTTTACGCGCGCATCGATCCATCTGCTGGGCGGGATGTGCCAGCGAACAACGAGCCACCCCCAGCGACTGCGTTAGACGATCACCCCCACCGTGATGTCAACGACACCGTGAAACAGCGAGGCGGAAGGAGTAGCCTCACATGCGACCGTTCGAAGCTGTGCCGAGGTCTAAACGGAACAGCAACCAGACCGTGCGAATCGTGACTTTCGTAGGCCAAGGGGGTGCATCATTGCTCGCCGCAAGATGACCGAGGGCGACAGTTTGCTCCGCTATAGCACTCCGAGCGTCGTAAGTACTTACGCGCAAGAGACACATCTGCAACCAGCAGAACGCGAGCTCTTCAGCAAACACCTCCAGCCCAACATCTCGATTCTCGACATTGGCGTCGGGGGAGGCCGGACGACGGGTTACCTCGCCGAATCGTCAAACGACTATGTGGGCGTCGACTATTCGGAGGAGATGGTTCGGGCGTGTCGCTCTAGGTATCCGAACCAACGCTTTGAGTTGTGCGATGCCTCAGACTTGAAGATGTTCGCCGATAAGACGTTTGACGCGGTGATCTTTTCGTTCAACGGTATCGACACCCTGGGTCCCGAGGGGCGGTCACGCTGCTTCTCGGAAGTCGCCCGAGTACTCGCCGACGACGGCAAGTTCATCTTCTCATCGCACAATGCACGCCGACTCGTCGTCGCGCCAGAGCTTCGCGGCGTAAATCTGATACGTGGCGTCCTACGGTTGGGTCGCGCCGGCATGCGAACGCTGCAAGTCGCTACGAGGACAATTCGCTCAGGGGCGTACGGGGCGGGCGAGGGCTACACACAGGATCTCGTCCATGGCGGGCTGTTGATGTACTACTCAACCCCGCAGACACTGGAGCCGCAGCTGTCAGCTGTTGGACTCAAGATCGTTGACGTGGTTAGCGCTGGGATGCAGGAGCCGAAGCCGACGTGGTTGACGAGTTGGTTCTATTACGCGTGCATTCGGATTCCGCGGCATTCTCAGGTCTCGGACTCAACGCCCTAAAGAGTTGACGCGACGTTACCGTAAGCTTGAGATCCCAGCCCGGGACGGCTCTTA
>JBGTBX010000306.1:0-1512 GCA_041749115.1 Gemmatimonadaceae bacterium
CTAACGCAGGTGTCTGATTGGCGGACGGTCCGGCTCAAGCCGGACCGATTCTGCCGCCCACGGCGTCAGACAATCGTCGGGGTGAAGATGAAGTTATTGATATACGGGACGGCGCCGACGCGCTGATGCTCGGACGCGACAAAGGAGTCCATCGGCACTAGCGCATCATCGAGGAGAAACGAACCCGAATACCCGCGATTCCGCAAATGGTCGCTGACGCGACGCACGGCATCCGGCGCATGGCGATCCTCCACTTCGATGAGCAGGGTGGGGCGGTTCCGCTGCAATGTCGCCTCGGCCCCATGGAGTACGTCCAGTTCGTGTCCCTCCACGTCGATTTTGATGAAGCCGACGCTCGAGAGATTGTAGCTGTCGAGCGTACGGATCGGCACACGGATCGTCTCGATGCCGCCGACCGCTTCCAGCGCATTCTCGACGTGCAGAGTACTGCGGCCCAAATCGTCCACGGTCATCCGGAGTTCGGCGATCCCGTCGCGGTTGGACAAACCGACTGCTTCCACGACGACAGGCGATCCCTGAAAAAGGGTGCGGAGCGCTTCCGCTTGCTGGGGTCGTGCTTCAAAGGCCATGCAACCCTTTGAGTAACACAACAGATGCATCGTGTAGGTGCCGAGACTCGCACCGACGTCGATAGACAGCTTCGATCGATCGCATAGTCGAGGCAACAGCGTCAGCTCACGTTCGCCTGACAGCGCGCCCCATTTGCGGATTCGATATCTCCAGAGCAAGCGGGGTGCGATCCGGGCGGCGAGGGCCGTCAGCATGGTTGTCACTGCGCGATGGGCAGGGAACGGTAGCACGCCTGAGGCGGGTCGGCAATCAGGCACCACGTCATCTGTTCAACAGTTCAGCCTTGATTTTATTGAGCAGCGGGATTCGATTTGCGCAGCTTATCGCCAGTCTCCCGCAGCTATGAACGCTGCCCAGTAGAACGGATTCGTGCTCTGTGAGTTCGCTCGTCGGTGTTGCAACACGGCGACAGTTGCCGCGTGTACGGCGTCGGCTGTATTGAGATTCTTGTGGAAACGGCCTTCATAGAGCACCCGCATCCATGCTCGCGCCGCCTGGTCATCGACCGACCATAGGCTCATGATGACTGAGCGGGCGCCTGCCACTTGAAACGCACGTCTCAGACCGAATACACCCTCACCTGCCTTGATCTCGCCGACGCCTGTGTCGCAGGCGGACAGCACCGCCCACTCCACCCCGCCAAGGTCCAGAGACGCGACCTCTTCAGCAGTCAGAATGCCGTCATCTTCGTTTGCGGCGGCTGTCAGACGCCGGTTCGCTCCGGCGAGCGCAAGCCCCGATAGCAACAGCGGATTTTCAGCAGGCATCGCGGCGGGCTTCGGTTTGGACGCAGTCGTAATTCCGCCCACTGCCCGCGTGCCGGGGCGCGCAGGTGAGCACGCATTCCCAAGGAAGAAGCCGTGCGTGGCGATATGCAGCACACGGTACCCGTGCGCGTCTTTCTTGAAAGTCGACTCGTTG
>JBGTBX010000307.1:0-1992 GCA_041749115.1 Gemmatimonadaceae bacterium
TGTTGTTCGCCACCGGAGAGTTGGTTTACGGGGCGGTCGGCTGCATCCCAGAACGACTGGCGCAATCCTGGGACGTTGAAGCCCGTCAGCGCTGTGAGTAAGCCTGCGCTGCCGAGAATCAGAGACACGATGTTGAGTGAAGTCCGATCGATCATTGTTGGATGTTGCCCATCTAACGCGCTTGCGTTCAGTCGCGGCGGCTTACAACAAATTGCGGCAGGCGGGCGCAGCCCGCCAGCCGCCATCCGAAATGCCGCCGTCGACTGCAACGCATCGTTAGATCCCGACCACCCTGGACCCCAGGTCGCGTCGTCCCCCGGACGCTGCGAAGCTCCCTGTTGATTCCGGCGAGCATTTGTGGGGTGAGCCGCTATCGGCCGCACGGTTTCGGCGCGGCCGACCGCCGATCGGAAGCATCGACGCTACTAGCCACACGCATGCGGCCACCGAAGAATGAGTCGATTCGTCGTGGTCGCGCGGCGACGCGGTCTTGATTGGCGACCACCTCGATGCGCGCGCAGCCGGACAAAGTGGATCTATTCGTAGCGGCACTACGCCGCGGTGCGAATTTCAAGAACAACTGCGACGATCGTTCGGGATCTAACGCGCTTGCGTTCAGCTGCGGCGGATTTTCATAAATTGCGGCAGGCGGGCGAAGCACGCCAGCCGCAGTCCGAAACTCCGCCGTCAGCTGCAACGCACCGTTAGTTGCCGTCGGAGAATCTCGAGGCGCTCTCAAGGTCGGCAGGATGCTACCTGCCGGCCGGCAACGTCCTTCTTTCGATCACGTTTGCGGCTGGAGCCCACGGCCGCACCGATGCCCATCAACCGTCCGCAGCGTTCTATCATTGCACGCGTCCGGCCGCACGATTTGCGGATGGAAGAGCTTTCCTTCATCGCGCCATCGCAGCGGAGGCACGCCTCCCCTGCGTGTTGAGCTCGTGCCACGCTGCGTTGTTCATCAGGCCGTGACGATGTCGATCGCGCAGCGCAGTAGCTCGCGGCTAGGCATCAAATACAAGGCAGTACGATGCCGGTGTCAGTGCGACTAACGCCCCAGCGTTCTGCTGCAGCGCCTCAAACAAAATGCGGCCGGACGGGCGACGTGCGCCAGCGCGGCGCCCGCCTGCCGCACACCGAAATGCGCTGTCGGCAGCAACGCCCCGTTAGACGGCTATCGCGATCAAGCACGCATCACACGTGAGCAGCGAACGACGCGAAGGTCGCTCCCCAACGAATCGCGCTATCAGTGGGCGAGTGCATCGAGGGCAGTCTCGACGCGCTCGTTGCATCTGTTCGTCATCCGTAAACCACCACATATAGCAGGGGCGATAGATCGATAGCTGACCCGCCAGTTCAAGACCCCGACGGTTGACGGCGCTGTCTGGCCGTGCAAGCTCCGCGGCGGCAAACTGCTCGTGCTCCCCCGAGTCGAGCCAAAGGGTGAAGAACGCCCCGTGAAAGTCACGCCAGGCGGCAATCCGATCAGCAAGCATCGCGTCAAACCTCAAACGCTCTGGCGGCACCTCACCATTGCAGGCTCCGCATGCCAAGGGATTCGGATAGCCACCCCGCAACAGCACGGGGTGTAATTGTTCGCACGCGCAGACGTCCGCCGCTGGTGTCGCGGGGGGCGCATGCAGCTTCCAATACGGATCTTCTTGAGGATTGAGTGTCATGGACAGTCCGTCTAACGCCCCAGCGTTCTGCTGCAGCGCATCAAATAAAATGCGGCCGGACGGGCGACGTGCGCCAGCGCGGCGCCCGCCTGCCGCACACCGAATTGCGCTGTCGGCAGCAACGCCTCGTTAGACAACACCGGCTCGAGATCCAGGCAGAATTCCGTGCGGTGTACCGCGAATAGTCAGACCTTGACTGGAATCCTTCAGCACCCACAAGGGTTCATCCTCCGGGTCCGCAACGAACGTGGCGAGCGTAATCCCTTCGCTGAACTCGACGGTCAGTGCAAACGTTTGCCGATCCAAATGGATG
>JBGTBX010000308.1:0-28410 GCA_041749115.1 Gemmatimonadaceae bacterium
ACCCGCTCGTGGACAGACCAATGAAGGACTGAATGATGCCGAGCACCGTGCCGAGCAAACCGATGAGCGGACTGGCAGACCCAATGGTGGCCAGCCATGGAATGTAGTGGTTTAACGTATCGCGTTCGGCCTGCGTCTGCGCATCGAGCACCAGATGGAGTGCCTCAACCTGCGACTGACTGAATCGCGCCGATCGTTCAGGGGTCGCCGGCATCGCCGGCGTCGTCACGCTGATAAACTGTTCGGCCCGTTCAAAGACGTTCGCGAACGGGTTCCCGGCGGCCTTTCGCGCGGCAACCGCGACCTCGCTCATGGTGTGCGCGCGCTCGAACGCGTGAACGAACTGATCGGATGTCTTGCGCATGCGCCGGAACTCGCGCCACTTCGCAACGATGATGCCCCAGCTGATTGCGGACAGGAGAACGAGAATGCCCAGCACGACCTTTGTGACCGGATCCGACGTCGTGATCAGCTCGAGCGGGCTTCCGGGAATCCCTTGCTCTGACTGCATAAAGATCGTAAAGACGCTCACGCAGCCACCTTTGCTTTAAAGTACTCGAATGTCGCACGCAGTCCGTCGGCGAGCGTCGTACGCGGTGCCCACCCCAGCACCTTCCCTGCCTTGGCCTTTTCGACACACGATCGCTGCTGCTCACCTGGCCGGGCGGGGGCATGGTTTATCGGTACCGAAAGCCCGCTCACTGACTTGAGTCCCTGCGCAAGTTCAAGCACCGATGTCTCCGTACCCGTTCCGACGTTGAACGCTCTGGTATCGAGCTGTGCCATGCGCGGCAGATCAACAAAAGCCGCGGCAAAGTTGGCTTCCGCCACGTCGCCGGCATACACATAGTCCCGCGTCTGCGTTCCGGCACCAAATACCGTCAACGCCTGGCCCGAGAGCAGACGGTTGCAGAAGATCGCCACGACCCCCGCTTCGCCGTGTGGATCCTGCCGCGGACCGTAGACATTGGCGTAGCGCAGCGCGATGGTGTCGAGACCGTGCACACGCGAGTAGTAACCCATGTAGTGCTCCACGGCCAACTTCGCGATGCCGTACGGAGACTCGGGATCCTTCGCGAGCGATTCCACGGTGGGTACCGCGACAAAATCCCCGTAGATCGCTCCCCCGGTCGATGAGAAGACGAAGCGGGATTTCGTCGAACTCGCCCTGACACCCTCCAGGAGATTCAGCGACCCTCCGATGTTCACCGAGGCATCGAAGGCCGGATCATCGACGCTCTTGCGCACGTCGATCTGCGCGGCGAGATGACAGATGACGTCAAAGCCACCCTCGCGCACCAAACGGCGGGCCTCGGGTGAGGCGATGTCGAGCTCGTGAAACGTCGCGTCCGACGGAACGTTCTCCCGCCGACCGGTCGCAAGGTTGTCCAGCACCTCCACGACGTGCCCCTGCGAAAGAAAGCGTTCCGCGACGTGAGAGCCGATAAATCCGGCACCTCCGGTAACGAGCACCCGCTGCTGACGTGGCGTCATATGACGCACTCGGCGAGAGATGTGCCTAACCGTTCGTGCGCGGCGTATTCAGCAGTGCGCGATCGAGAAACCATATGGCTTGATATATCGGGAAGGAGTAGCCCCCAATCTAATCAAGCACTCGGCGTTACCGAAGCAATTCAGCGCATCCCTGCGATACAATGTACCGAGCAGGCAAGGCCCGCGATGTGGGTAAGTCCATCGCGGGCCAGCGCAGCGTCAGAAGGGCAAGTTGTCGTCGCCGTCTTCGAGCGCGCGTGGGAAATCCTCGAAGTCGTCGTCATCCGTATCAGCTGAGACAGCTGCCTTACGCGCCGGGGCACGACGCGACGAATCAAAATCGCTGTCTCCACCGCTGCGACCCGACAGCAGAATAAGATCGCGGACCCGGATCTCCGTCATGTACTTCGTCTGGCCATCTTTGTCCTGCCACGAGCGGTACTCGATGCTGCCTTCCACAAAGATCTTGTCACCCTTGTGGACGTATCGCTCAATGATGTCCGCGAGCCCCGTGCCGGCGCCGCCGCGTGCGTTCCAGGCAACGCAACGATGCCACTCCGTCTTCTCCTGCTTACTACCGCCGGCGTCATTCCACGCCCGCGAGGTGGCCAGCGAGAACTCCGCCACCCGACCTCCCGATCCTATCGTCTTCACGTCAGGGTCTTTGCCCACGTTTCCGATCAACTGCACTTTGTTCAAGCTTTTTCCCACGATTGCCTCCTGGCAAGTGTTCAGTTCTTGCTCGTCAGATTATGCACCTCCCCAGTGAGGTGCGCTACCAAACCAATTCACGTCGTATCGTTAATGCGCTCCGAGCTGCGCATCGAGACATCCGCAACGCATTACCACCGCGTCCTCGACCGGATCATCGTAATATCGTTGCCGACGCCCCGCTTCGTCGAACCCGAAATGGCGGTACAGCTGCAGCGCCGACTCATTCGATGCCCTGACCTCGAGCCACATCTCCGACGCGCCCCGCTCGCGCGCCACTCGGAACACCTCTGCCAGCAAGCGCGAGCCGTGCCCCCGCCCCCGGGCCTCTCTGCGGATGGCGAGATTGGCCAGTTCTGCCTGGTCCGCAGCCACATACAGCACCGCGAAACCAACGATCTCCGCATCCTGCGCAAGAACCGCGAAGAACACCGCGGGCACGTTAAACAGGGCTGTGAAGGATGCCGGACTCCACGGATCACTGAATGAATCCTGCTCTATCGCGACCACCCCGGCGAGATCGCCCATCGCTGCACCACGGACTGTCAGCGTCATGTACCGATGTCCAGGGCGCGTCCATGTGCCGCTTCCCACTTGACCTGCGCCTCCGCGAGTCGCCCGTACACAGGTTCCCACACGCCGAGGTCGACCCGATGGATGAGCGCCGACGAGACACGAATGGCCCCGGAAGCAACCGGCGACACGTCCCGCGTCTGCCCTGGTCCGATCAGCGTAGCCGCCTCGCGTTCAGCGATTGCACTCAGCTGCACGGTGGGCACGCGCTCCGTCGGACGGAGATCATACACATCGCCACGCGCTCCCACGCTCACCGCGGACACAAACGATTCACCACGCATCGCGTCCATCGCCGCGAGATACACGCCCTCGGCCTGCTCCTCCGCGCCGACGAGCAGCGCCATTGAACTCACGGCATACAGTTCAATGCCTGCTCCGCTCGCGATGCCCTTGGCTATCGCCGCAGCAATACGCAGCGATGTAAAACTGCCAGGTCCGGCTCCGCAGATGATGCGGCTCAGGCCACTGACCGAGAGCCCCAGCCGGCTGAGCAATGACTCGACCGCCGGCATCATCCTCTCCTCCCGTTCGCCGCGCATTGCGACGCGTTCGTCTCCCACCAGCGTCGTTCCGGCAAGGACGGCCACCGATCCACGATACGTGGAGGCTTCGAGCACCAGGGTGTGTGTCACGTCGCCTTACCCACGCGACGGACATCCGGATCACCATCGACGTGCCGCAGCTCAATCCGCACAGCATTTTCGGGAAGTCGGGTCCCTGCCCGATCCGGCCACTCAATAATTACCGCGCCGCCGCTGCTGACGATTTCATCCCAAGCGATGTTGTCGAGATCCCTCTCGTCACGCAGACGGTAGAGATCGAGGTGATACACCGCGCCCATGGAACCCCGATATTCGTGCACGAGCGCAAACGTGGGTGACGTAACGTCTTCGGTCACCCCGAGTCCGGCGCAAATCGCCTGCGTCAGAGTAGTCTTGCCCGCGCCGAGTTCGCCCTCCAGTGCGATGACCAGCGGCACGGTACCGGAGGTACCGATGGCGTGTCCCCATGCAATCAACTCATCCCGTGTCACGGGGCGCTGCGGCCAGATCAACGGCACGCCTCCGGCGAGCATATTCACTTTGCTGCGCGGATATCAGCGAAGGCGTCGCGCTTGCGCGCACTAAGCAGACGATCTCTGGCGGCCCGCAGCTCAAAAACCTCGTCGCGCATCCGTGCCGCACTCTCGAAATCCAGCTCTTCCGCCGCGCGCCGCATCTCCTTCTCAAGCTCCGCCAGACGCGACTCATACTCTTCGGCACCGTACTTTCTCGTCGCCTCGGCCACATGTGTTGCTTTGGCCTCGCGCTCTTCGCGGGCATCGGCCACACGCGTGATAAACCGCACTTCCTCCACGCTCTTGATCACGCCGCGCGGCACGATACCATGCTTCTCGTTGTGCTCCGTCTGAATCACCCGACGCCGATCCGTCTCCTCGATACAACGCTTCATCGAGTCGGTCATACGATCGGCATAGAAGATGGCTCGTCCGTTCACGTGCCGCGCCGCGCGACCGATGGTCTGGATCAACGAACGATCGCTGCGCAGGAATCCTTCCTGATCCGCATCGAGAATCGCCACCAGCGATACCTCGGGCATATCCAGGCCCTCGCGTAGCAGATTAATTCCAATCAGCACATCAAACTCACCGAGACGAAGTCCGCGGATTATCTCCATTCGTTCAATGGCGTCGATGTCTGAGTGCATATACCGCACGCGGACCCCGGTTTGCGCGAGATAGTCCGTGAGATCTTCGGACATTCGTTTGGTGAGCGTGGTTACGAGCACGCGTTCACCCACGCGCTCGCGCTTGCGGATCTCGTGCAGCAAATCGTCCACCTGCCCACGTACCGGCCGCACCTCGATCGTCGGATCAACCAGGCCGGTTGGTCGGATGATCTGCTCCACCACGACGCCCTGCGACAGCTCCAGTTCCAGCGTACCCGGTGTGGCACTCACCAGAATGGCGCGCGGCGTCATCGCCAAAAATTCATCAAAGATCAGCGGTCGGTTGTCCAATGCGCTCGGCAGGCGAAAACCGTACTCGACGAGCGTCTCCTTTCTGGCGCGATCCCCGTTGTACATCCCGCGCACCTGTGGCAAGGTCACGTGCGACTCATCGACGACGACCAGGAAATCCTCCGGAAAGTAGTCAAACAGAACCGCTGGTCGCTCCCCTTCATTCCGGACGGACAGATGTCGCGAATAGTTCTCAATACCAGCGCACGTGCCAATTTCCATCATCATTTCGATGTCGAAGTTGGTGCGCGATTCGAGGCGCTGTGCCTCAAGCAATTTGCCACTGTTGCGGAGAATGTGCAGCCGTTCTTCGAGTTCGGCCCTGATTAATTTTACTGCGCGCTCCAGTGACGGGCGCGACGTAATAAAATGTTTCGCCGGATAGATCGCGGTCTTCTCCAACTCCGCGATGGTCTCGCCGGTGAGCGCCGAGATTTTACTGATGCGTTCGATTTCGTCGCCCCACAGCTCAACGCGTACACCCTGCTCCTCATACGCCGGGAGGATCTCGACGGTGTCTCCGCGCACCCGGAACGTGCCGCGGTCGAAGCTGACATCGTTGCGGGAGTACAGAATGCCCACGAGCTGTCGCAGAATCTGATCGCGCGAGACCTGCTGCCCTTTCTCGAGCGTGACCATGCGCTCGCGATATGACACCGGATCGCCGAGTCCGTAGATCGCGGAGACCGTGCTCACGATGATCACGTCGTCCCGTTCCATCAGCGACGAGGTCGCCCGGAGGCGCAGGCGGTCGATATCCTCGTTGATCGACGCGTCCTTCTCGATATACGTATCGCTGCTGGGGACGTACGCTTCGGGCTGGTAATAGTCGTAGTAGGAGATGAAGTACTCCACCGCATTGCTCGGGAAGAAACTCTTCAACTCCCCGTACAGCTGAGCGGCCAGCGTCTTGTTATGCGACAGCACCAGGGTGGGGCGACCGTACTGTGCGATGGCGTGGGCCAGCGTCATGGTTTTGCCGGAACCGGTGACACCCAAAAGCGTCTGGAAGCGGTCTCCACGCTCTAAACCTGCGGTGAGTTCGGTGATCGCGGCGGGTTGGTCGCCGGCCGGCAGGAACGGGGACTGAATTCGAAAGGGAGCGCGAGACATGGCCGAAAGCTATCGGGAAATGTTCGGGTCCAGTAGTGCCCCTTTTGATCGTCTTTTTTGCGGCCCGCTCGGTGCTATTCGTCGGCGCTCACGCGCTCCCGGCGCTGAACGTCCTGAATGCCCTTCACCCGGCGCACGGCTCGCATGATTTTCTGCAGCTGCGCAAGGTTTTCGACGTCCACGACGGCGCCTCCTGTGACTCGGCCGTCGACGCCGCGCAGATCCATGCTGCGGATGTCGGTACCCGTGGAACTTACCGCCCCGGCAACGTCGGCATAGAGCCCTCGCCGATCGTACCCCTCCAGCGCGAGCCGAACGACAAAACGTTCGCCAGGCTGCTCCCTCCAATCAATATCGAGTCGCCGCTCAGGTTCATGAACCAGCATGAGCAGGTTAGGGCAGTCGCCCCGGTGAATGCTCACTCCCCGCCCGCGAGTGACGTAACCGACCACCGGGTCACCAGGAACGGGTTGGCAACACTGCGCATATCGCACCATGAGGCCGTCGGCCCCTTGAATGCGGATCCCCTTGGACCCGCCGCGAAAGCGATCCACCAATCGTTCGAGCGCGGTAGGCCGCGGTGCGTGTTCAGGGCTCTCGATCTCGGGGAAAATTGCCTTCAACACCTGCATAATACTGACGTCACCTTGTCCCAGCGACGCGACCACGTGGTTTGCATCGTTCAGTGACAACGTTACTGCCGCCGCATCAAGCTGTGAGTCGTCGATGCGCGCTAATCTGCGTCGCCGTGACTCGCGGTCGAGCATTTCCCGACCGATCTTTGCCGACGACTGCTCCTCTTCCTGCCGCAACCATTGCCGGATTTTATGACGAGCACGTCCTGTACGCACGTGCGCCAGCCAGTCTCGTGAGGGCTTGGCATTGGGCGACGTGATGATCTCGACTGTTTCGGAGTTCTTGAGCTCACGGGACAACGGTGCGATGCGACCGTTTACCTTTGCGCCCTGACAATGTGCACCCACTTCGGTATGCACGGCGTACGCAAAGTCCAGCGGCGTCGCGCCCCGTGGCAGCTGAATGACATCGCCCGTCGGCGTAAAGACGAAGATCTCATCCTGGTACAAGTCGAGCTTCAGGAACTCCAGAAACTCGGCAGGATCGCGCGCATCAAGCTGCAGCTCAAGCACTTGTCGGAACCACTGCAGGTGGCGATCGAGCTCATCCTGCGACTCCGAGTGCTCCTTATAGCGCCAATGCGCCGCGATGCCGAACTCCGCGGTGCGATGCATTTCGCGGGTGCGAATCTGGATCTCGAACGACTGGCGCCCTGGCCCGAAGACCGTCGTGTGCAACGACTGGTAGCCGTTCGATTTGGGCTGCGCAATCAAATCCTTGATGCGCTCCTGCACCGGCGTCCAGCCTTCGTGGATCACACCCAGGGCATGATAACAATCGGGTACGGTATCGACGAGCACGCGGATCGCGAGCAGATCATAGATCTCTTCGTACGGGCGTTGCTGCTTAATCATCTTCTTGTGAATCGACCACAGGTGCTTCGGGCGACCCAGAACTTCGACGTTTTTTATCGCCGCTTTTTCAAGAGTGACCTGCAGCGGACCGGTCATCTGCTCAATGAACGACTCACGCTCTGCCCGCTTGCCGTGCACGAGCTTCGCCAGATTACGATATGCGTCGGGCTCCAGATGTTTGAACGCGAGATCTTCGAGCTCCCATTTAACGCGCGCCATCCCGAAACGATGGGCGAGGGGAGCGTACAGATCCATGGTTTCCTGCGCGATCCGCTCGCGTTTGTCCGGCGGCAGCCACTCCAGCGTGCGCATGTTGTGCAGACGATCTGCCAGCTTAATAATGATCACCCGCACATCGCGGGCGATGGAAACGAGCAGCTTGCGGTAGTTCTCAACCTGCCGATTCTCCGTGGAGTTCATCGGCAAATGACCGATCTTGGTCAACCCCTCCACGATACGTGCAACCTCGGGACCGAACTCCTTCTCGATGTCGGCGGCGCTGGTATCGGTATCCTCAAGGACGTCGTGAATCAGTCCACTGACGACGGTGGAGGTGTCCAGCTGGAGATCGGCCAGAATCTTCGCGACCTCAACACAGTGAGAAACGAAGGGATCCCCGTTCTTCCGGACCTGACCGGCATGCGCCGCCGAGCTAAACCGGAAAGCCCGGTCGAGCAAATCGACGTCGAGCCGCTCGGGAACCGGGTCACTGGACGGCCACCACTCGAGCTGCGGGCGCGGTTTTGTTGCAGAAGGCATATGGGGTGGGACCCGTTGTCCGTCAAGGGAGTCACTTCAGGATAAGTGATCCCCTGCGGTTTCGCACGAGCGATTCGTCACACCCTTCCCTCAGGCCAGCTGCATTCGGCGCAACAGCCGCGTCGTCCTGCCTAACCACCCGCCCGATCCGGAGCGCACCGCCTCGACCACTTCGACCACCAGCACCCTGCGCTGCGCACCGCACCTTGGCCGAGCAAACGTTACATCGGGTAGTCGGCCGACGGCCCGTACATGCCCGGGATCTTCACATCCTGAAGACGCAAATAGACCCCCAGCTGTGCTCGATGATGGATGAGATGATTGAGCACGAATGTCCGGAGCACGGCCGATTTGGGCATGCTGAAGAGCACCTGCCCCTCGTTCTTCAGCGTCCAGTTGCGCATGTACTCCGTATCCGGCGCGTCCGCGATCGCTTTCCGCGCCGCGGTGCAAATCCGCTCGAAGTTGGCGAGATTCTCGGCGGTCGAGCCAAATACGGCGGGTGTATACGCGGGGCCTCCAGGCGGGTTCATGTCCAGCTCGTCCAACTCGAGGGTCGCCGACCCCCAACTCGGCAGTTCGGCCACATGAGCGGCGAGGGCGCCAAGGCTCATCGATCTGGGATGAGGCTTCCAGTCCGCCTTGTCTTCCGGCACGAGCGCCAGAAGCTTTTTGGTACTCTCGACCTCCTGATCCCACTCTCCCAGAAGCCTATTCGATAACGACATTCTCCCCTCCGCTTTCGTGTGAACTGCACGGAACCCGAACAGATGCCGAACATTCTACGCCCGAATGGCCCAGGGCGCAAGAGTCCTCACCAGTCCCTGTCCCGATCGATCAACACTCGCTGACAATCACAGGAATGTTCAAGGCGAGCCCCCCTTCGGACGTCTCCTTGTATTTCCCCATCATGTCCTGCGACGTCTCCCACATCGTGCGGATGACCGCATCAAGTGAGACCTTCGCTTTATCCGGATCAGACTCCAGTGCGATGTGGGCCGCGGTAATCGCCTTGATGGCGCCCATGGTGTTGCGCTCGATGCATGGCACCTGCACGAGCCCCCCGATAGGATCGCACGTCATACCAAGATGATGCTCCATGGCGATCTCCGCCGCCATACACACCTGCCCCGGCGACCCGCCCAGGACCTGCGCCAGGCCACCAGCCGCCATCGCACTCGACACACCAATCTCCGCCTGACATCCACCCATTGCCGCGGAAATCGTCGCACCCTTTTTGAAGAACGAGCCGATCTCACCCGCAGTGAGCAGAAAATTGACGATGCCTTCGTCGGATACCACGTCAGGTGAGCAAAATCCCCAGTAATACATGAGCACAGCCGGAATCACGCCCGCGGCGCCGTTGGTCGGTGCCGTCACGACGCGCCCGAACGCCGCATTCTCTTCGTTCACGGCGAGTGCAAACGTGCTCACCCACCGTAAAATCAACCTGAAGTGTGGCGTACTGAGCCTCACATCGGCCATCCACGCATCAACATCCACATGCGAGACGTGGTCGGGACCGACCTGCTCCAGCAGCAGTGTATGATTCATCTGTGCCGCCCTCCGCGTGACGTTGAGCCCGCCGGGCAACGTTCCACCGGTGTGGCTGCCACGGAACATACATTCAGCCATCACCCGCCAGATGCCGAGCAACCCCGCCCGGATGTCTTCGTCAGTGCGCCACACCCGTTCGTTCGCAAACACGAGTTCAGGAAACGTCAGGCCCGACTCGGCACACCATCGCAGAGCATCGGCGCCGGAATTACAGTGATAGGGCAACGTTGCGGCCCGTGGACCGGTAACCTCATCCCCCTCCTGAACCACAAAACCGCCGCCCACTGAATAATAGGTCTCGGTGATAACCTCACCGGTTTCGTGCGTCGAAGTGAAACGGAGACCGTTCGCATGGAACGGAAGGGGCGGATCAAACAAATGGAACACGATGTCGTCCTTCGCGTCGAACGCCATATCGTGCGTGCCCCCCAGCTGCAGCGTGCGACCGGCCTTGATCGCGGCGATGCGTTCATCAATGGTCTCGGTGTCGCAGCTTACCGGATCGTCACCGGACAGGGCCAGCATAATCGCGATATCGGTACCGTGACCGCGACCGGTCTTGGCCAGCGATCCATACAGCTCCGCAACAATTCTGGTCGTGCGGTCGAACACCCCCCGATTGCGAAGCACCGCCATGAACTGTTGGGCCGCCCGCCACGGGCCCATCGTGTGAGAACTCGATGGACCGACGCCGATCTTGAAGATGTCAAAAACGCTGATGGCTTCCATAGACGTTTAATCTCGCTGATCGCACGTCTTCGGACTACTCAGGCACCGGAGTCGAATCAGGTTCCGACTGCCGATGCCGGCCGTCGCGGGGCCGTCTCGGCCAGACATCCCGTGAGCCACACGAGGAGCGACACAGCGAGTGAAATCAAAAATGGGGTTGGCGTATCCAGAACAACAGCCAGCGAATACGACGCTACGCCGGCAACAAGCGTTGCAATAGCAGTCGCAGGCCCGCCCCATGGCGTGAACAGCGCAAACATGACGGTGACAAGGATGCCGGCGCTTCCGAATGCCGAAGCCTGTTCAACCAGCGCGAACACACCCTCTGCATTCAGCGCCAGCACATACGAAGCCACACCCAGCGCCACGACGCCGAGCCGCGCCAGGCGAACTTTGCTCCGGTGTTCAGTCACGTTGGCGAGCGGCACCACGATGTTGTGTGACAGGAGTCCCGACGCAACAAGCAACGTGGAATCCACGGTCGAAAGCAACGCGGACACCAGTCCGGCAACGAAGAGTGCGTAAAGCGGTGCAGGTAACCACGCCTGGGCCACCATCGGCAGGAGCTGCTCCGGTTCGGCGATCGGCCCGGTTAATGTCGAACCGAGCAGCGCGATCATCACGGGGATACTGCCGATCAACAGATACAGCGCCCCCGCACCCAGAGCTGATCGCTGGGCGACTTCTGGCGACCGAGAGGCGATGGAGCGCCCTATGACTTCGGTAGCGGCCAGCGAACCGAGCACCGGAATCGCCCACGACTCCACCACGACGTACCACGGATGCACGGGCGCCTGTGCCAGCGACCGCGAACTCTCGATGATGTGCAGCGCCTCCGCCGGTCCACCAACCTGGGTCACGATCACGACCAGCATCGCGATCAGTGCGATGGAAAGTATTGAACCCTGAATGACGTCGGTCACCGCATCGGCGAGCAGACCACCGACGGCAGTATACGCGATCGTAAAAAGTGCACCGATGCCGATGGCCAGCTCCACATCGATCGGAGAAATCCCGGCAATGACCTGTCCCAGCGCGCGCATCTGCGCCCCCGCCCAGAGCACGGAACTGGGGATCAGCACGATGGCAGCAATTCGCTCAACGGTGGTGCCAAAACGCTGGCGGTACAGATCAGCCAGTGTGGTAAGCTGCCGCTTCCAGAGCGGTCGTGAGAGCACCGCACCAAACACGATCAGGCACAGCCCGTACCCGAACGGTTCCGCGGAATTGAAGGTCAGCCCCTCCTGATAAACCGTTGCCGATGAACCAATCACGGTTTCCGCGCCAAACCAGGTGGCGAAGATCGACCCACAGCCGAGGATGTAGCCGAAGCCTCGCCCCGCCACCAGGTAGTCATCTTCGGTCGTAATGCGCTTCGACACCCAGAACCCGATCCCGAGCTGCAGGAGGAGCAGGAGCGCCAGCGTAATGATGGGGAGAGTCACGTCTTTGCGGAGAAGCCAGGGCGGAAGCGAGGACGCCAACATCCCTGCCGCGCCCATCCCGCGCAACCACTACACGTCGCGCGCCGCTGCCTCCGTACGCATCCACCCACTTTCCAGAAAACTCACGTAGCGCCCCCGCCCTACCACGACATGATCGCGGACGGGAATCCCGATCAGCTGCCCGGCTGAAATCAGTTGTTCTGTAACGAGCCGGTCCTCCATACTCGGCGTCGGATCGCCGCTGGGATGATTGTGGACCAGAATAAGCGAGCACGCTCGTTCAGCAATTGCCTCGCGAAACACTTCCCGCGGGTGAACCAGCGAGGAGTTGAGGATGCCCCGCGAAATCAGAATGTCGCGCTGAAGTCGCTGCTGCGAATCGAGCACCGCCACGTGAAACTCTTCGACCGGGAGATCCTCAAGTCGCGGGCCAAAGACGCGGTACATGTCATGTGGAATCCGAATGAGCACGCCCTCTCGCCGCGTTTCCTGCAGCATCCGGCGCCCGAGTTCGAGCGCCGCGTGCACGACGGCTGCCCTGGACGCACCAATACCCGAGACGTCTGTGAGCGCGGCGATGGGCTCGGAAGCGATGCGCCGCAGCGACCCATCCATCAACGAGAGGACGTGATGAGCGAGTGAAAGTGCCGACTGTCCCGACGAACCCGACCCAATAATGATCGCCAGCAGCTCAATGGTACTGAGGCGAGTGGCACCATGCGCCATCAGCCGTTCCCTCGGCCGCTCGCTCTCCGGCAGCTCTCTGATGCCTAACGTTCTTTGCGAAGTGCCGCGCCGTAAAGTGGTGCCGCCGAGTCGTTTGTGATCCATGCCCTCATCCGTTGTAATGATCAATGGATGAGTACAGAGTCTCGCTTTCGGGAACGTTACCGTGCCAATGCACGTGGTGTGGAAATCACGCAGAGCCTTTAACGACCCCGGAGGCCCTCGTTGTTGATAAGTACTAAACCGCGACACAGAGGCTGCGGTTGCCACGACGCCGGCGTGAACGCCCAGCGCCTGGCACTGGGCATTCGCCAACAAATTACTCTGCGGTCCGGATCAGGATCCGTGACACTTCTTGAACTTCTTGCCGGAGCCGCACGGGCACGGATCGTTGCGTCCCACACCTTCGTAATCGGCCGCCGAGGCACCGCCCGTGACCGCTCCGCCCGCCATCTGGCTCAATGGTTTCGCACGACCTGCACCGACGACCGTGGGATCACTGCGCCGCGCGGGAGCTGCTGATACGGGCGCAGCCTGATCACTGGCGCCTGCATCGTCAGGTTCAGCACCGTTGTGACCATCGTTCTCGGCCGCTGCAGGCTGTGACTCTTCCGCGACATCCTCGAGAATCCCCATCGCGTTGTACCGCTTGGTGGGTGCCTGACGTTGTTCGGGCGCCGGCTCAGGCTGCGCGAATTGATCAGGGTTGAACACCAGCTGGGCGCGCAGGAAACGTTCGCTGAACGAGTGATGGATGTCGGCCATGAGATCGACGAACATCGAATACGCTTCCTGCTTGTACTCGATGAGCGGGTCCTTTTGGCCCCAGGCGCGGTAATTGATTGATCCGCGCAGCTGGTCGAGATCGTAGAGATGATCCTTCCACTTCTCATCGATCACGTTCAGAGTCACGAGCGACAGGAGGCGCGCGGCGTACCCATCTCCGTTCTCGTCCTTGATCGCGTTCAGGCTGACTTCCTTGTCTGCGAAGGCGCGGCGCGCCGCCTCGACAGCGGCCGTGGCAACCCCGTCAACCGTCGCGGGTGTGTCGTCGCCCTCCAGCTCAGGGACGCGCAGCAGGTAGTGCATCAGGAGTTCCTGCTTGAGCAGGTCGAGGTCCCACTCGGTGTCATCGACAAAGAGCGCGAGCTGCGTGCGCACGCGCTTGTCCACGGCCTGCTCGATCATCTTGAGCGCTTCACCGCGCAATTCCTCGCCGCGGTCCAGCGCGAAGAGGCGCAGGGAGTAGATGACCTCACGCTGCTGATTCATCACGTCGTCGTAGTCGAGCAGACGTTTGCGCGACTGGAAGTTCTGCAGTTCGACCCGCTTCTGTGCCTGTTCGATGGAGCGTGAGATGAGCGGATGGGTCAAAACTTCACCTTCCTTGGCCCCCATGCGATCCATCAATCGGGCGACGCGCTCACTGTTGAACAAACGCATGAGATCGTCTTCGAGCGACATCATGAACTGCGAGGCGCCCGGATCACCCTGTCGGCCGGCTCGTCCACGCAGCTGTCGATCGATGCGCCGCGATTCGTGCCGTTCGGACCCGATGATGTGCAGGCCTCCGCATTCGGTGACGTCGATCTTGTTGCCGTCCGGATCGTTCACTTCAGACGGCTTCGCCTCCATGACGTCGCCGCCCAGCTTAATATCGGTACCGCGACCGGCCATGTTGGTGGCAATCGTAATCGCTCCGTGCTGCCCTGCCCCGGCCACAATTTCGGCTTCGCGCTGATGGTACTTCGCGTTGAGCACGTTATGTGGCAGGCCGGCGCGCTTGAACATGCGGCTCAGCGTTTCGGAGACTTCGACGTTCACGGTACCGACGAGCACCGGATATCCGAGTTCATGGAGTCGGCGCGTTTCGTCGACGATCGCGTTGTACTTCTCGCGGCGGGTCTTGAAGATGAGGTCGTGCCGGTCGTCGCGAACGATTGGACGGTTGGTGGGAATCACCGCCACATCGAGTTTGTAAATTTGATGAAACTCGGTTTCTTCCGTTTCGGCTGTACCGGTCATACCAGCCAGCTTTTCGTACATGCGGAAGTAGTTCTGAATCGTGATCGTGGCGAGGGTCTGTGTTTCACCCTTCACCTGCACGCCTTCCTTCGCCTCGACCGCCTGATGCAGGCCTTCGGACCAGCGGCGACCCGGCATGGTACGGCCGGTGAACTCGTCGACAATCAGCACCTGTCCTTCCTGCACCACGTAGTTCACGTCCTTTTCGTACAACGCGTGGGCGCGCAGCAACTGATGCACGATGTGCAGCGTCTCGCTCTTGGTGGCGTAGGCCGTTTCGACGAGGCGCTTCGCCTCAATCTTCTCTGCGGCACTCAGGTCCGGATCGTGATCGATCCGATGGACGGCGCTGGACAGATCCGGAAGGATAAACTGCTCGTGATCATTGGGGCTGAGCTCGTCGATACCGCGATCGGTGAGATGTACGGAGTGTCCCTTCTCATCGAGCACGAAGAAGAGGTCGTTTTCGGTTTCGCCGAATTCCTGCTTGCCCGGCGGCAGCTTGCGATCGGCAATATGTGCAAGTTCCATCTTTTGCACGAGCTGTTTAATGCCGGATTCATTCATCGCCTTCATCAGGCGCTTGTTCTTTGGCGTACCGAGCTGCGCCTTGTAATAGGCGAGACTTGCCTCGCGTTCATCTCCACGTTCCATCGCGGCATCAGCTTCGGCCACGAGCATGTTCGCGGCCTCTGTCTGCCGGCGGAACATGCGGAGCACGGCCTGATTGTACTCGGCGAACTGTACATCCACCTCGTTGCCTACGGGGCCGGAGATGATCAGCGGGGTCCGTGCTTCGTCGATGAGGACAGAGTCCACTTCGTCGACGATCGCGTACCAATGTGGACGCTGCACGCGCTGTTCTGCCGACACCACCATGTTGTCACGCAGATAATCGAAACCGAACTCGTTGTTGGTGCCGTACGTGATGTCGCAGTTGTAGACGGCGCGACGCTCGTTGGAGCCCGGCTCCGTATCGTCGAGCACGCCCCACGTCATCCCCAGGTAATTGTACACATGCCCCATCCACTGCGCATCGCGACGCGCCAGATAGGAGTTCACGGTGACGAGGTGTGACCCCCGACCGGCGAGCGCGTTGAGATAAATGGGGAGCGTGGCAACCAGCGTCTTGCCTTCACCCGTCGCCATTTCGGCAATGCGACCCATATGCAGCTGAATACCGCCCATAAGCTGCACATCATAATGTACCATATTCCACGGGGTATCCTGCCCCGTGACCTGTACCGTGGTGCCCAGCAGGCGGCGCGCGGCTTCACGTACCGTCGCAAACGCCTCGGGGAGCAGTTCGTCCAGGACTGTCGCGATTTCATCGCGTAGCTGTTTTTCGACGCCACCACGACCGTCGGCGCCACCCAGTTCCATGTCATAGGCCTCACGGGCTGCGGTATCAACCGTAACACGCTTCAGCTCCTTCAACTCCGCAACACGAGCCTCAAGCGGAGCAGTCCGCTCGCGGAGAATACCACGAAACTTCGCGGACTGGGCGCGGAGCACGTCTTCCGGCACGTCATGGAGCACTTCGTAGTGTTTGTTGATCTCGTCCACGATGGGTTGCAGGCGCTTGCGCTCCCGATCGTGTCGCGTCCCGAACATCTTCTGGATAATCTGTTTCATCAGGTCTCGTCTCTATCGGTACAGTCCGCGCGCTGCGATGTAGCGCGCGACAGCTGAAGGTACAAAACCGCTCAGCGAGCGGCCCCGGCGAACTCGCTCCCGTATCTCGGTAGACGATACATCCACACGACGGGAACGCACAGAAATTGGATCCCTCCCTCCTCCACCTCCCTGGACTCCGATCACCTGGCGGATCGCCTCGACCGCCGCGCTCGCTGACACATCCGCCCCGATCGATTCCCGTTCGAGGACCGCGACGGTCGCCAACGCGGCGATGCGTGCGGGATTGCGCCACTGAGCAAACGACGAGGCGACGTCGCTCCCTACCAAAAAGAAATAATCGTCCCGCGCTCTGGCCGTCAGAGCCTCCAGCGTGTCAGCGGTATAGGAAACTCCGCCGCGATCAATCTCAATTGAGTCCACGGCAAACCGTGCATCGTCACTCACCGCGAGACGCATCATCTCCATTCTGTCAGCTCCCGGCGTCTGCAAGTTGCTCACCTTCAGGGGCTGCACCGCATTGGGAATGAACAGCAGGCGATCGAGCTGCAGAACCTCCACCGCATCCGACGCCACCAGCAAGTGGCCGATGTGCGGGGGATCGAAGGTCCCGCCGAGTATACCGGTGCGCACGCGCTAGCGCAGCTTACTCAACAAGGTTGTGTCAGTCCCGGGCGTTTCGGTGGCCACGGGGTCAGGGACGCCGCAGACTTTGCGGACCTCCGGATCCTGTGGGTGTTTGTCATAGAGTGCCGCACACACGTCCTTCTTGTCCTCGCGGTACCGAATCGCCTCATAGGCTTCGGCAAGGCGCAGCTGCGCCTCACGTGACTTGTCCGTTTCCGGGTGGTTCTTGACGACGTCCTTGAAGTAAATGATCGCCGAATCGTATGCCTTCCGGCGAAAGTAATAGAGGCCGCTTAAGTAATCCTTCGCGGCAAACCACTCCTGCAATGAATCAATCTGGGCTTCTGCCACATCCTTGAGTTCCGTGTCCGGATAGAGGCCCAGAAGCGATTGATAAGCTACGAGCGCCTGCTCGCCATAATTGGCGTCGAGCGTGGGGCGCTTCCACAGCTGATGATACTCTCGCGCGGCCTGAAACATGGCGTCGTCAGCGAGCGAGTCTGTGGCAAACGACTCGGATAAACGGTTGTACGCCTGCGCGGCGAGAATGTGCTCCCGGCGTCCGGCGTATGACTTGGCCAGATACCACTGCGCCATCGGCAGCAGCGTGTCACGAGCCGGCAAGTCGAAGGTCAGCTTTTCAAACGCGACAACGGCGTTGTCCCACTTTTTGCGCCCGTATTCATCGAGGGCGGCCTGAAAGAGGGCCTCATTGGTCGTGTAACGCGCGACACGGAACCCGCGTCCGCAGGCACCGGACAGCGCAACCAGCACCAACAAACTCAATCGGAGCAAACGAATATCGGTCATTACGGGTGACGTACCCGGGGCATAGACAAACGGTTTCGGGCCCGCGAACCAGCGTGGCGCGCAGGCAAGCCTGAAAGCTAACGAAGTGTTACCAAATCCGTCTGTGGGAAAGAGTTAGGAACCCCGGACCGTCGGGAGGGTTGCCTCCAACCCTCCCCTGGTCGTTGACTCAGGCGTCGGACGCGTCTGCCTTTAGCACACTGCGGAAATAATCAATCGTCCGCAGGACACCGTCTCGAAGGGAAACGTCCGGCTCCCATCCCAACATGTTTCTCGCTCTGGTGATGTCCGGGCGTCGCACCTTGGGGTCGTCCTCGGGAAGCGGACGCACCTCAATCGGGCTCTGGCTTCCCGTCAGTTCAAGGACGACTTCGGCGAGCTGCCGCACCGTGAACTCCTTGGGATTGCCGATGTTACAGGGCTCGGCGGTGCCGTGCATAAAGAGCCGGTAGATCCCTTCCACCTCGTCTTCGACGTAGCAGAACGACCGCGTCTGCGACCCATCGCCGTAGATCGTAAGCGGTTTGCCCTGCAGTGCCTGGACGATGAAGTTCGAGACCACCCGGCCGTCGTGGGGCCGCATTCGTGGCCCATACGTGTTGAAGATGCGGACGATGCGTGTGTCCACGCCGTGCGCACGGTGGTAGGCCATCGTCATGGCTTCGGCAAAACGTTTCGCTTCGTCGTACACGCCGCGTGGACCAATCGGGTTCACGTTCCCCCAATAGTCCTCCCTCTGCGGATGGACGAGCGGGTCGCCGTAGACTTCAGACGTGGAGGCGAGAAAGAAGCGCGCCCCTTTCGCCTTGGCGAGCCCCAGTGCGTTGTGCGTGCCTAACGCCCCGACCTTCAGCGTCGCGATCGGATGTTCGAGGTAGTCAATCGGCGAGGCCGGTGAGGCAAAATGGAGCACCCCGTCGAGCACGCCGGAGACGTACGTATAGGTCGAGATATTGTGGCGAACAAAGTCGAAGCGGTCGTGACCTGCGAGATGCGCGATGTTGTCGGGACTTCCCGTGATGAAGTTGTCCAACCCGACGACCGAGTGTCCATCGCGGATGAATCGATCAGTCAGATGAGATCCGAGGAACCCGGCCGCACCGGTGATGAGCACTCTCATACGGTGCGCCGACCGATGCATGCGTAGCTGAATCCATGCGCGTTCATCTTTGCAGGTGAATACAAGTTGCGGCCGTCCACCAGAATGCCCTTGCGGAGCGCCTCTCGTACGCGCCGGAAATCCGGATGGCGATATTCATTCCAGTCGGTCACGACAACCAGCGCGTCTGCGCCTTCCACCGCATCATAATTCGTGTCAGCATAGGCAATGGTGTCGCCCAGAATACGATGGGTCTCCTTCATCGCGACCGGATCGTGTGCTGTCACTCTGGCTCCCGCCTCCAGCAGGCTGCGGATCAACACCAGCGAGGGCGCTTCGCGCATGTCGTCTGTGTTGGGCTTGAAGGCAAGTCCCCACACCGCGATGTGTGCACCGGCAAGGGCACCGTCCATCAGCCGGGAGAGCTTTTCGTACAGCACACCTTTCTGACGATCGTTGGCCGCCTCGACGGCATTCAGTACACCCAATGGCACTTTGTGCTCAGCTGCAGTGCGTACCAGTGCCTTCACATCTTTCGGAAAACACGAGCCACCGTAGCCGGGGCCTGGAAAAAGAAACGACGGCCCGATGCGCGCATCCGATCCGATTCCCTTGCGAACCAGATCAACGTCAGCACCCACGCGTTCGCACAAATTGGCAATCTCGTTCATGAACGAAATACGGGTCGCCAGCATCGCGTTTGCCGCGTACTTCGTCATCTCCGCCGATGCGATATCCATGAAGATGATCGGCTTTCCCGTACGGACAAACGGCGCGTACAGTTCGGCCATCAGCGACCGCGCTTCATCGCTCTCTACGCCCAGCACCACGCGGTCGGGTTTGAGAAAGTCATCTACCGCCGCGCCCTCTTTCAGGAACTCGGGGTTGGAGCACATGTGAAAAGGAAATTGCGCGTGCCGCGCGACGGCATCCTGCACTTTCAACGCCGTGCCCACCGGCACGGTGGACTTGGTGACCACGACCAGTTCGCGGGTCATGTATCGCCCGACGCACTCGGCGACATCCAGCACGTGGCGCAGGTCGGCCGATCCGTCTTCGTCCGGTGGTGTGCCCACGGCGATGAACACCACTTCTGCACCAGCGATGGATCCCGGCACGTCCGTGGAAAACGTTAATCTGCCGTCTCGCTGATTGCGCTCAACAAGATCCTCGAGCCCCGGCTCGTAAATGGGAATCCCGTTTGCACGCAGCATGTCGATCTTGCGTGCATCCACATCCGCACAGGCCACGTCATTGCCGGTTTCGGCGAGACATGCGCCAACCACCAGGCCCACATAGCCCGTTCCAATCACCGCCACCTTCATCGGGTTCTCCTCATCCAGGTCAGGTTACACACCGCCGATCACAGATGCGCGAGCGCAGGCTCTCCCGGCCGTTCGCCTAACGACGACAGCGGAACCACCCGCGCTTTGGACTGGCGGAGACGGCTGGTCATATTGCGCGCGTCGACGACCAGCGACGCATGATCCAGAACAAACTGATAATCCACAGTGCTGTGGTCGGTGATAATCACGACCGCATCGCTGTTCGCGAGCACGTCCGTCGTCAGCGCAACACCAGTCACCTCGTGGCCGTTTTCGCGGAACTTCGGAACGAAGGGATCGTGGTACTCCACCAGCCCGCCACGATCCTCGAGCAACCGTATCACATCCAGTGCAGGACTTTCGCGCATATCGTCGATGTCTTTTTTGTATGCGACACCCAGCACCAGAATGCGCGAGCCGTTCACTGGCTTACGCTCTTCGTTGAGAGCGCGGGCCACTTTCTTCACGACATATTCCGGCATCTGCGAATTCACTTCGCTCGCCAGATCAATAAAACGCGTCTTGTAGTTGAGCGTGCGCATCTTCCACGCGAGATAATGCGGATCCAGCGGGATACAATGCCCGCCAATGCCCGGCCCCGGCGTGAACTTCATGAATCCGAAAGGTTTTGTCGCCGCCGCGTCAATCACTTCCCACACATTGACGCCCAGCTTGTCGCAGACAATCGCCATTTCGTTCACAAGGCCGATATTCACTGCGCGGAACGTGTTCTCCAGCAGCTTGACGAGCTCAGCGGCCTCGGCGCTATCCACCGGGACAATCGTGTCGATGCACGAGGCGTACAGCGCGGTTGCAACCTCGGTGCACGCCGCCGTGACACCACCCACAACCTTTGGCGTGTTCTTTGTGTGGTAAACCGCGTTCCCCGGATCGACGCGCTCGGGACTGAACGCCAGAAAGACATCTGTACCGACCTGGAGCCCCTTTTCCTGAAGACGCGGAAGCATGACCTCGCGGGTGGTACCCGGGTACGTCGTGCTCTCCAATACAATCAACATGCCTGCTTTGCAGTGACGCGCGATCGCATCCGTCGCGGCCTGGACATAACTCATGTCGGGATCACGCGTCTTCGACAGCGGAGTGGGCACGGCGATCGAAATTGCGTCGCAGTCCCCCAATCGCGGCTCATCGGAAGTGGCCACAAACCGGCCCAGTTTCACCTGTTCGGCAACCTCCGCCGAGGGCACGTCCTGAATGTGCGACTGACCTTTCATAAGTGCGTCGACCGTCCGCTGCGCCACGTCGTACCCGATCACGCGAAAGCCCGCCTTGGCGAACTCCATGGCGAGGGGGAGTCCGACGTACCCCAGCCCGACGACTCCAATGATCGCCGTGCGGTCCTGTATTTTCGTAAGAAGTTGCTCTTTCATTAGCTCGTGAGTGGTGGCGTCAATGGCCATGGTTCTCTGCCCTTCAGACGCGCTCGCGCCCATAGAAGGCACGAACGGCGTCGATCACCTCGTCGAGGTGTGTAGCGGTCAATTCGGGAAAAATCGGGAGGGATATAACCTCCTGAGCTGCCCGTTCAGACTCAGGAAACTGCCCTGCTTTGGCTCCGAGGTACGCAAAACAGGGCTGCAAATGCAGGGGCAGCGGATAATAGACAGCACTTCCGATGCCACGGCTCTTCAGGAACGCCTGCAATTCATCCCGGCGATCCGCCCGCAGCGTGTATTGATTAAAGATTGATTCGTTCTCAGCCTCAATGTGCGGAACCTGCACTTCGGGCACATCCGCAAAGGCAGAACTGTAATACGCCGCGTTGGCTCGCCGACCGGCGCTCCAGTGGCTCAAGTGCGGGAGTTTTGCCCCCAGTACAGCCGCCTGCAGCGCGTCCAGACGCGAATTGTAACCCACTTCGTCGTGGAAGTATTGCTTTGCGCCTCCATGCACCCGCAACCGCTTGAGCCGCTGGGCAATGGCCTCGTCCTGGGTGACGATCATACCGCCATCGCCATACCCGCCGAGGTTCTTCGACGGGAAAAACGAAAAGGTGCCAATTGTCGCCGCCTCACCAGCCATCACGCGTTTGCCGTCCACCATCCGACTTGCCCCGATGGCCTGCGCCGCGTCTTCGATGACAGGCAGTCCCGGCATTGAGTCCCTGAAGGCCTGGAGGGGCGCTATCTGCCCGAAGAGATCGACCGGAATTACGGCCTTGGTTCGGCTCGACCGCGCGGCGGCCGCAGCGCGAGGATCCAGATTAAACGTGTGTGGTTCGATGTCTGCAAAGACCGGTGTGGCGCCGACGTTGTGAATGGTCCCGGCTGTCGCAAAAAAGGTGAACGGTGTGGTGACCACCTCGTCTCCTCGGCCGATGTCCAGGGCACGCATCGCGATCAACAGCGCGTCGGTACCGTTGGCACACCCTATGGCGTAACGCGTGTTTGAAAGGACCGCGACATCCCGTTCGAGCCGTTCAACGACTTCGCCGAGGATGAAGAGCTGATCATCCACGACGCCCATGAGAGCGGCAACCACCTCGTCGCGAATGAAGGCGTGTTGCGCCTTGAGGTCAAGGAGTGGGACGGGCACGGAATATCCGGAAGAATGGGTTCGGGACGGGCGCACGCTCCACGGAAGGGGCGCCCGCTACTCAGCAATCTAAC
This sequence comes from Gemmatimonadaceae bacterium, assembly GCA_041749115.1. Lineage (GTDB taxonomy): Bacteria > Gemmatimonadota > Gemmatimonadetes > Gemmatimonadales > Gemmatimonadaceae > JBGTBX01. The sequence goes on from JBGTBX010000308.1 coordinate 22,771, forward strand.
GCGCCGGAATCCGGACTTCGCTGTGCGTTCGCGCCGACTCGTAAATCGCGAGAATGAGTTCGAGCGATTTACGACCTTCGTGCCCGTCGGTGTCCGGTGTCTGGCCGCTTTGCAACGCGCGCACCACGTTGCGATAGTACCCCTCGTGCCCGAAGCCGTACACGTTAGGCGGATTGGTCGAAGCACCTTCGATGAGCTTGTCGTCATCGTCGTAATCGGCGAACTGCCAGGTTTCGACCTGATTCACTGCGGTCCCACCGATGGTCACACTGCCTGCCTCGCCGAGGATCGTGATGGATCCTTCGAGGTTCCGCGGATAGGCAAGCATGGTGACTTCGATGACACCGATGGCTCCTGATGCGAACGTCAGCACCGCCGCCCCGGAATCTTCCATCTCAATGCGGCGAGCCTGCGTCGCCGTCGTGGCCAAAACGCTCGCCACCGGGCCCACCAGCCACTGAATCAAATCGACGTAGTGCGACGCCTGATTCATGAAGGCCCCGCCATCGAGGGCCCGCGTCCCTCGCCACGGCGCCTGATCGTAATACTCCTGCGGGCGCGCCCAGCGCACCGTGGTGTTGGCGGAATAGATCTTTCCGAAACGTCCCTTGTCGATGGCACGCTTCAGCAGCTGAATCGCCGGGTTCAGACGATTCTGTTTTACGACAAACAGCTGAACACCATGCGTCTGGCAGGCGTCGACGAGGGCATCGGCGCTGTCGAGCCGAATGGCCATGGGTTTTTCGCACACCACATGCACCCCGCGTTCAGCGGCAGCGATACCATGGTCCGGGTGCAGGCCCGACGGTGTGCAGACCGCGAGCACGTCGCACGGCACAGCCTTCAGCATGGCGTCCAACGACGTATACCACGGGACACCGCGCTCCGTGCCGGCTCGCTCGGCGCGTTCAGCCACGATATCGGCGACCGCGACCAGGTCCAGTCCATCGACCCGTGCGATGGCATCGAAGTGGTTGCGACTGATTCGGCCGCAGCCAACCAACGCGATGCGATGGCGGCCCGCGCTCATGGCGCGCCGCCCGTCTGATTCAGCTGATCGCCCTCAAGCTGGTAGTCGCGTGCACAGGCGGCGCATGTCGCCGTGCCATCGGGCCTGGGCGTGATGATTTCTCCGCAACTGCAGACCCATCCGACATGCCGGGCGGGAACGCCCACCATCAAGGCATACGGTTTAACGTTCTTCGTGACAACCGCTCCGGCACCGATAAAGGCAAAGGCCCCGAGTTCGATACCACAGACGATCGTGGCGTTGGCACCGATCGTCGCCCCACGCCGTACGAGCGTCCGCTGATACTCACGCTTGCGCGACACGTGGCTGCGAGGATTCACGACGTTGGTGAACACCATCGACGGGCCGCAGAACACGTCGTCCTCAAGCTCCACCCCTTCATAAATCGACACGTTGTTCTGGATCTTCACATTGTTGCCGATGCGGGTGCCCGGCATAACCACCACGTTCTGACCCAGGCTGCATCGCTCACCGATGACGGCACCGGACATAACATGGCAGAAATGCCAGATTCTGGTCCCGTCGCCGACGACAGCCCCCTCGTCCACGAACGCCGAAGGATGAACAGTCGCACTCATGCAGGGGAGCCGCTCTCCTGCCCTTCCCGATCAAGAACCTGATGCCATTCCTGCAGCGCCCGCACCGACGGCTGGCGGGAGCGCAGCGACAGAATAGCGTCAACGGCTGCGGCAGCCGCAGACAATGTTGTGGTGTACGGAATGCGCCGCGCGACGGCGGTGCGCCGCAGCGTGTAATCATCGTGCTGCGCATGTTTGCCGAGTGGTGTATTAATCAACAACTGCACTTCATCGTTGAGCATCAGGTCGACACCATGCGGCCGCCCTTCGTGCAGCTTACGCACCGCGCGCGTCGGAATGCCGCGCCCGCGCAGATACCGCGCCGTTCCATCGGTGGCGTAGAGCGTGAAGCCCATCTCCTGAAAGCGACGCGCGATCGGGACCACGTTGGGTTTATCCGGATCATTGACGGTGATGAAGATTCCACCGGAGAGTGGCAACGCATTGTCAGCGGCCGCCTGCGCTTTTGCAAACGCGCTGCCGAAGGAATCGGAAATGCCCATCACCTCGCCCGTTGAGCGCATCTCAGGGCCGAGCAATGGATCAAACTGCGGGAACTTGGCGAAGGGGAACACGGCCTCCTTTACGGAGACGTATGGCGGGATGATCTCATCCACCAGTCCGGCCTGCGCCAGTGTTTCACCAATCATCGTGAGCGCAGCCACCGAAGCCAGTGGCACACCAATCGCCTTGGAGACAAAGGGAATGGTGCGGCTCCCTCGCGGGTTGACCTCCAGGACGTACACCTCACCGTCACGGATCGCGAACTGTACGTTTATTAATCCGACGACGCCCAGTGCCTTGGCAAACGCAATGGTGTGCCGCTTCATCGTCTCAATATCGCGTTCACTGATCAGATACGGCGGCAGAACGCACGCGGAGTCACCGGAGTGAATCCCGGCGTCTTCGATATGCTGCATCACGCCACCGATCACCACGTTTTCACCATCGCTGATGGCGTCCACATCAGCCTCAAACGCGTCCTCGAGAAAACGATCCACCAGCACCGGTCGCTCTTCGCTCACCCGGGCCGCGGTCTCAAAATAGTCCCGCATCGATGCCTCGTCGTACACAATCTGCATCGCACGTCCGCCAAGGACGTACGAGGGTCGGACCAACACGGGATATCCGATGCGTTCAGCAATCGCGACCGCTTCGTCCTCACTGGTCGCCGTCCCGTTCGGGGGCTGCTTAATGCCAAGTGACGATGCAATAGCATCAAACCGTTTGCGATCTTCGGCGATGTCGATTGCATCCGGGGACGTGCCGAGAATTCTGACACCTGCCGCTTCCAGTCCCTTTGTGAGTTTGAGCGGGGTCTGGCCGCCCAGCTGCACAATGACACCTTCGGGCTCCTCGCGCCGCACCACTTCAAGCACGTCCTCGAGCGTTAACGGTTCGAAGTACAGCTTATCAGCGGTGTCATAGTCGGTGGAGACGGTCTCAGGGTTCGAATTGATCATGATCGTTTCGATGCCCCGGTCCCGCAGCGCCATGACGGCGCGCACGCACATGTAGTCGAACTCGACGCCCTGCCCGATCCGATTGGGGCCGCTGCCGAGAATGACCACGGAGCGGCGCCCGGTTTTTGGTGCCTCCGTCTCTTCGTCGTACGAGCTGTAGAGATAGGGCGTCTCCGAGGGAAACTCCCCGGCACAGGTGTCCACCATTTTATAGGCGGGGTGCACCCCGTATTGCCACCGCCGCGCCCGGGCCGCGTTTTCGCTTTCGCCACGCAACACGCCCAGCTGCCGATCTGAAAATCCCATCTGCTTCATGGTGCGCAGCTCGTCTGCCGACGGATCAGCCAACGCAGTAAACCATCGCTCCGCCTCCACCAGTTCGGCCATTTGCGCGAGGAACCATGGATCAATCGCGGTGAGCTCTGCTACTTCACTGACGGCCATGCCTGCGAGCAGTGCACGCTTGAGCTGGAAGATGCGTTCGGACGTTGGCCGCCGCAGCATGCGACGCAGTTCTTCGATCGACGTGTCCTTCAATCGATCGTCCGATGGACGCACCCCAACATCCCAGCCGGCGCGACCTACCTCAAGCGCACGGAGCCCCTTCTGCAGTGCCTCCTTGAAGGTGCGACCAATCGCCATCGATTCACCGACCGACTTCATCTGCGTCGTGAGCTCGGGGTTTGCGGCCGGGAACTTCTCGAAGGCAAACCGGGGACACTTTACCACGACGTAATCCAGCACCGGTTCGAACGATGCGGGTGTTGTCCCCGTGATGTCGTTGACGATTTCGTCCAGGTGATACCCCACCGCCAGCTTAGCACCAATGCGTGCGATCGGAAAGCCGGTCGCTTTGGATGCCAGCGCCGACGAGCGCGAGACACGCGGGTTCATTTCGATCACCACCATCGTGCCGTCCACCGGATTTACAGCAAACTGAATGTTGCATCCGCCTGCTTCAACGCCGATTTCACGAATCACCGCACACGCGGCATCCCGCATGACCTGGTACTCCCGGTCACTGAGCGTCATCGCCGGCGCAACCGTGATGGAGTCCCCGGTGTGTACGCCCATCGGATCGATGTTCTCGATGGAGCACACGATCACGACGTTGTCGACGCAATCACGCATGAGCTCGAGCTCGTATTCCTTCCACCCAATCAGCGAACGCTCGATAAGAACCTGCGACACCGGTGACGCCGCGAGCCCACTGCGCACGATGGTTTCGTACTCTTCTCGGTTGTAGGCAATCCCGCCACCCGAGCCGCCTAACGTGAACGCCGGCCGGATGATCGCCGGGAACCCGGTGAACTGCGAGATCTCGAGCGCCTGATCCCACGTGGTGGCAATACGCCCCTCCGGAACCGCGAGACCAATACGTTTCATGGCCTCCCCGAATTCAAAGCGGTCCTCAGCCATCTTGATGGCCTTCGCACGTGCTCCAATGAGCTCCACGTTGTACTTCTCCAGCACACCGCTTTCCGCCAGCTTCATCGCGACGTTCAGCGCGGTCTGCCCGCCCATGGTGGGCAACAGCGCGTCGGGTCGTTCCTTCGCGATCACCAGTTCAACGTATTCCGGCGTGACCGGTTCAATGTACGTGCGATCCGCCACTTCCGGGTCCGTCATGATCGTCGCCGGATTCGAGTTCACGAGAATGACCTCGTAGCCCTCTTCACGCAGCGCGCGGGCGGCCTGTGTGCCGGAGTAATCAAATTCTGCGCCCTGACCGATGATGATCGGTCCGGAGCCAATGACCAGGATGCGGTGCAGGTCGTTACGACGAGGCATGCCAATCAGCCGGAGTTGGAAACGAAGTGATGGACTGCAGATTCCACCGGACCGCGATCGCGGTCGCAATCGAGGAATGTATCATGACGCAGGCCCTTCGTCCTGCGTGAGCCGCACGCGCTCCACATCTGCGGCGACCATGCGACGCACCAGTGCCTCGAATCGAATCCTCGGGGTCCAGTCCAGAACAATGTGCGCGCGACGTGCATCCGCGACGCGAAGTGGCGCATCCACGGGGCGCGTCAGGGAGTCGTCCCTCGCCACGTGGTCCCGGTAATCGAGTCCCACAACGGCGAATGCCAGCGCAACCAGATCCAAAACACTGTGAGCCTCGCCGGTGCCGACAACAACGTCCTCTGGCGTTTCCACGGTGGCCAGGCGCACCAGAGCGTCCATATAGTCGCCCGCAAAACCCCAATCGCGTCGCGCTTCCATGTTCCCCAGGGAGAGCGAGTGCTGCACACCGGCCGCGATACGGGCCGCGGCCAGCGTCACCTTTCGCGTCACGAAACGGGGGGGACGTCGCTCGCTCTCGTGGTTGAAGAGAATCGCAGAGGAGACGTGTTGTCCACGCGAGCGCGCCTCACGGGCGCGCTGCAAGGCGATGAGCTTACCCTTGCCGTACGGGCTGGCGGGCCCGATGGGAGAGTGCTCGTTCTGGGGCGCAGGAGCGTCTGCGGCGAAGATCTCCGACGACGAGGCCATGATAACGTGCGCCGCCGGTGCGTGCCGCGCGCAGGCAGTGAGCACTGACTCCGCTCCCCTGGCGATCGCCGCC
>JBGTBX010000309.1:0-39997 GCA_041749115.1 Gemmatimonadaceae bacterium
GCTGCGACGCCTGCCGACGCCGCGGCCACCTGATCGGTACCTGCGGCTGCACCGAGGGCCGAGGGCACCCCACGCCCACCAGCAGTGCTGCTGTTGGCGACGTTCATGCCGGGCTCCACCACCAGGTACGATGTGAACTCCGTCGGGATACCGTAACGCTCGCCTAACGAACGTATTTCGCCATCGAGCTCGCGGCGGCCTCCGCTGCGCCGTTTTTCTGCGGCCAGCCAGCCGATGCGCTGTGTTGCCCAGAGCCGCGCGACAAAAACGTTGTCACGTGTGCGCTCGGCGAAACGTGCGTTGGTTGACCAGGTGACGGGACCGTCGACCGATTCACCCGTGAGGCGCACCGTCGACTGACCCGAACCATCGTAGCGCGCCAGCACGATCACGTCCTGGCCAGCGAAGAGATCAATTGGTCCTGCGGGCAGGATCTGCTGCAGCTGAACACCGTCAGCCCGGATCTGGACGTTGGTCAGGACCGGTGCTGCGAGACGGCGTGCGAGCACACTGACGGTATTCTCCACGGATTCATTGTTGCGGACAAAATGCGCGGTACCACCACCATCGACCGCCAGCTGTTCAATCAAAGTGGCGTTCACGTCTGCGCTGACACCAATGGCAAATACGCGTACGCCATCCCGGAGGTTGGCAGCCATCGCGGCGATGCGATCCGGATTTCGCTCACCTACCGTTGGCTCTCCATCCGTGATAAAAACAACCAGCGGCAGACGTTCGCGATCAGGACGTCCCTCCAGTGCCGTTGACAACGCGCCGGAAATATTGGTCGAACCATCTGCGTTCAGTTGTTCAATGTATCGGGTGGCCTCGCGAACATTGGCACGTGTTGCGGGCACGAAGTCATTGCGGAACGAGCGGACATCGGTGGAGAAATCGATCACCTGCAGGCGATCGTCCTCATTCAGCGACTTCAGCAGTGCGTAACCGGCCTCCTTGGCCTGCTGCAACTTCTTGCCACGCATTGAGCCGGAGACGTCTACGACAAAAGTGACGTCGCGCGAAAGGGTGCGGCGTGACGTGTGCGGCGGCGTAATAGTGATCAGTGCGAAACCGCGCTCTCCGCCAGGCGCGTGTGTCAGGACGCTCAACGATGCCGCGTTCGGACGTCGCAGCGGGAGGAGGATCGTGACATCGGCGCCGCTCCCGCTCGCCCGCACCAGACGCGTGCGGCCGTCGTTGTTGCTTCGCAGCGAATGCGTCGGTGAGTAGGGTTCGCCAAAGTTTGAGCCGGGTTCATACAACAGTGAGAAGGTTGTCCACTCGGTCCCTTCGCCGTTAAATGATCGGTCAGAATCTTCGCGATCGTTCACGGACCTGCCTGGTCCCTTGTTTGGATCAGAGCCGCGTCGATAGTCGACGCGCAGCGCATCGCCCTCGCGTGGGGCTACCGACTGAAAACGGACGACCACCTTCTTCTCTTCACCAGGCTGAATGGGGAAGATCCGCGTGCGCAACATCCCCTGGCCCATCCACTCCACGAGTGCGGGGTCCTTCATCTTACGAACTATTTCTTCGTAGATGCCGCGCGCCTGCGATGCACTCATCGTCTCTCCCGACACGAGCTCACCGTTGATGCTGAGCTTGAGGTCTTCGAACGCCGCCCCGGCTGGCAGCGGAAAGACATAATCAGCTTCAGCAACGCGCCCACTCCGATTCACGAAAGTCTCCGTCACCTCATAGCGGAGGACACGATCCTTCAGCGCCACTTTGACCGCACTGCTGGTCCGCTCCAAACTCGCGAGGCAAATGGGCACCGGTCGCGCACAGTTTTCCCTGGGGCCGCACTCTCGCGGCGGGGGTGGAGGCGTGCACGAAGGACCAATAAGGCGTCCCTGGGCCGCAATAGGCGTGGCCAGGACGGCGGCGAGCACAACAGCAACGATGGGACGCATAATTCGATCTCCTATGAGGGGCGTTCTGCATGGGAGACGTCGAGTCGCGGGAATCTTGCACATCCATTGGGACCCATCGACGCTTCGGGGTCTCAGACACCGGCCCATTACGGTACCTTTCCCGTCTCGAAAGCCGTCCATCATCCTGCACCCTCCGCATCACGTGACCGCACCGACCGACATCGACACGCTCTGTATCAACACCATCCGTACTCTGGCCATCGATGCGGTCCAGCAGGCCGACAGTGGACATCCCGGCGCCCCGATGGGCCTGGCACCGCTCGCCTACACGCTGTTCACTCGGCACATGCGTCACAATCCGGGAGATCCTGAATGGCCCGATCGTGACCGATTCGTACTAAGCAATGGTCACGCGTCGATGTTGCTCTATGCCACGCTCCATCTCAGCGGATACAACCTGTCGCTCGATGACATCAAGGCCTTTCGTCAATGGGGCAGCAAGACGCCGGGACACCCCGAACACAGCCACACCCCGGGCGTTGAAACAACCACGGGCCCGCTCGGTCAGGGACTGGCCAACGCAGTGGGCATGGCAGTCGCCGAGGCACATTTAGCTGCAACGTTCAATCGGGACGATCACGCGGTGGTCAATCACCACACGTATTTCATCGCGGGTGACGGATGCATGATGGAAGGCATCTCGCACGAAGCAGCCTCGTTTGCCGGTCACTTCAGGCTTGGAAAGCTGATCGGATTTTACGATGACAACAACATCTCCATTGATGGTTCGACGGACCTGACGTTCACCGACAACTCGAAAGAGCGATTCGCTGCGTATGGTTGGCAGGTCCTTCAGGTAAATGATGGCAACGACCTCGTCGCCATCGACTCGGCGATTGCGGAAGCGAAAGCAGACACCACCCGACCAACGCTCATCATTGTAAAAACACACATCGGATTCGGCTCACCGAACAGACAGGACACTGCGAAGGCCCACGGTGAACCCCTGGGCGAGGCCGAAGTGAAACTCACCAAGGAAGCGTACGGCTGGACCTATCCTCCATTTACTGTTCCCCCGCAGGTCGCAGAACACTGGCGCACGCAGATCGGTGCGCGTGCGGCCGCACATGACGAATGGCGCAAGCGTGTGATCGGTTACACGCGTGCGTACCCCGCCGAAGCCATGGAATTCGGACGGCGCGCACAGGGCGACCTCCCCGGTGGGTGGCAGTCAGTCATTCCCGAGTTCACCAGCGAGAACGGAAACATCGCGAGCCGAGCTGCGTCGGGCATTGTATTGAACGCGATCGCCGCCAAGGTGCCCGAACTCATCGGCGGCTCGGCGGACCTCGCGGGAAGCAATCTGACCATGCTCAAGGATTCCGGGAAGTTTACGCCAGACAATTACGCCGGCCGCAATTTTCATTTTGGGGTTCGTGAACATGCCATGGGTTCGATGATGAATGGCATGACCCTGCATGGGGGCATTATCCCCTACGGCGGAACGTTCCTGGTCTTCGCAGATTACATGCGCCCGGCGATCCGACTGGCCGCTTTGATGAAACAACAAGTCATCTACGTTTTCACACACGATTCGATCGGACTCGGCGAAGACGGCCCGACACATCAGCCTGTTGAACATCTTACCTCGCTCCGCTGCATCCCTGGTTTAACGGTTATTCGGCCGGCCGATGCCAACGAAACTGCTGAAGCGTGGCGTTTTGCCATTCAACATCGCAGCGGACCGGTGGCGCTCGCGCTCACACGTCAAAAGTTGCCGTTGATCGATCGCACCACACACGCCAAAGCGAGCGGCGTCGCCAAGGGAGGCTACGTGCTCACAGGTGACGAGCAACCCGACGTGGTGTTTGTCGCCAGTGGCTCAGAGGTTTCGTTGGCCCTCGAGGCGCACGAGACGATGAAGGCGCGCGGCATGCGATCTGCGGCAGTCAGCATGCCCTGCATGGAACTGTTTGCTCAGCAGTCGCCTGAATATCGGGCCAGCGTCCTGCCGGCGTCGGCACGGAAGATTGCCATTGAGGCCGCGCACCCGATGTCGTGGTATGGTCTGGTTGGCGACACGGGCGGCGTTATTGGCATCACCACGTTCGGCGCATCAGCTCCGTATCAACGCATCTACGAAGAGTACGGGATTACAGCAAAACATGCAGTGGCGCTGGCAGACTCGTTACTCTAGGCGCGATCGTCGACAACGTTAGCGCTGTGCTGGACGCTGGCGCAGGAGTTCGAGAATTCCATCACGCACAACCGGCCACGCTTTAGTGGTCGGTGCGATGACTTCGAAATGACCGGCGTCTTCAATGATCCGGTGATCGATGGTGTCGCCCGCGGCCCGCGCTTTGGATTCGTATGCGTTGATTGCCGCCCGCGGCATAATGAAGTCTGCGTCCCCTGCGATCAGTCGCTGCCGTATTCCCAATGGGAGCAGATGCAGTGGAGAGACCTGCTTCCATCGCTCCGGTACCTCTTCGAACGTTCCGCCCAGCAGCTTATCGATGACGCCGGTTCCGCAGCTGCGCTGGCCATACGTCATGAAGTCTTGAAGGTCCCCGGGACCGCCCAGAGCGACGGCTGCGCGCACAGCGAGCGGCGCCGGACCAGTCAGCGGGCTGCCCGGCTGGAGACGATGACGAGCGGCTGCCCACAGTGCCAGATGTCCGCCAGCTGAATGTCCGGAGAGCACTACGTTGGATGTATCTATGGGATATTTGTCGGCGATGCGTCGGAGAGCGTCGACAGCGTCGGCGATGTCACGCAGGGTGCCGGGCCAGCCGCCACCCGGGTTGTCGTATCGTCGGTACTCCACGTTCCAGGTCGCTACGCCTTCCTTGCTTAACGCATCGGCCAGTGCGTTGGTGTTTTGAAGATTCGCCAATCTGTGAACCCAGCACCCGCCATGAATAATGACCACGATCGGCGCGTTGGTGACGCCCGCGGGCACGCGTAAATCTCCGAACTGAAGCGAGTCAGGACCGTATGGAATACGGGCTGTTGGTGGATCCGCGGGGATTCTGTCGACGTCGGCCGGGCGCAGTCTGCCTTGCGCGGTGCTCACGGCCGGGAGCTGCAGCAGGGCCACCACCCACGCGGCTACCCGCATCAGGTGCCGGAGACCGCAATTCCGGTCAGCTTGGCGTTCGCTGCTTTCTCCATATCCAGAATCTGTGACAGTAAGTCGTGGCCCTTGTCATCCTGATGAAAGGCCTCGGCCATCGTTCTCATTTGGTGCCTCCAGGAGGTTGACATGTATTTATCTGTACTGATATAACCGCGGCGCTCTTCACGCCGGGATCACACGACCGTACTGATGTGACGGTGCGGCTGCTTGCTGCTCATGTCGTTTTCCATTCTGCGGACAACGTCGACGCAGTTTGATAAGCTATGGTGGTTTTGGACGTCATGCTGCCGGTACCGCGACGGTAGCGGGATCGTTGATGATGAGGTGTGAGGCGTCCCAGAGTGCCGGGCTGACCTCGGCCTCGGCGAACCCCTTTCGCAATCGTCGACACGCGCCTACGGGAATATCGGTGGCGCTAAGCACAAAATCGGTGAACATCGCCCCGGTTTGAGGGGGAATCGCCGCGTGGATTCCGTCAAGCGAAACTCCTACGTCGCACGGCGTAAACACACTGGCACCGCCGACGCCGGTGTCCGTCGCAGGGTTCCCTAGCGGCACACCCACGGCACCTAACACACACACAACGGTTTGGAGCTCGATCGCACGGGAGCGCGCGCATCCGAAGACGCGGTTATATCCCGTAATCATGTCCGTCTTGGCGGGAATGACCACCATGTCAAGATTGAGCGTCCCCAATCGCGACCACAGGTCGGTAAACTCGGCGTCCAGACAAATGGCCATCGCGATACGCAAACCGTTCCACTGAATGACATTGATGCTGTCGCCGTGAACGGTGATGCCGCCAGCGCCGTGGGCCTCGAACGGAGTCAGGCTCAGCTTGTCCTGCGTATGCCGCTCACCGTCCGGTGTCAGCAGCCAGGCGCGGTTCAGGTAGGAGAGCACACCATCGACCGGTGTTGCGGGAAACGGGATGGTGCCCGGAAGAATGGTTACGCCGTAATGAGCCGCCATCGCAGCCGTTGCGTCCAGCGCTGTTGATCCGCACGCGGACAACCATCCCAGAATCTGCGTCGCAGGCAGGTCGGCGGGCGCAAAGCTTAACCATTGTGCACAGGCGTATTCGGGGAGCACCAGCATTTTTGCCCCCCGCGCCGCCGACTGCGCGACCCGCTTGTCGAGTCTGTCAAGCCACGCTTGAAGGTCAGGCAACGCCGGCTCCAGATTAACAGCCCACAGATCGATCGTTACGTGTTCCATTGGCTCAGCATGTGTCGGCGAACGTCAGGTCCGCGGAAGTGTTTTAGCGATGGCACGACCGCTGAAGGTGAGTCCTTACGATAGCGCGCATTCAAGTGACAGAACTTCATATACTGGCAGAGACGACAGATAAGTCCCTCCAGTACGCATTTTAGTTCAGCAGTAACACGACGAAGAGCGATGCAGCACGTCGCGCCGGGAATGGTATCGATGAACACCGGGAATCACAACGTGTGCCCGTTGGGAGTACTTCATCCCTGACCTTGAGGAATAGGCGCAGATTGTTCGATGTATTCCGGCTCTCAACACATGCAGCTTATCCCAATCCTGAGCGACGCGCAGCGCTCCCGACCGTATCATCACCCACCACGCCGGCGCACTTCGACCCCGGGATCGCGCGTTGGTTCGTCGGCTGCAATCGCACCTACGAGATACTCGCACCACGAAGCGCCGTCGCGCGCAGTCTGGAACCCACGGTGGTGATTTCTATCGGTTGGATCCCGCAGGTTTGCGAGTGACGGGGAGTGACGGCGGTCCCTGTGGAATCGCTGCCCCATCATGCCGAGGTTCACTCGCACCAAAGTTCACGCCGGCCGGGTTTCGCAGTACCGCCTGACCCCAACCAAATGTGCTCGATCGTGCTCCCACTGAACGCACATCGTGCCCCAACTTTTTGAGCTCGTCCTGCACGTGCTGCGGCACGAGGTATTCCACCGAGACGTCACAGCCGTCGAAGGACGCCTTTGAAAAGCGACCGGCTTCCAGAGCTTCCTGAATCGTCATGCCAAAGTCGGCGATGTTCGACACGAACTGCGCATGCGCCTGGGACTGATTCCACCCACCCATGATACCGAAGCCGATGCGTTCGCCGTCCTTTTCCATAAACGCGGGAATGATCGTGTGCAAAGGACGTTTGCGACCTTCGAGCATGTTCACCGCGCCTTCGTCGAGCGAGAACAGAGATCCACGATTGTGCATTAAGACGCCCGTACCCGGAGCGGTCAGCGCTGACCCGAACTCCGAGTAGATGCTCTGGATCAACGAGACGATATTCCCCTCGGCATCAACAACGCTCAGGTAGATCGTCTCACTGCCGGAGAGGTCAGCCACAGACTTGTACGTCGCTGGGGTCACCTTGCAGGCCGCGCGCCTGGGATCGATGCGTTTTGAACGTTCGGCAGCCGCTGCTTTGCTCAACATGGCGGTGGTCGGAACGGTCGTGAACTCCGGATCTGCCGTGTATTGCAGCATGTCGGCGTAGGCCAGTTTTTTGGCCTCAATCATGTAGTGCATCGCTTTGGTACTGTGCAATCCCCACTCCTTGAGCGGAAACTGTTCCATCACGTTCAGCATCATCAACGCGGCAATACCCTGCGTTGGAGCGGGGAGCTCATATACTGTCCACCCGCGATACGTCGTGCTGATAGGCTCGACCCATTCCGCCTGCACGTCTCGCAGGTCATCCAGCGTCATCAGCCCGCCTTCCTCCCTGGACAGATTAACAATCGATTCAGCGACAGCACCCGTATAAAAGCCATCGCGGCCACGTTCGGCGATCCCGCGAAACGTCCGAGCCAGATCAGGATTCCTGAACACTTCGCCTTCGCGAGGAGCGCGCGACCCGTCCAGCAGGAACGTGGCCTTCGTGTACGGATTCTCTGCGAGCCGAGTGGCGGCGCGCGCCCACATGCGCGCCACCTGCTCCGTCACCGGAAACCCGTTCTCAGCGTACCAGATGGCTGGAGCGAGCAGGTCAGGAAGCGAGAGCACGCCAAAGCGATCGCTCAGCGCCTGCCATCCGGCTACGGCGCCCGGGACCGTTACCGTGTGGATCCCGCGCGGCATCGTCTTGTGCCCCTGCTTGCGCAGATAGTCAGCGGTGAGCGCCTTGGGCGACCAGCCTGCGGCGTTCAAGCCATGCAGCTTACCAGTCTTTGCTTCGTAAACCAGCGCGAACAGATCGCCGCCAATACCATCTCCCGAAGGTTCCGTGAGAGCGATCACCGCGTTCGCGGCAATCGCAGCATCGATGGCGTTGCCACCGGCTTCCAGTATCCGGGTCCCTGCTTTGGCCGCCAACGGAGAGCTCGACGCGACGATCCCCTGCGTGGTGGTCACCATCGACCGACCGGTGATCTGGCGTTTTGCCTGAGCCTCAGCTTCGTCCGTCAATGAACCAAGCGTGAAGAGAGTTGCAGACACAATGATGGCGTTGCGGGAGAGGGTGCGCATTTGAACTCGTGCCGTGAGTGATCACGGAGCATCGGCCTGCGCTCCCCCCGCGTCAAGCGCCCGGCAACTATTGCGCGCGCAGTACCAGGGCCGGGTCAGTTCTCGCCGCGCGTCTGGCCGGTATCCATCCAGCCACACATGCGGCAGTGAGCAGAAGTATGGTCATTCCTATGTAGGTCACAGGGTCAGTCGTGGACACATCAAACAACATGTTCCGCAGTACCCTCGCCGAAGCAAACGCGCCCACCAGACCGATCGCGAGCCCGACAGTGGAAAGCCACAATGTCTCGCGCATGACCAACGCGAGCACACTCCTCCGGTGCGCTCCCAGCGCCATGCGCAAACCGATTTCTCCCGTGCGCTGAGTGACGGCAAATGACATGACGCCATAAATCCCCAGGATCGCCAGCGACAGTGCGACGGCAGCAAAGAGGCCCAGCACCATCGCACTGAACCGTGCCTGCGATCCGGAACTCGCAACGCGCGATTCCATGGTTCGGACGTCATAGATCGGAGCCGTTGGCGCAACGCGACGAATCACCTCTCGAATGGACCCCACCATCGCCAGCGGCTCACCGCTTGTACGTATGAAGAGCATCATCCGCGTGATGCGCGCCTGACCGTATGAAATATAGGCGTCCGGTTTCGCCAATGAATCAATGGTTCCGAAGCGCACATCACCAACCACGCCAATCACCTCGGCCCCCTGATCAAAGCCTCCCTGGTACACGGCGACCTTTCGTCCGATGGGATTCTCTCCAGGAAAATACTGCCGGGCGGCGGCTTCATTAATCAGTACAACGCGGGGGGTGCCAAGGCGATCTGCCTCGGAGAAAGCCCGGCCACTCTTGAGTGGTACTTTCAGCGCGGTGAACCAGTTCGGCGTGACCCAGTGAACGCCCACCATGGCATTGCCGGTTGAACTCTGCGGACGGTCGGGAAACGTCATGATGGTCCCGTTGCAGCCGTTGTTCAACGGAGGGCAGTCGGCGAGCGCAACCTGTTCAACGCCGGGGATGGCCGCCACGTTCTCGCGAAGTTCATCGTAGAATCCAGGCATCGAGTCGGGCGCGAACGTGCCTCGCGGCAGCGTAAGTCGCAGCGTCACTACGTTCCGTCCATCAAAACCCGGATCAACATTCAGCAGCTTCGACAGGCTGCGAATCATCAGGCCCGACCCCGCCAGCAGCACAACGGCGAGCGCGACCTCGGTCACGACGAGCACCCGGCGGCTGAACTGTGCGGACCGTCCAGCGCCGCTGCGCCCGCCGTCCTTCAGTGCAGTGACAACCTCAGCCCGCGTGGCACGCAGCGCCGGCACAAGACCGAACACCGCTCCGACAATCAGCGTTACCAGCAGCGTGAAGAGAAACGCCCTGCTGTCCAACTGCACAGTATCAAATCCCGTGACGCCGATTCCTCCTTCCAGTCCCTGAACACGCAAGGATTCCTGCGGATTGAAGGCGCTGATCAGCCGCACGCCAAAATAGGCGACGACCAAACTGGCTGCGCCGCCGATTGCGGCGAGTGTAAAACTTTCCGTGACCAGCAGACGAACCAGGCGACCACGCCCGGCACCCAGAGCGAGCCTGACTGCTATCTCGCGGCGGCGCGCCAGAGCCCTCGCCACGAGCAGATTCGCCAGATTAACACACGCGATCAGCAGAACCAGGAAAACCGCGGCGAAGAGCACAAGCAACGACTGCCTCAGCGCTGCGGAGGTGCGTATGGTATCGAGCGGACGGGCCATTGCGGTCCACGACTGCGGTTTGCCGCTCGTCGTCAGCACGCCATCGCGCATCGGATAGGCTTCGTATATCCGCGGCCCGAGTTGCTCCGCCTCTCTGGCGGCCATCCCCGGTGATACCGCATCATTCAAGCGCCCGATCATGGCGAATTCCAGCGACCATTCCTGGTTCAGACCTTCGGCGTCGCGCGCTGACAGATTAGTCAACAACTCGGCCCGACCAGACAACCCCCGGAACGTCGGCGGCAACACGCCGGCGATCTCCCAGGCCTCGTTGTTCAGAATCACGGACTGCCCGATGACGTTCACGTCGGCAGCGAAGAGTCGCTGCCACAAAGCATCTCCAATCAAGGCGATGCGCGGTGCACCTGGCGCCGCATCAATATCCTTCGGAAAGTCGGCTCCTCGTGCAACCGGCACACCGAGTGTCGCGAGATACGCAGCCGACACCTCTTCGATGGCGATGCGCTCGGGCTCGGTGCTTCCCAGAATAGCCTGTGATTCCCTGCGCAGCGCCACACTGCGAAAGCTGCGCTGATTCTCAGCGTAGAAACGGTACTTGGGGTACGACCACGACGCCTCGCCGTCATCGGGAGACGTCTGCACAATGTCCATCAGTCGACCAGGCTCGGTAAACGGCAACGCGCGAAGCAGCACGGCATCCACTGCTGAGTAAATGGCGGTGTTCGCACCAATTCCAAAGGCGATCGTCAACACCGCGACGGCCGCGAATGATCGTTGGCGGTTGAGCCCGGCCAGTGCGAACAACACATCTGACCTGAAGTCGGTGATCCATTCGCGTAGCAGCATTATGGTCTCCTTGCTGGTCGCCGATTCGACCAGGCGCTTTGTAGTGTCAGATGTGGCAAGACCCATGCGCCGATCGGCCTCGGCGTGCGCCGCGTCCGGCGCCCATCCTCTCGAGATGAGATGAGCGATCCGCTGTTCACGATGAAAGTCCAGTTCCTCGGACATCTCCGCGCCAGCCCGCTCACGACGGCGGATGCCGAGATGGAAGAACCGCTTGCCGCGCTTCACTTCGACGTCCCGAGAATTGTGGTGAGCGCGCGTGCGTATCGCTGCAGATTAGCGCCCTCCTGTGCAAGGTACCGGCGCCCGGCCGGCCGAATCTGATAGTATCGCGCCCTGCGATTCTTCTCGGTGAGCCGCCACTCCGAAGCGATCAGTCCGCGTTCCTCCATACGGTGCATGGCGTGATACAGCGCGCCATCGTCAACTTCGAGCGATCCGTCGGATCGTTCATCGAGCCACGTCGCGATTTCGAAACCATGCATCTCATTCCACGACAGTGCCTTGAGGACCAGCACGTCGAGAGTGCCTTTCAGGAGCGAGAGCGCCATATGTTGCCTCCAATGTCTCCCCTTAGACTCTGGGGGCAGGGAAAGGGTTGCAAAATATCGTGATTCTGTTCGCGGCAGGTGTTACGGATGCCCGTTTGAGGAGGCATCAGAGGAGCGTCTCACCGGAGTCCCGGATCGTCCGTGTCCGACTTCGTATACTTTCGGTCCACGGTCATTCCCCGAGAATCCGCTGTGGGTGGCCGAAAGCAGCGAGACATCAGTTCAAAATTTTGCTACTGTTCCGCTGGTGCTCGAGCAACACTCACCCAAAGCAGGGGACAACCGTGTCACACGCCGCACTCGATCGAGCCGTACTGCACGCCAAACAATTCCTCGCTGACCTCGACACGAGCGCAGTCGCAGCCACATCATCGCGCGACGAGCTGCTGGCACGCTTTGATATCGCATTAAACAGCGCGGGCATGCCCGCCGAGCAGGTGATCGACGAACTCGCTGCCAGTGCTGCGGGGGGACTACTGGGCAACAGCGGTGGTCGCTTTTTCGCGTGGGTCATCGGCGGTGTGCTGCCTTCTGCGCGTGCCGCGGAATGGTTAACAGCTACCTGGGATCAGAACGCGGCGATCTACGCCACGTCACCCGCCGCGGCCGTTGCGGAGGAAGTCGCCGGCAAATGGCTGCTCGATGTGCTGCGCCTGCCTCAGAATGCGTCCTTCGCGTTTACGACCGGATGTCAGATGGCGCATTTTACTGCGCTCGTCGCCGCGCGGGATCAGCTCATGCGCAGCCGAGGGTGGGACGTGAATCGACAGGGACTTGCCGGTAGTCCTCCCATTCGTGTGATCGGCAGCAGCATCCGTCATGTGTCGGTAGATCGTGCACTCCGCTTTCTTGGCATCGGCGCCGATCAGATCAGGGGACTTCCTGCCGATGCGCGGGGCTCGATCACGACAGACGCGTTGCGCGCGGCCCTTGAGGAAGCTGACGGCGCTCCATGCATCGTCTCGCTTAACGCTGCTGATCTCAACGCCGGGGCATTTGACGCATTTCGCGACCTGATTCCGCTGGCGCACGCACACCAGGCCTGGGTTCATGTTGATGGTGCGTTCGGCCTTTTTGCACGGTCAAGCCCACGATTCAACCAACCGACCGAAGATATGGACCTCGCAGACAGCTGGGCGACCGACTGTCACAAGTGGCTGAACGTGCCACAGGACTGCGGCTTTGCGGCCATCAGGCACCGCGACGCACATCGGCGCGCCATGACAATTCACGATTCGTACTTTGTGACAGAAGAGTCGGCCCGTGATCAGATTGACTGGTCTCCGGAGTGGTCACGTCGGGCGCGCGGCTTCAGCGTCTACGCCGCCCTTCGCCAGCTCGGACGTGAAGGTCTGGCCCAGCTCATTGAACGCAATTGTGATCAGTGTGACGCTCTCGTTCGTGGCCTCGCAGCCCTTCCGGGCGTCCTCGTAGTTGTTCCCGCCCAGTTGAATCAGGGGCTTGTACGCTTTACTGACTCGCGCCCGGAGGCAACCGAACAGGACCACGACGCGCGAACGGACGCAGTGATCGGCACGATCAATCGCAGTGGGGAAGCCTTTGTTGGTGGAGTAAACTGGAACGGACAACGAGTCATGCGTATCAGCGTCGTGAACTGGAAAACCACTGATTCCGATATCGGCAGAGCGATCGACGCCGTTGCGCGCGCGATGGCGTTGTGTGAGACAGCATCGGGATGACCGCTTTGTTAAGAAGCACCACGCTCGTTACGGCTGAAAGTGCAGGCCCACGCCCATGTACTGTATCTTCTCGGCGAAGAACTGACCATACGGCGACGGTCCGGAGTACGCCTCGAACAAAATGCTCCAGCGACGGGACGGTGGATTGGCATCTCGCGTGCGGTCGAACTCAATACCAGCGCGCACCGAAATACTCGGTTTCCACTCCTGCTCCTGCGACGCTTTGAGGTCAATCGCGGCAACCGGCCGAATGCCACCTATTCCACTACCGAATGAAATAAGCGGTGAGGCTTTCCGCAGCTCGGCACCGGTTTGTGCCACAAATTTCTCCAGAGAATCGGGAGCACGATTGAAGAGGAGTTCCCCACCTCCGTACAGCCGCAGTGCACCCGCGTCGATCGACAGAATTCCGTGCGCAGACTCAAACGAAAGGTTCACTCGCTGCGGATCGTCGCTGCGGAGGAGAAACTCGTCTCCCAGATGTGAACTCTGGTGGTAGAGGCGCAGCAGCATCGAAACCGACCCGTGGCGGATGGTCAGCGGCAGCCCGACAATGTAGTCTGCATTCAGCAGGTCATACGACGGCGACACCAGATCAAATTGCGCAAAGATGGCTCCTGTCAGGGACAGCTGCACACCGTTGCCAAGCTGTCCGCCTCCCCATCGCGCCAACCCGAATTGATCTGCAATACCCACTGCACCGATCGTCGAGGTTAAATCATTGTCGCCATCGGTCCTCTGATAACTCAGGAAAGAGCGGAGCCCCTTGGGATCGGCGAGCAGCGGGCAAAACACGTCTCCCGTCGGCAGTCCAACGTACGCACGTCGCTCCGAGTCGGGGATGCGAAGTCCGCAGCGCTCCACTGCTCCCTGCGCGCCGGCAAAAGCCGGAATGAAGATCAAACAAAACAGGAGTGTCGATCGAATTCTCATCAGGTCTCCCTGGTAAGCGATGGATGACTTTGAACGTCGCGGGATCAGACACCGTGCCGCCATCGTGCGCACAGGCTGGCACGTACCTCCGTCGACACTTTCGCGACATCTCGCCACGTCGCAGTGCCGGATTAACTCTACGCAATGCGCCCGTTCTTCGCACGCATGCGGATTCTGCTAGTATTCCTACGACTCATCCTCCTCCCCATTGGACGAACACGAACCACCGCGTAACTGGAGCGATCGACTTCGCACTCCCGCCGATGTTGTCGGCGAGACGGCCCGTGACACGCTCCGACTCGGTTGGAACGCACGCATCACCCGCTTTGTGCGGGTTATGCTCTTCAAGTTGCCGCGCTACGCAAATCATCGCGGCCCACGCTCTGACGCACTCTTTCTTTCTCTTGCAGCCGTCGTCGGGCTCCTCGGCGCGCTCGGTGTCCAGCTGTTCTTCAACCTCATCGATCTTGCGAACGACTTTCTGGTCGACCGCCCGATGCAGTTGGAGTGGCTCTCAGGAGGATTGTTCGTGGTGCCGCTACTCACCGGCGGTGCGCTCGCGCTCGCCGCCTGGATCATGCGGCGCTTCGGAGACGGGTATGACGGACTCAACGTGCCCGACGTCGCACTCGCGGTCTCGCGACGTGGCGGACGCATTCCCTGGCGTGCGTCATTTGCCAAATCCGTTGCAAGCGCCATCACTATCGGTGGTGGCGGTTCAGCTGGCAGCGAAGGCCCGGTGGCCGTTCTGGGATCCGCGTTAGGCTCAGCGTTCGCAAAACCCCTCAGGCTCAGACCCGAACGCGTGCGGGTTCTTGTTGGCGCGGGAGCCGCCGCAGGCATTTCAGCCACATTCGGGGCGCCGCTCGCCGGCTCCTTTTTTGCGCTTGAGGAAATTCTCAAGTCGTCCTCCACCACTGCGTTCGCCCCCGTCGTCGTGGCGAGTGTCGTAGCGTATGCCTCTTCGCTCGCGCTGTTCAAGGCCGATGTTCCCTTTCCCGAGGCGCTTACCTACGGCTACCAGTTCTATCGCGAGGTCTTTCTCTTCTTCCCGTTGCTCGGCATTCTGGCAGGATTGCTGGGTGGCTGGTTCATTAAGCTGGAAGATCGCGTGGCACGTGCGCGCTGGAGACAACGGACACCATCACCACTCCTTCCGTGGATCGGCGGGATCGTGGTTGGCCTGATCGTTGTTTCAGGTCGCGGCTACCTGACCAGTCGCGGACACTTCACCATCGATTTTGAAGGACTCGCGAGTCTGGGATGGGCGACGCTCGCGCTGTTGGCCGTCGCGAAGATTCTGGCGACAGTCCTCACGCTGAACGTGGGTGGTTCGGGCGGCGTGTTCGCGCCCGCGCTGCTGGCAGGGGCCATGCTTGGCACCTCGCTGGCGCTTGGCCTGCAACAGCTCTTTCCCTCGCTGCCCCTGACACCGGGCACCTATGCGCTTGTAGGCATGGGGAGTCTGGTTGCGGCTGCAACGGGCGCTCCTATCACCGCTATCCTGCTCGTGTTCGAGATCACGGACGACCACGCAATGATGCTTCCGCTGATGCTGTCGGTCGTCGTGGCGATCACGGTGCGGCGCATCATCACTTCGGAAACGCTGTACAGCGCCTGGATTCTCCGAACCGGCCGCGCCGAGGAGGGGCGAGGGTCGCCAACTGGCGAGTGGATGGCGCGACCGTAGCAAATCGCGGCCGCTCTCCCCCTGTTAGCAGATCGCCCTCACTGCGTTTGGGCAGCGTCACTGCGGCTGTCAACGCGTGCGCTCAACGACGGATCGTGTCATCTTGCAGTGTCGGGCCTCGCGGACCCTGTTCCAGACGCCGCGACGTACGCTCCCCACGCTCCCCACGCTCAGTCGCATGGACCCCAAAGCTCTCGAATCCGCGCAGGCGACCTTCGGCTCATTCGGCCCTTCGATAACCCTCGGCGCCCCACTTCACGGTGGGCATTGCCACCCGGAACCGCTGGTGAGAATTCCACTGGCGATGATGAATCGACACGGCCTCGTGGCTGGAGCCACCGGTACCGGCAAGACAAAGAGCTTGCAGCTCATGGCTGAGCAGTTGTCGGCGGCGGGCGTCCCGACGTTTCTCGCAGACATCAAAGGCGATCTCGCTGGCGTCGCGGTGCCGGCTGAATCGAACGACCGCATCGCGGCACGTGCCAGTGACACCGGGTACGACTGGAAAGCGGCCGGCTTTCCAGTTGAGTTTTTGAGTCTCACGGGGGCCCACGGGGCGCAGCTCCGGGCGACCGTATCAAGTTTTGGTCCCCTGCTGCTGTCGAAGGTGCTGGATCTCAACTCGACGCAAAGCAGCGTTCTGTCACTGGTGTTCAAGTATTGCGACGATAACGGACTGCTGCTCCTGGATTTGAGTGACCTTCGCACCGTGTTGCAGTACCTCAGCACCGATGGCGCAGATGAGCTCAAGGACTACGGCGGAATGTCCAAGGCAACCGTGGGGGTGTTGCTGCGGGAAATGGTTGAACTGGAGCAGCAGGGCGCTGGTGCGTTCTTCGGTGAGCCCATGTTTGATCTCGACGACCTGATGCAGATCGAACGTGACGGCCGTGGACTCATCAGTGTGCTCGAGCTTCAGGATGTACAGACCAAACCGGCACTTTTTTCCACGTTCATGTTGTGGATGCTCGCCACGCTATTCAACGAACTTCCCGAAGTTGGCGACGTGGAAAAGCCGAAGCTTGTCTTCTTTTTTGACGAGGCACATCTGCTGTTTGATGACGCCAGCAAGGCACTGGTCGACCAGATTGAACAGGTCGTGCGCCTCATTCGCTCGAAGGGTGTGGGTGTCTTTTTCGTCACGCAGAGCCCCAAGGACATTCCCGAAACCGTACTGGCGCAGCTCGGTAGTCGTGTGCAGCACGCACTCCGCGCTTTCACGCCGGATGACGAAACGAATCTCCGCGCCGCGGCCCGCACGTTTCCGAAGACGGACTTCTACGATGTGCGGGAAGTTCTTACATCGTTAGGCACCGGCGAAGCGCTTGTTACGACATTGACGCCGCGCGGCACTCCGACCCCGCCGTTTGCCGCACGGATGATTCCACCCCAGTCGCGCATGGCTCCACTCACAGATGCGGAGATGGCACAGCGGACGCAGACCCCGCAGGTGCGCAAGTACTCAACGATGATCGACCGGGAGAGCGCCCGGGAGATTCTGGAAGCGCGGCACGCCGAGGCCCAACAGGCTGAGGAGAAGAGCAGGCCCGCCACTGAGAAGACGCAGAGTACCGTGTCGACCGGAGGAGGTACGCTGGCCGCCATTCTCAGCAGTTCGGTCGGCAAGAGCGTGCTTCGTTCAGCTGCGATTGCCGCCACGGGTACGCTGGTGCGTGGTGTACTGGGTGCCCTGTTGCCCAAGCGCAGCCGCTCCAGCTCAACGCGAAAGCGATAACGTGCTGCGCCTGCGAACGACGGACCCTCGCCCGCAGAATCTCCTGCCTCTGTTCGACGCATTTCGCCCGACAGACGATGACGAACGGAAGCATCTGGAGCAGATGTTGACGCTGGTGAGCGCGACCGCCGATCCAATGAGCCGCCAGCAGACAGATCCCGGACATTTTACGGCAAGTGCGTTTATTGTGTCAGCTGATGAGCGCGCCACATTGCTTATTCACCATCCGGTGCTCAAGCTCTGGTTGCAGCCCGGCGGACATATCGAAGCCGAAGATGTTTCGGCCAGGGACAGTGCGTTGCGGGAAGTACGAGAGGAGACAGGCCTCGTTGCCGACACACAGAACGCCCTGTTCGATGTGGATGTACATCCTATCCCGGCTCGCGCCGGTGTGCCGGCGCACCTCCACTTCGATCTCCGCTTTCTGATACTGGTCGACGGGTTGCCCACAGTCCGCTCAACTGAACATCTGTCATCGGACTGGTTTACTTACCAGCGCATCCACACAGAGGTGACTGACAGAAGTGTACAGCGCATGGTGCGCAAGGCCCAGCGCGCGGGTTACCTGTGAGGCGGTTTCTCCCGGCGCTTTTTTATGGCGCGACGGCACACACCACACGGCTCGCACGTCAGTTCCTCCGTGGTCTCGGCATTACATGTGTCGCGGTCTCCACGCTGAACGCGCAGATCGTGCGAGGAAGGGTCGTGGAGCGCTTGAGCAACAGTCCGCTTGCGGGCGTCCTTGTTGAACTGCGGAACAACATGGATAGTCTGGCGGTTGCCAACGTGCTGACCACCGCGGAGGGGCTCTTCTCCGTCCGCGCGCCATCTCCGGGCCGGTACTTCGTGGAAGCGAAGCGGATCGGCGTCTCGCGGTATCGGTCGGGGCCTCTGGAACTGACAACGGGTGCAACAATCGCCCACACGATCTCACTGGACCCGCTCTCCCAGTTGCTCCCCGTGGTGCAAGTGCTCAGTGCAAACAGCTGTACAGATAAACCCGAAGAGGCTACGCAACTTGCCGCCCTCTGGGATGAGGCACGCACCGCGCTCACCGCAACCAACGTGTCGCTGAGGGATCAACTCTTTCGCGCTCGCGTCCGACGGTTCGTGCGCGAGCTGGATCCCAAATCGCTCAAGGTGCGATCTGAAACGCAAAGTGCCGTGTCGGCAACGGTGACGGTGCCGTTCGCCGAGGTGCACCCGGAAACGTTATCGGTACGCGGATACTGGCATCGCCGCGGCGATGGCCGAATCGCCTTCTTCGGTCCCGATCCCACCCTGCTGTTGTCTGATGCATTTACCCGCGATCATTGTCTCTACGTTGTCCCGTCAACGCGTCGCACGCGTGAGTGGGTAGGGCTGGGCTTCGCACCGGTTGCGGCTCGGGACGTGCCCGACGTGGCTGGTGTGATGTGGCTGGACGCAAAGACGTTTCGCCTTGCATCGATCGATTTCAGCTACACTGTGGTGCCTCCAGCCACGGATTCCGCAGCGCTCGGCGGCGCCTTGCACTTCGCCCAGCTCGCAAACGGCGCCTGGCTCGTTCGAAGCTGGAGCCTGCGGCTGCCAGTGGAGGGCAGCCCCGGTGCACCACTAAGCACCAACGCGGCAAACGTACCATGGGTGCTGGTGCGCCCACTGTCCGGTCGACTGCAGGAAGTGGGGGGCGAGGTCACCGGAGAGATTGTGCGACCGACGCCGCGCTGACGGCCGACAGATTACCAACGGAATAAAAATGGCTTCGTCGGAATCCCGACGCCGCCATTTAACACCATGTGAGCGGACGGCGGAACGGAAGTCCGCCGGCACCCCTGCGAATCGATCAGCCGCGAAATCGGGAGGAGGCGTTGATGAACTCCCGGAACAAGTGACGGGTGTGTGGATCGGTGAGCTCAAATACCTCGGGATGCCACTGGACGCCGATCATGAAATGGTCGTCAGGCACCTCGAGCGCTTCGATCAACCCGTCGGGAGCGACGGCAGCAACCGCCAGCGACGGCGCAACCGTTCGCACCGCCTGGTGATGCATGCTGTTTACCGGAATCCGATCCAATTCCATTAAACTGCGGAGCCGGGAGCCTTTCGTCAGATCCACGTCGTGCGCCAGATGATCGCGCTCAAACCCGTAATTGGGGAAGTAGTCGTGTCGGAGGGCGTTCGGAATCTGACTCTCCACATCCTGAAAGAGCGTACCACCAAATGCGACGTTCATGACCTGAAGGCCGCGACAAAGGCCGAGCCACGGCTTTTTGTCTTCGCGTGCCCACCGTGTGATCTGCATCTCGACCCGATCGCGAGCGGGATCAATCCGTCCCAGCTTCTCGTGCGGCTCCTCGCCGAAGGTCACAGGATCGACGTCTACGCCACCTGGAATCAGGATCCCGTCGCACGCTTCGTATGCTCCGCGGAGCGCTTCGGGTTCGTCGTCGAGCAGGGGAACCAATATCGGGGCACCGCCAGCAAGTGCTATGGCGATGTAATACCGCTGATTCATCACGTCGGACTGCGGCAGACCATCCGGGATTCCGTCGATTGCCTGCAAGGTCTGCGTGGTAACGCCGATGACAGGACGCATTTATCTCGTTGCCTCTATTTTGCCTGGTAGTTTGCCGCTGTCTCCGGCAAGAAAATGCCGGAGTTTGGCCCGCTGATGCCTACTGGTGAGGGCCGGCTTTGTCACCGGCTCTTCACGTCAGAAATCGTGCCACCCACCTGGGGTCCCCTTAACCCGCGCCTTACGACCCCTCGTAAACCATCCGGATGCCGTCCGCCGTCCGGATTCCCGCGTCAAATCGTCGCTGAGCCGAGACCCTGTCCGGCGGGAATGACCCCTTCCTCAGTCTCGGCAATCAACTGATCAACCACGAGTTTCAGGTCGCCTGTTCGGTCAAAAGTGGCAAGCTGCCGGTCCGCACTTGTCCCCTCCTCGAGGATCCGGAAGGCGTATTCGACTTCTTTCCTCGTTCCAAGTTCGTCGAGGACGTCATCCAGAAACCAAGTGATGAACTCGCGGATCAGTTCCCGCGCGGGGAGTTCGGCGTCCCTTCCGAAGTCGATCAGATTCCCGTCGAGACCGTAGCGCACCGCCCGCCACTTGTTCTCTTCGATGAGTTCCGCGGTGTAGAGCCGAAATGTGGTGTTCTGGGTCCGCATTTTGTAAAGCTTGAAGACCAGAGCCTGCAGAATCGCCGCGATGCACACCGCTTCGTCGACACGCGTACACGCATCGCAGATCCGGAACTCAAGGGTGGGGAACTCATGATGCGGTCGGACGTCCCACCAGATCTTCGATCCGTTCGGAATGCTCTTGGTCTTTACCAGCGTTTGCAGGTAGTACTGGAACTCAAGCCACGAGGACAGGTACCGCGGAACGCCTGTCCGCGGGAACGCACGAAACACGGCACTCCGGTATGACTTGAGTCCTGTCCGTCGCCCGATCCAGAACGGTGAGCTGGTCGATAGACACAGAATGTGAGGGAGGAAGTATCGGGAGACGTTGCACGCATCGATCAGGAATTCCTTGTCCTCGATGCCGATGTGTACGTGGGTTCCAAAGATCAGGAGTTGCTGCGCGAGTTGCTGCATCGCCTCCTTGGTACCCACATAGCGATCCATCTGCGTGATTTCCTGCGTCGCCCAGTGTGAAAACGGATGAGTGCCTGCAGCGGCGATCTTGAGACCGCGTCGACCGGCCAGCTCCATCACTCCGCCACGCAGCGTGATCAATTGAGCGCGCACCTCCTGAGGGGTATTGCACACTGTGGTGCCCACCTCAACGATGCTCTGGTGCAGTTCCGGCTTTACCTGACCGAGAACGATATGGTCGGCCTCAAGGATCTGCGTGATGTAACTCTGCAGCTCCCGGGTCTCAGGATCAATGATCTGGTACTCTTCCTCGACTCCAATCGTGAGACTCGGGCGATCCATGATAAATCCTCGACGCGTGGTGCGACTGGGTTCAGTCGCGTGGATGAACAACAAATGTCGGAATCGTACTCCCACCGCCCGCCGTCACGTTCAGCAGTTTGGCTGTTGACAGGCGCGTGAGCAATCCTTCCATGTAATCACCATTCGAGACGAATGGTGCTGTATCAAGCATTCGATCCGCAATAACCAGTGATCCGTCCACAAGACTCGGAAATGGCTCAGCGGGAATGGTGACCTTCTCCTGCACGATATATGGAGTGGCGATCGCATGCTGAAGGGCCGCACTCCACTCCTCTGCGGAGGCATCCCAGCCTAACGTGATTCCTGCTCCACCGTAGTCATCGTTCGGTTTGAGGACCAGAGATTCCCGGTTTTCCATGATAAACGGCAACAGATCAATCACATCGTTCCCGTAGTGCGTCTTCCGTTCCTCCACCACGCGCGTCCAGGGGACGCTGTCGGCGATCGCCGCCTGTTCCCTGCTATCGAAAATTGCGGCGTTATCGGGATCGCTGAGAACCGCCAGCGACGCTTTCTTATGCAGCATTTTGCAGTGGAAGCCGTTGGCCATGCACACCGCACCTTCGCGGACCGCACGCACCACATCGTGATCGAGCCCGCACGTTTCAACCAGCTCCGTGATCAGGACCCGTTTGTAGATCAGGTCAATCGCTTTGCCCTGGGCGTAGAGCACGCCACCCCGATACTCACAGCGCCGTGGGTCCTCGATGATACAATCGAGCCCCATGGTCACGAAGTGCTGCCGGTAGAGCTCGAATTCCGTGCGCGTCGGCACCTCATCCCAGTCGAGAATAGCCACGCGGGGCGCGCGGCGACTCCTCGAGAATTCCTGCCATGCATTGAGCACACTGCCAACCACGCCGTGGCGCGATGGCAACGTCAGTATCTCGTACTCCCTGCTGAACAAACGCATGGCGTCGCTGTCGATGAATGCGTCGCTCAGCGCGTCATTGTACGCGGCTCCCGCGGGGCTTTCCGCGTTATACTCGGTCAGGGCGAGAGCCCCGGTCTCGGGCACGTAAAAATAGTCAGGACGAGAGGTGGGACTGGGAAATGCATATCGCGGCGGATCGCTGAGCACCTCCTCCTCCCAATCCGCGAGGCGGAACTGGGCCCGGAACTCCCGGTCCACCATTCCCCGCGCGTGGGCCGCACGGAATGCACTCATGAGGGGCCGAACGCGTCGCGCAAGCGAGGTCAGCTCGTCAAGTGTTACCAGCCGCGGTCGCAACACCGTGCAGAGGGCACGCCCGCCGAACACCAGATCACGTCGGACCAATTCACTTTCGATGTGGGCGTGGGTCGACTGCGCCACCTCGTCGGAGAGGAGTGCATGCCACCGATCGGTGAGCGCGTTCGTCATGCAGTACCCCCGAGTACAGATAAGCAAAGAGGCCGGTGGTCGCTCATCGCGTCGCGGTAAACAATGCGCTCCACTTGGCTTCGACCGCCTGCTTTCGCGGATGTTTGGCAAACTGAATCGCCATGTCGGCCATGTGTGTCACCGCCCATTCAAAGTACGTGGGGGTCAGAGAATAGATGTCCATGTCCGGTGCAGGATTCATGAAATCAATCGCGTACGGCACCCCGTCCCTGATCGCATACTCGACGGAGTTCATGTCGTAGCCCAGTGCACCACAGAGCGTTCGTGAATCCTTCACGATGCGCTCGTTCATGGCCGGCGTCAGGTAATTGTCTTCGACAACGTATTTGCGCTCCTTCGGGTCGTAGTGCATGACCAGAATGTCTTCCTGACCCAGGCAGAGGCACCTCACGAACTGATCGAAGTTTATGAACTCCTGCACGATCATTGTCAGTTGACCAGACTGATCATAGTTGCGGATCAGTTCTTCCTGCGAATGACAGACGTACACCTCTTTCCAGCCACCGCCATGTGCGTCCTTCAGGATGCAGGGCATGCCGATGTGTTCAACGATCGCGTTCCAGTCGAGGGGAAAGCGCAGGTTCCGCAACGATTCACCGGGAACGATGCCAGGCACATACTCCTTGTTAGGCAGCAGCATCGTTTTCGGAGACGCGACCCCGATCTTGGTTGCCAGGGCCGCGCCGAAGAATTTGTCGTCCGCCGTCCACATGAACGGATTGTTGACGACGGTCTTCCCTTCGAGCACCGCCTTTTTGAGCCAGGCGCGATACATCGGCACTTCGTGCGAGATCCGATCAATCAACACATCGTAGTCGATCGGACCATCGTGCGCGTCTCCGCCCAGCTTCGCATATTCTGCGACGACACCGGCGTCCCGCTTGTTTACCTCTTCAATGAACGCCGGAGGCCAGCTCCATTCGCGGCCCACAACGAGTCCCACGCGCTTCGTCATATATACTCCCCTCGGTCATCGGTCTCATTCATCTGTGGAAGCGTCGCTCCTCGCATCCGCCGTTCAGCCTACCGCTGTCCACCCACATACTGCAGAATCATTCGTTCCCAATACGGCCAGTCGTGTGCATGGCCGTCCCATTCGCGCAATGCGTTGCCAATGCCCCGCCGCCAGAGCAGCGACGAGAATTCCTTGTTCTCCTGAAAATTGGGATCGCCCTTCCCGATGGCCAGAATGATATCCTGCCGCTGAAACGCGGCCAGACGGGCGGGATCATGCTCGTGCTGCATGAACTGAAAGGGATTGCACGCGTGGACGTTCGCATCGGAGTACCCGCGGGTCATTCCGCTGATGTCGTACGTACCACTCATACCGATGATTCTGTTAAATCGATGGGGATTGCGCAACCCGACGCTCATCGCATGAAATGCCCCGAAGCTGGCACCAGTAGCCATCACGAACGGATTGGCATTCACGTGCTCCGTGAACGGGAGCAACTCATCGCAGATATACCGATCGTATTGCAGGTGTCTCCAGGCCCGCGTCCCCGGGTGGATCGTTTTGTCGTACCAGCTCAAATCGTGGTTGTGATCCAGGCACCACAGCTGAACCCACCCGCGCTCGATGTGCTCCCGCAATACGTCGGGCATGTAGCGATCGGGCCACTCGTTGTGGTTTCCCATGGTGGTCGGAAACGCCAGCACGCGGGCGCCCGCATGTCCGAACCATCGCACGTGCATTGCACGACCGATGCGCGGACTATGCCACACGTGATGATGTCCTGCGACGCGCGTACTCATGAACTGCCCTCCCCTTCAGACGGAACCAGAAACGGCAGTGCCTTGCGCAAGCGCCGTCCCCACGCAGCCTCATTATGCATGCCCCCCTCCTCCTCAACCCACATCAGGTCCTGCCCCAGCACATAGCCGCTCTCCAGCAACATATCGCGCATTGAGCGAGCGTTGGCCAGCGTCGCCGACCCCTCGCGCGTGCCAACATCAAGGTAGAGCTTGCCGCGAACGTAGCCCGCAGCCTCTACTGTGCGGAAGATCGCACGATCGGCGAACCACAGCGCCGGACTCATCACCCCCGCAAACCCGAATTGTGAGGGGCGCCGAAAGAATGCATGCAGCGAGATCAATGCGCCGAGGGACGAACCAAGAATCCCCGTCGCCTCGACCTCCGGACGCGTGCGATAGCGTGCATCAATCATCGGCTTCAGCGTTTGCATGAGGAAATCGAGATACAAATCCCCCGCGCCCGCACCATGATCGTCGTCGTCAAACGGCGAGTACTCGCGCATCCGATCGGTGCCCATGTTCGGTACGCCGACAACGATCGCCCGCCGCCCGGCGCGCGGAGCACGCGCCATCGCAACGTCCACGCCCCAGTCACCCGCAAAGCTGGTCCTGGGGTCAAAGAGATTCTGCCCGTCATGCATATAGATGACGGGATAGGAGCGATCCGATTTCTCGTAACTCGCCGGGAGATACACCAGAATGTCCCTGCGATTATCCAGTTCGGGACTCACAACATCCGGCAGCACCTCCAACCGACCAGGTGCATGTCGTTTTCGCGTACTCCATTTATCAACGAACAGTCTGCTCGGCCGCATTCAGCTGTCACTCGCTCCGGCAATCGCGACCAGCACGACCGTCGTGGACTGATTGAAATCGTCGCCCGTCACGATGCATGAAGCTGTAACTCCGTACCCACCGCATCCGAAATGTCGAAACACGCCTGCTGATCCGCGTGCCGTACGGTCACATACCCGTCAGACACGAGTGTCAGAATCCAATCGCGCCGGGGCGAACCAACGGGCAACAGATCGAGATTCACGATGCTGTCACCGTAACGCTCCAGCAGGCGCTGCAGCCCTACAATCTTCGAGATCCGTCCCTTGCCCTGCGCCCGTTTGAAAATATTGGCGACGTTGTACTTTCGTGTCGTATCCTGAGAGAGAGTCCCCTTGAGATCTGCCTCGGCATAGCCGGTGTACAAATCCACATCGCTCACATAATTCATGAGGTCCACGGTGTGCGCACCGGGAGGGCGGGCGGCGATTTCGCCAAATATCACTTCACCCTTGGGCGTCAGGAACCACTCCATGTGGGTGAATCCGGTGCCGAAGTTCATGGCTTTCAACACGTCGTGTCCCAATTTAATGCCAGCCGCGATGTGCGGTGCCGACATGTCGCGAAGTGCGATCGTCTGTGGTGAAATCCATTCCACACTGCGTGCGATCAGTGGATTGGGACGGTAATAACACACGTTCTCGTACAGAATCTTTCCGTCAGAGCAGATGGTATCGTAGGTGTACTCGTCCCCTTCAATGAACTCTTCGACATTGACCTCGTCGTAGTTCTTCACCCGACTCAGTGCAGCGTTGAGCTCTTCCATGGTGCCGGCACGAATTGTGTCCATGGACCCGGCACCGGAGATGGGCTTCACAATCACCGGGAACCCGATCTTCTCCGCCGCTTCGCGCACACCGGCCAGAGTTTTGGCCGACGCATGACGCGCCGTCCGTATCCCGGCGGCCGTCACGACCTGCTTCATAAGATCCTTGTTCCGAAACGTCTCAGCCTGCGCCACACCCATCCCCGGAACACCAAGCGCTTCACGCAATCTGGCTGCCAGCACGACACCTGGTTCCCACATACACACCACGCGGTCGATCGTGCTGCTGCCCACACCCGCGACCACTGCCTTGACCACGTTGGCTTCGTCAATAAACTGCGGCACGCGCAAATAACCCGACAGGTGTTCCCTCGTCAGCGCAGGTAAATCATTCTCGGGAACATCGCTGACGCCAAACACCTTGGCTCCCTGAAGCGACAGCCCGCGGCAGAAGTACGGCATCTCTCCGGGATACCCGGGGGCAAGCATGATGACATTCATAAGGTTCAGGGCTCAGAGGGTAGCACCGATGCCGAGCGGGAAACCCGCTCATGCCACATCGACACGGACAGTGGATACGATAAGCTGCAAAGCCTGCTCAACACGTGCGGTCTCTTCATGTCGAACGATAAGAAAACCTTCTCCTTCGTAACTGGTGTTCGTCGCGGCACCGGCAACCGGAACCTTGGCGTCTACAATCAGGTCCCCGACGCTCTTCATGACCTCATCCATACCACGCACGCCGGTAATCAGGCCCTGCTTGGCACCGCGCAGAAATGCGGCACCCGCCGCGTACTTCCGTTGCGGTACAGTGAATTCATTGAAGATCATGGCACGCATCCATTCGACGACAACATCAAAATCATGTGCCTGTGACATCAACGTCGTGATCTGGGCTCCCGGCGGCCGCGCCGCAATCTCCGAGACGGCCAGCGATCCATCTCTCCGTCGAAACCACTCCATGTGGCTCAATCCGGTCTGCATACCGAGGGTCGCCAGCGCCCGTCGGGAGACCGTCGTGACATCCGCGTACTGCGGGCCATCCAACTCGCGCGGCAGCACTATCGCCCACTGAATCCAGGGATTCTCGACGACAGTAAGTGGTGTGGGATAATAATGCGTCAGCGAATACCAGTGCTGTTCTCCGTTGAGCGTCAGCGCTTCGAACGAATGCTCCTCGCCAACGATGAACTCCTCAAGCAGCACCGGACGCTCGAGCGACGGTGGCGACATCACAAGCGCCTGTCGCAGCGCGTCCATGTGATCGACCCGGTACGTCGACACGGCTCCAGCGCCCGCCGGCGGTTTAATGACAATTGGGAAACCCGACATCTCTGCAAACGCCACCGCATCGTCCACAGAAGCCGCCAGCCGATGGCGCGCGCAGGGAATCCCGGCGCCACGTAACAACGTCTTCATCCGCGCCTTGTCTCTGAAATTGGTCGCGGCATCCACGGTCATGCCGTGAATGGCCAACGCCTGACGTGCGATCGCCAGCGGCACCTGCAGTTGTTCGTACGCTCCGAAAAACCGATGTGCGTCACCGTGCGATGCCTGCAATCCGCGAGCGGCCCACATCAGCTGCTGCACGTCGAGAATGTTCGTCACCTTCCAGTGGGCCACCTGGCCCTGCAACGGACCGAGCCTGTCGGCAGAATCATGGGTAACAACGCCCATACGAACGCCGGGAAGACTTGCCCCGGCACGGATCATTCCGAGGGCATTTTCTGACAACAAAGGCGCTGCAAAAATCACGAAAGTCATAGGACCACATCAGGATCGGGAGTCATCGCGAAGCTGTCACGATCGCAGGGATCACGGAAGGTAGAAGCCGAGTCTGCGGCCGAGCGCCGTCAGTTCCGAAGTTCGCACCTCGGCACGCGTCCACGTGTCCCAGAAGGCGGTGACTGCATCGAAGGGGACTTCGACCTCGAGCTGATCATGCAGATCGAGCAGATTCTGGGACAGGGCGACCCCCCGCACACCATCGGCCTCGGACAGAGATCTCCGCAACGCCGGGACGAGCAACTCACGAATAGTTGCCTCGCCGCGAGCAAGGGATTGAAGCTCGTGGGAGGAGAGGCACTGCGGCAGGAGGGCGTTGCGCAACCGGCGGCGAATCTCAAGCCGGGCGATTTCAGGAAAACTGTGCAGTGCAACAACATGCGTGTCCGGTTCGGTCGTGAGATCCAGCGGACGCAGGCGACACGCCAGATTCGCTGACTCGACATCGATCAGCTCAACGGAATAGCGCGTGGTGCGGTTTGTGCGACGCGCCACGAGAGTCACCGTTGACCGGTCGGTGACTGCATCGAACTCAATGGGAAGATGTTCCTCGACGTCTGCACCGAACTGCTTAAGTACAAAGGCGGCCGCCGCGACCTGGGTTTCCACCTCGCGCAGCGAAGGCAGCTGCAACAGGAGTTCCATCGCCGTGCGCCCGTCTGAGTGCGCACGCGCAGCGCTGAAGGCTTTTGCTGGTACGACTGCACTCGCGCCACCTGCGCCGCCGGCCAGGTCGATTGCGCGGCGCGCGTAACGCAGCACCTGACGCGCCTCGATACCCACATCGTCGAAGAACCAGGCGCATGACGTAAACATGCGCAGCGCATCGCGCTCCATTTCCAGAAGCTCCGCAGCCCGTGCGCGTTCCGCGCTCGTGGATCCCGGCTTCAGCCAACGGCGAAAGAACTCGTCCCGGCGTTCATCTGCAGCCATGACAACCGCACCATATTCGTCGCGCACCTTCCAGGGATCGTCGAACAAGGCCCCGCCTTCCTGTTCAAAAACCACGTGGATCGCGTCGCCGGTTTCATGCAATGCTTTTCGAAGCGGCGCTCGCCATTCCTGCCGCGGCGGCAGAGACATATCCATGCGGCATCCACAGTTGGATTGCCAGCGTTCAACCCCGTGAGCACAGCTCCACGAGGTTGG
This sequence comes from Gemmatimonadaceae bacterium, assembly GCA_041749115.1. Taxonomy (GTDB): domain Bacteria; phylum Gemmatimonadota; class Gemmatimonadetes; order Gemmatimonadales; family Gemmatimonadaceae; genus JBGTBX01. The sequence goes on from JBGTBX010000309.1 coordinate 29,254, forward strand.
CTCCACGAGTTCCACCGGAGTTGTCGCCGGATACCGCGCGAGGAACGAGGCGAAATTCTCCACGACAAAACCGGCGGCAGCAGCCAGTTCAAGCACATGCGCGAGCGCCATGTCTGCGAAGCGCTGATGATGCCCATACGTTTCCCCGTCCGTTGCAGCAGACACCAGCTGCGTGTTCTCCTTTGGCATTGTTTCCGCGATCCGCGCCATGGCATCCATCCACGTGCGGGCATCACGCGTGAGTGTGCCGAATGCGATGCTGTGTGAGAGATCGCCGTGATACGGAAACAACGCAATCTCGTGTCCCCCGCTCGTTACATAGACACCGGGTGCACCATTAAGCGGCAGCGGGTCGACCTGGTGGGGAGCGACGATCGTGAACTTCACCCCCTGCTCGGCGAGCACATCAAGCGTTGCATCGTCGACGGCCGTTTCGGGCAACCACATGCCTTCAGCCTCGCGTCCGTACCGCCGGCGAAAATCGGCCAGGCCCCACTTAACCTCAGTCGTTTTGTCGCGGCGACTGGCGAGTGGCAGGATGGTATGGTGATAAGGCTGCGCGATCGCGTTGCCGTGACCGTTCAGCCGTGCGCAGCTGGCCGCATCTGCAGCCAGCATGCGTTCATAGGTGTCGGCCGCATGGCGCTCCAGCCATTCAAAGAGCGTTGGACCGATGTTGAACGAGATCCACTCGAGCGTGTTCGACAGCCGCAGGATGCGGCCATCAGGAGCAGTGACCCGTGAGGCCACGAGTGCCCGATAGCACTCGTGTTCGATGCGCTGATTCCAGTCGTGACTTGGGGCGGCAGATGGCTCCGCCTCGACCTCACCCGTGTGAGGATCTTCGCGAGGCGGTTGATAGAGATGCGCGTGCAGAACGAGCGAGCGCTCGCTCGGCGCCACCGGAGTAGCTGCTGCGGCCGACACCAGCGTCACAAGGGCAACCGATTCAGCCCGGGACGCTCAGCTGCAAAGCCGCTGCAATCGACGGGATGATGGTGCGGAACACATCATCGCGATTCTGCAATTCACCGGCGCGGGCCACGGCAGCGCTCACGTCGCCTCCTTCCAGAGCCCCACTCAGAAGATTCAGCAGTTCGGTGGCATCATTGGCATGACCGGTGAATCGTTTGATCGAATAGTCCTCAACTTCGCCGGTGGAAATGATAAACTGCCAGTCCGACGACTGCAGCAGCAGCAGTGATCGAGCCGCCTGCGCGAGAACGGGGTGCAGATCGGGACGCTCGAGCGCCGGGGACGCCATGAACCAGAACCGTTCCTCAAGGTCCCAGATAATCGGCCACGTCCATTCCACGTCTTTGTTCATCCACATGGAGTAGTCGCCGTTCTTTCCCCACGTGCCGCTGGCCAGCTCAAGACCGAACGGTGATCCGTAGCGCTCGAGGTGAGCGGATGCTGTGGTCGGACGAATGCGAATATGACGCGGCAGCGCGGCATACAGGTCGGCGAGAAAATCCGGACCCTCGAACCACCAGTGCCCGAAGAGTTCGGTATCAAACGGCGCGGTGATGACTGCACCTGCATCGCTGGCGGCGCCCTCCGCGAGGATGGAGAGCTGTGTGGCAAAATCCTTCGCGTGCGTTGAGGCCGTGGCGCGCGCCGCTGCTGGTTCGTACGGCAGTTTGTCGCCCAGCTCCGAGGTGCGCGATGTGACACGCCAGAGGCGAAGACCTCCGGGCCACCGGATCTTGTGGAACTCCAGATAGGATCCGTCCCCCGGATACCCTCCGTGCCGATTCCAGACCCGCGCTGATGAACGCGGGTCTCGGACAAACGCGGCAACATCCCGCGTCGCGGCGCTGCCACTCACGCGATAGGCACGATACGGTGTGTACTCACCGGGAGAATAGTCGTCGGGGGTTGCATCGCTCATCCGTTCGGCCTCGCCGGCAAACATGCGCCCGTACGTGCCCAACGGTTTGCCGGCGCGCGCCATGTGCGAGTCGGTGAAAAAATAGTCGTAGCCCGTGTCGGCCAGATGTTCATCAATCCCCCGCCGCTGCGTCGGCAGCGACTGTCGGCGAGGTGCCCATGGTCCTGCCGGCCGATAGGCACATTCCGGAACCCAACAGCCGTTTGGTTCACGCCCGAAAATACGGACATGTTCACTGCGGCCTAACACCAACTGCAGGCGGATGCTCTCATCACGAGCCAGCAGAGGCAGAAATCCGTGCGTCGCGGCGGACGACGTAATCTCGAGTCGGCCCTTGTCCTGCAGCGCACGGAACGCCCGCAGGATGTCCTTATCAATGCCCTGCCACAGTCCCTGCATGCGCACCAGACGATCGCGCCAATACGCAACCAGCGGCAGCATGTGTTCATCTGCGGTTCCCGTCATGGATGCGGGCGCTTCGTCGCAGAATTCGAAACGCTGGGCAAAGTAGGCGTCGAGTTCAGCGGCGAAGACGGGATGCTCCAGCATGTTCGCGAGAACCGGAGTGAAGCCGATAGTAACCGGCGCGGCCACATTGCGCTCATCCAGCTGCTGCAGTGCTTCCAACAGCGGGAGGTACGTTTCAATGGCGGCTTCGCAGATCCAGTCACTGCCGTGTGGCCACCGACCATGGTTCAACACGTACGGCAGGTGACTGTGCAACATGAATACAAAATCGGTTTGACGCATCACGATGTGACCTACCGCCTCCAACGGGGCGCTGCAATGGCGCGCCGATACAGATCCCGGTAGCGGACCTCCGATCGCGCCCACGAGAAATCTCTGGACATTGCTTCACGGACCATCGCGGTCCACACCTGCGGGTGCCGGTAATGGTCAATCGCACGCGCGCAGGCCTGAATGAACGCTGCCTGCGAGTAATCGTCGAAAAGGAACCCCGTCACGTTGTCCTCGATGGTGTCCGCCAGGCCGCCAACGCGTCGTGCCACCGGAAGCGCGCCGTATCGCTGCGCGCGCATCTGTGTTAATCCACATGGCTCATACTGCGACGGCATCACGATCATGTCTGCACCAGCAAGCAACCGATGCTCCACGTCAACCGTGAAGTTGGTCTCTACGCCGATCCGACCGGGTGCGGACTGCGCCAGTTCACGCAACGTATCGACGTAGCGGCGCTCGCCTTGTCCGAGAAATACGAACTGTGCATCGAGCGAGAGAAATCTCGGACTTCCCAGAATGAGATCGAGCCCCTTTTGCGCCACCATCCGCGCGCTCATCGCGAAAATCGGAGTCCCCGGACGCTGCGGCAGACCGAAAATGTTCTGTAGTGCCGCTTTGCATTTTCGTTTGTTGCCCAGACTGTTCAGCGAGTAGTTCGCGGCGAGCTTGTTGTCCGTCGCCGGATCCCACGCCTGCGCATCAATCCCGTTGACAATCCCGACGAATCGTTCGCGCATCGCAATAAAATGCTCATGCAGTCCGAAACCGCCGGCCGCCGTGCGGAGCTCATGCGCATGGGTGGGACTCACCGTCGTGACAACGTCCGCGCACGACACACCACCTTTGAGCAGATTGACGCGATTGTGCCACTCAAACATGTGATAGGAAAAGAACTCCCACGGCAGGCCGATGTCCGCCATCGTATCCCTGGCAAAATGCCCCTGATACCCGGCGTTGTGCACGGTCAGCGTTGACCACGTCTTGCGGAAAAACGGCCGACCCGAGTCGTACGCCCGCAGATAAGCAGGTGCCAGCGCCGTGTGCCAATCGTGGCAGTGCAACATCGTTGGGGCGTCCGCAACCAGCGGCAGGCCATTAAGCGCAGCCATGCAGAAGAACGCCCAACGTCGCGCGTTATCACCGTAGTCCCCCTTTGCGTCTCCGTAAATTCCCTCGCGGCTGCCGAAGTAGTGGTGGTTCGCGAGAAAATACACGCGCGGCTTTCCCGCATCATGACTGTCGCGAAGCGACGCCGACTCAAAGAGCTGTGCCCGTTCGGTGCGTGGACCCACGACAATGTCGTACGGGTCACCCACGGGAACGAAGTCCTGCACGACGTCGCGCACCTGCTTATAAAACGGCATGATGATGGCGACCTTTAGACCAGCGCGACGCTGTTCCAGCGCCAGATTGGCGACCGCCTCACCTAGACCTCCCGTTCTCGCAAAAGGCGCCAGCTCAGCGGCGAGATGCACGACACTCACCGGCTCTCCACTCGACGTCAGCATGGGATAGACAGTGGCACCTCCGGCGGATCGTGCGGCAGAGGTCTTGCGCGACGCACGCGGCTTTGCAGGCGTCTTGCGCACCGGCTTGCTGCCTGAAGCACCGGCTGATGTATCCTGAGTTTTCTTTCGAGCTGCCATAGCTTAACCCTCAACCCGTCGGTGGATCATCGGGAGCCAGATTGCCCAGCATCGCGGGTACATACGCCTGCTCCGCATACTGCCTGACCATCCGCCCAGATGTGTATTGTTGCCCCGCCACTCGAATCGCATTCTTCATCTTCTGGATCCATCCGTGTGGCACGCCCCGCTCATCGTGCTGGTAGTACAATGGCACCACCTGTTCTTCCAGGAGCCGATACAATTGCTCCGCATCCCATTCGTCCTGTGTGGCTCGTGAAGCCGCCGGCGGGATCGCCCAGCCGTTTAAACCATCAAACGCTTCGTGCCACCATCCGTCAAGCGTTGAGAGCTGCGGCACCCCATTCAGCGCAGCCTTCATTCCGCTCGTACCACTCGCCTCCATCGGAACCCTTGGCAGGTTCATCCACAAATCGACACCCTGCACCAATCGGTGCGCCAGATGCATCTCGTAGTCCTCGATGAACGCCACGCGTCCCTCGAACCGCGGATCGCGCGTATACGCGTAGACCTGCTGCAGCACATCCTTTCCCGGCTCATCCGCTGGATGTGCTTTACCGGAGAAAATGAGCTGCACCGGACAACGGGGATTCACGAGAATCTCACGCAATCGCTCCGCATCCGAAAACAGCAGGTTCGCGCGCTTATATGTGGCAAATCGACGTGCAAACCCTATCGTCAGCACATGCGGGTTGAGCAGTGTCCCCGCCCCGACCACATGAGTCGCCTCCTTCCAGTGCCGCGCCCACCGCCGCCGGGCTTCTTCACGGATGAAGTTCATGAGATGTGCTTTCAAACTTTGATGCGCACGCCACAGCACGGCTTCATCGATGTCCAGCACGCGCTCCCATAACGCCGGCTGCGCCGCCCGGAGGGGCCAGTCGTGGCCCAGATGGCCGTCCAGCACATCCATGATCTCGCGACCCATCCACGTGTGTTTGTGCACGCCGTTTGTCACGTGGCCAATTGGAACGCGATCGACGTCGCGGTCGGGCCACAACCCTTTCCAGATGTCCCGCGACACCTCCCCATGACGACGCGCCACTCCGTTCACGTATCGGGAAAGCCGCAGCGCCACCACGGTCATGTGGAAATCCGTCGGCTTCTCCGTCACCTGCTTGCCGAGATCCAGCAGCTGCTCCTGTGTCACCTTCATTTCCGTCCAGATCGGCCCGGAACACTTAGCTACAGAGGACGCTGCAAAGATGTCATGACCGGCGGGAACCGGCGTGTGGGTCGTGAATATGCTCGTCGCGCGCACTTCGCGAACGGCATCCTCAAAGGACAGACCTGCGACGCACTTTTCCCGCAGCCTTTCAATCAACATGAAGGCGGCATGCCCCTCGTTGGCATGCCAGGCCTTTAGCTCAATGCCCATCGCACGGAGCACGCGAACGCCCCCGACGCCGAGAATCCATTCCTGACGCAGACGCAAATCAGGGCCACCCGCGTACAACTTGGAAGTTAAAAGGCGATCGTCCTCATGGTTCTCCTCCAGATTTGTGTCCAGAAGATACACCGGCACGCGGCCCACCTGCATGCACCACGCAGTGACATGCACGTCGCGGCCAAACGTGTTGACCGTCGTCAGATAGGGACCGCGTTTCGGACCATTCACTCGCACAAGCGGTGTGTTATCAATCTCGAACTGCTCATCAGTGTCTTCCTGTCGACCGTCCAGACTCAGCCGCTGATCAAAGTAGCCGCGTTGATAAAACAACCCGACCCCGACAAGGGGCACGCCCATGTCAGACGCACTCTTGCAGTGGTCCCCGGCCAACACCCCGAGTCCACCGGAATAAATCGGCACAGAGTTGTGCAGACCGAACTCGGCGCAGAAATACGCGATGGTGCCGGCGCTCGCTTCGGTGAAGCGTTGATGGAACCATGTACCGCTTACCGAATCACAGCGGCCCAACTCCTCCATCACGCGGTCATACAGGTTCAGGAACTGCGGATCACGCGAACATTCACTGAGCCGCGTGGGATTGACGCGCCGAAGGATGGCAACGGGATTGTGCCTCGTCAGGTGCCAGAGAGGCTCATCAAGCATGGCGAACAATTGCCGCGCGTTTCGGCTCCAGCTCCACTGCAGATTGTGCGACAGCGCGCTCAGGCCATCTATGCGAGCGGGGAGATACGGGATTTTATCTTGGGGTAGCAACATGGGTGGATTATAACGGTGCGCAGTCGACTGGCAGATCGGGCTTTATCACCCTGCGTCGTGTCGCGACAGCAGCGTGATTGCATCCTCCTTACCCTCATGCCAGACCCAACCAGTGGAGCTACCACAAAAGATGGTTCGGCAAAGTCCTGACGCGCATCGCATGCGAGAAACAACTCAAACATCGCGTCGCGAGCGGGAACCTCTACGCGTGCGCGCGGCACACTCGACACTGCATTGCTCAGCGTGGCACCACCGACTCCGCGCATAGGACGCCAGCGCATGCGGAGCAGCCCAGGCATCCAATCACACCGCGGGCCATGTCCTCGACGTGATGCGAGAAGCGTTTGCGATGGTCCTCAACGTCGTGCGTCGCCATGAGCGACACAGAACTGCGCGACGTCCAGCTTGAATGAGGATGAGTGCAACCCCCTCGCTCGGCGTCAATGGCAGCTGCTGATCGGGCACTTCGGACAGGGTTTCTCGCAATTCCCAGAGCCGCATGGTCGTCCTGGCGACAATATTTTGGCGTGACCAACGGATCATTGGTCGTTGTTACCGATGCGCAGGTATTTGCAGGGCCAGATGTCCTATTAGTGTCGCTATACTGACGCTAAAATAGCTCTTGTCTCCCGGCGATGTGTCTCTTTGAACGGGGCCTGAACTTGCCGCCGTTTCACGACAAGCCGCGCTCCCCCCTGCACTACCTCAGGCACGGTCGTTCCAACAGCAGCGTGGGGTGCTTCGTAACTATAAATGCGTCGGTGTCCTACAGACGACGGAATTTCCTTGCTGAGCGCGTAGTCGTAAGACACTATAAAGGGCGTTCAGCAGCCTACTTAGACCGTAAGCACCCGAGGTTTCGGCATGAAGCTTTTGATCACTGGGACGGCGTCTGGCATGTTGCTCTTTTTTGCCCAGACTCATACTACGGAGACCGCACGGCTTGAGTCCGTTCGGGTCGCACCCAGCCATGCGGTTTCGCTGTCCAGCATGTCGCGCGCGGACCTTGAGGCGCTGGGCAATAAATCCGTACCACTGAGCGCTGCCGAGCTGACTGAGGTAGTCAGCAAATCGTGCTCCGCCGCGTGTCACACCGCTACGCGAAAGAGCGGCGACCTTTCGCTCGCCGACTTCGACGTCGCCAAGGCAGCAGCATCGCCCGAGGTCACGGAGAAGATGATCAACAAGTTGCGGACCGGAATGATGCCGCCGCCCGGCCGCAAACGGCCCGAAGGCGACACGTTGGTTCAGCTGGTCAGTACCCTTGAACGCCTCATTGACCGCGCGGCAGCGCTGAAGCCCAACCCTGGCACTCGCACCTTTCAACGACTTAATCGTGCGGAGTACGAGGCGTCCATTCGCGACTTGCTGACGCTTGAAGTCAACGCCGGGACGTGGCTCCCACTTGACACCAAGAGTGCGAACTTCGACAACATCGCTGATGTGCAGATGCCGTCGGCCACAACCATCGACGCGTACCTGGATGCAGCCAGCGCCATCAGTCGCATGGCTGTGGGCGATCCCCGCGCCAGTACCACCTCGGCGACGTACAAACTTCCGCGGCTCGCATCGCAGCTCGATCGCGTACCGGGCGCACCTGCCGGCACACGAGGTGGAGTGTCTGAGGTCCATACGTTCCCAGCGGACGGCAACTACGTCTTCGAAGTCACGCTGCACGCGATTCCGACGGGTCAGCTTTATGCATCATCCGCACCGTTTGATGAGCAGGTGGAAATTTCTATTGACGGCGAACGGGTTGCACTGATCGACATTGATCGCTGGATGTCTCAGGCCGATCCCGATGGAATGGATCTGAAGACCAAAGCGATCGCGGTGCGTGCCGGACCCCACCGGGTCACCGCCGCATTCCTCACGACGTTCGAGGGGCCGGTCAATGACAACATCGCGGCTCACGGCCACAGCATCGCCGACACGCAGATCGGCTCGGAGCTCGGAATCACCAACGTGGCGCATCTGCGCGAAGTGACCATCAAGGGCCCCTACAATCCCACGGGAGTGTCGGAGACACCCAGTCGTCAGCGGATATTCATCTGTCGACCCCTGTCCGCCGCGGCATCCCGGCCGTGTGCTGAGAAAATCGTCCGCACGTTGGGCGCGCGTGCATACCGACGACCGCTAGATGCCGACGACGTTTCTGCGCTCATGGAGTTCTACGAAGAAGAATCGAAGAACGGCGGGTTTGAGCAGGGTGTGCGCGGTGCACTCGAAGCGATCCTGGCGAGCCCCCATTTCGTGTTCCGCGTTGAGCAGCAGGGTCGCCTCGTACGCGGCAATCACACCTATCGCATCACCGACTACGATCTCGCGGCGCGGCTCTCGTTCTTCCTGTGGGGCAGCCCACCCGATGACGAGTTGATCAAACTGGCGCGTGCGGGAACTCTCTCGCAACCTCTGATCCTGCAGGCGCAGACGAAACGCCTCCTGGCGGATCCGCGCTCGGAAGCCCTGGCCACACGGTTTGCTTATCAATGGCTGCGACTTCAGGACGTTGAACTGGTACATCCCGACGCACTCCAATTCCCCAACTTCCATCAACAGCTCGCCGACGCCATGCGTCGCGAGACCGAGCTCTTCTTCAACAGCATCGTCCGGGAGAACCGCTCCGTCCTCGACCTGTATACGGCGAACTACACCTTCGTGAACGAACCACTTGCCAAACACTACGGTCTCAAAGGTGTCACGGGCAACGACTTCCGTCGCGTGGAGTATCCGGATGACCGCCGTGCCGGTCTCCTCGGGCACGCCAGCATTCTCACGTTGACGTCGGTCGCGAACCGGACCTCTCCGGTGCTTCGCGGCAAGTGGGTAATGGAGGCAATCCTTGGTTCGCCGCCACCGCCGCCGCCACCCGACGTTCCCGATCTTGAGAAGGTCGGCGAGGCACAGGAGGGCCGGTTCCTCACCACGCGGGAGCGCATGGAAATCCATCGCGCAAACCCGACCTGTCGATCGTGCCACATGTTTATGGACCCGATCGGCCTGGCGCTCGACAACTTCGACGTGACCGGTCAGTGGCGCATCCGGGAGAATGGTCAGGGACTGGACACCCGCGGTGACTATTACGACGGAACCCCGATCACGTCCCCGGCAGAGTTGCGCGCGGCCCTGCTGAAACGCCCGATTCCGCTCGTGCGCAACTTTGCACAGAACCTCATGTCGTACGCCCTCGGGCGCCGGATTGAGGCCTACGATCAACCAGCCATCCGCAAGATTACCGCGACAGCTGAACGTAACGACTACCGTTTTGCTGAGTTCGTGTACGGCATCGTAAAGAGCGATGCATTCCAGATGAAGCGTGTCACCGTAGCCTCCACCATTGAATAACCAACTCGGCGGTTTCGATCGCCGATACCAACCATCGCTCCCGGAGAGTTCCTCATGTCTTTTCTGAATGGCAAGCCCCTTCCCCGACGCACGTTTGTGCGCGGTATGGGGGCCACTGTTGCCTTGCCTTTCCTCGACGCGATGGTGCCGGTGGGCCGCTACGGCTCCAAGGCCGCCCTGGCCAATGATCGCACGCGACTTGTCGCGATCGAAATGGTCCATGGCGCGGCCGGGTGCAACGAGCTCGGCGCCAAGTTGAACCTGTGGTCCCCTGCCGACACGGGCAAACAGTTCGACCTGAGCGGCACCGCGCTCTCATCGCTTGAGCAGTACCGCGATTATCTCACTATCGTCAGCAACACAGACGTGAGAAACGCCGAGCCAACGTCACCCAAGGAAATCGGTGGTGATCACTTCCGCTCAAGCGCGGTGTTTCTGACCCAGCAGCATCCCAAGCAGACCGAAGGCTCTGACGTCAGAGTGGGCACGTCACTCGATCAGATGTACGCGCAGGAGTACGGTCAGGAAACGCCCATTCCCTCCATGCAGCTTTGCATTGAGAACGTGGATCAGGCCGGTGGCTGCGCGTACGGATATGCCTGCGTGTACACGGATTCGATCAGCTGGGCATCAGAGAACCAGCCCTTGCCCGTGATCCGCGATCCCCGCGTTGCATTTGAAAAACTGTTTGGCGTCGGGGGATCATCCGAAGAGCGCGCGGCTCGTCGACGCACCCGTCGCAGCATCCTGGATTTTGTTGCAACGGAAATGTCCTCACTCAAGTCCGGACTCGCGGGCGAAGATCGCCATCGGCTCGATCGCTACCTCACGGATATTCGCGAGGTGGAACGTCGCATTCAGCGCATCGAGGCGCGCAACTCCAGCGGTGAAATTCGTGCTCTGCCAGAGGCGCCCGCCGGTGTACCCGATGATTTCAGGGAACACGTCGAG
>JBGTBX010000310.1:0-11087 GCA_041749115.1 Gemmatimonadaceae bacterium
GCGACGGCGGCCACGCCGCGCCGCACACTCGGCGGCAGACGGTCGAACTGCTCCGTCGCCCCATTCACCAGGTAACGGTCGTAGCCGCCGAAGTTCTCGTCGCCGGCGTCCCCGTTGAGCGCCACGGTCACGTGCTGGCGCGTCATCTGCGAGACGTAGTAGGTCGGAATGGCAGAGGCGTCCGCAAACGGCTCGTTGTAGTGCCAGACCAGCTTGGGGATGACCTCGGTGGCGTCTGGACGGACAATGAGCTCGCAGTGATCGGTTCCGTACCGCTCAGCAACCTGCCGTGCGTAGGGCAGCTCGTCGAATTCGGCTTCCTCGAAGCCGATCGAAAACGTCTTGACGCGACTCGTCTGCTCCGCCATCAGCGCGACGATCAGGCTCGAATCGACACCGCCGCTCAGAAACGCTCCGAGCGGCACGTCGCTGATCATTCGCAGCCGCACCGCTTCGCGCAGGTGCTCAATCAACGCCTCGCACGCCTCGTCGTCCGACAGCTCGCGTTTGCGCGCGTAGGACAGCTTCCAGTAGCGATGCACGGACACCGCGCCGTCTTCGACCAGGAGGTAGTGCGCCGGCGGAAGCTTCGACACCCCGTCAAACGCCGACATCGGCGATGGCACGTACTGATACGTCATGTATTCGGCGAGCGCCGGCAGCGACGGCCGTGCCTCGAAATCTGCATCAGCCAGAAACGCCTTTGGCTCGGACGCGAAGGCGATGCCGTCGCGGTCGATGTAATAGTGAAGCGGTTTCTTACCGGCGCGGTCGCGCGCCATGAAGAGCCGGCGTTGAGGTGCATCCCAGATGGCGAACGCGAACATGCCCCGCAGCTTGTGGACACACTCGACGCCGTACTCGCGATACGCGGCCAGCAACACCTCGGTATCGCTGCGTGAGCGGAATTGGTGTCCGCGTCCCTCGAGCTCGCGACGCAGCTCCACAAAGTTGTAAATCTCTCCGTTGAAAGTGACCCAGGCGTCGCCCGAGCGCATCGGCTGCCGCCCGCCGGGTGACAGGTCAATAATCGCCAGCCGACGATGGCCGAGTCCGACTGGTCCGTCTACCCAGACGCCCTGTCCGTCAGGCCCGCGATGCGCGATGAGTTCGCACATCCCGTGAACGAGGGACGAGTCCACGGGCGCGCCGGTCTTGAAGTTGAACCGGCCGGCGATGCCGCACATCAGCTGACCCCCGGAGTAGAAGCCGGCGCGCCCGGGCTCTTGCCCAAGGCTTTCTGACTGCGACGCCATAAACGACGGAGCCGCCACCTGGACGCTGCTGTCACCCAATGCCACGCTTGCCGTCCGAGTAGCCTCGCGGTCCCGACCTCCGGGTGTTCCACGGGGTATCCGAGTTCCATCAGCAATTCGCCGGCAATCCTCGATGAAAGCACCTGGTCCGCCGACGACAGCGTCCTTCGCCATTCGAACGCCAGGGTGTCGTCTACTGGACGTCGCAAATTCTGATGAAATGCCATCGACCGGGCCGGCAGCTTCGCGTCGAGCTGTCCTTCTCGGCGGAGCATGGCAGGCTCGAATTCGATACCCAGGAAAGCCGTAATGCGGCGGAGACCGTGTTCAGGGTTCGACGTGAGATCCTCAAAGCGCACCTCAAGATAGCGATCTGGCGGCAGCATCCTGCCCATCTTCCGCGACCACCCGACAATCTCGTTCCATTGCTGAAGGGCGGTCAGCAGGTCCTTCGGACCCCATGGCTGACGCACGAGGGAGAGGGCGGCATCACGTCCATCCCGGACGAGATGCACGAACTTCGCGTTCGGAAACAACTCATTCAAGACGTGGATATGGCTCGTGTAGTAGGGGGTCTTGTCGCCCCACAGCGATTTTCCGCATTTCCGCGCGTATGCGCCGAATATCTGGTCAACGGTTGCCGCATAGCTCGTGCAGCGGTCAAGATCTACGTCAAGTCTGATGACCGTGGGCTGCCAGGCGCTGATGCCCTTGGCTGACAACAAGTCGTCTACGAGCCGAACGCGCAGATCCATTGTAGAGAGGTCGCCGTACTGCTGCCGCTTATGGTAAAAATCGATTAAGACAAATGACTCGAAAGGAATCGCTAACGACGAGTGAGAATCCAGCAATAGGCGAAGGAGCGTGGTTCCCGATCGAGGGAATCCAAGCAGAAACAACGGAGCAGGCGAGGGAGTCTCCTTATGCATCACGCCTTCGACCCTGGTCCGGCGTATACGTGTCTGTCCCTGTGTATTCGCGCATCCATGTAGTATCTTGCTCGTATCCGGTGTCGATCAGAACTTTGGGCAACTCCGAACACTCGTTAAGCAGCGCTGCAATCCGTGCTATATGGCGTGGTTGACGCCACTTTTGAATGGCCGCGGTATCCAAGCCACGAAGGCCGTTCAAAGCCGTAGTGCGGAATCCGACCGGCACGCTGTCGAGAAAGCGATCGAACGGAACGTCGGGCTCTAGGCCAATAAAGCGCGCCACGGCATGTTGTACGGTCGCAATGTCCTCCACCATGTCCTCGAAGCGGACCATCAGGCAATCAGACGCTGCCCTATTTGCCCATACTTGATCGTAAATTGCGCGCCATCTCGCTGGAGAGACGTAGTAGCGCCCCGGTGCGGACGCGTGTTCGGACGTCAGCACCGCCCTAGGATCTCGCATCATCAGGAGAAATCGGACGTTCGAACTGCGGTAACGGTACACGGCCCGGAGCTGCTCCAGATAAAAGATGTCGTCGGGACGTTTGGACAACATGAGTGGGTGATCGCGATCAGTTCGATACGCGACCCGAAGCGCCGCTCTCTCCTTCGGAAACGCCTTCGCACGACCATACGCCACTTGCAGCATCAGCGTCAGCAGCGTCGTGCCGGCCCGCGGGAATCCGCACACCACGACATGTGTTCTCAGGGGCACCCGGCGCGTCCAGCCATGGTCGATTGCGTGAATGCGGAGGTTGACCAGGGCGCGCTTCAGCACTCCAGGCCGATCAATCCGTGTCACGAAGTCAGGGAGCGCGTGGCCGCCCGGCAAGTTTAACGACGTCGGCACCCTGGCTTTATCGAAGGGTGCAGCTTCAAACGAGTGCCAGATCCCAGTATGACTGCGAGGTTTGGTCATGTCTCGGTTACGCCACGCAGCGACGAGCGGTTGCATTCTGCGAAAGTGGCTCTCTTGCTCTGAGCAAACCTCTCGCCACGGAGGGGCGGGAGCTCTACGAAGACAAAATGCAGTGTACAAAGGACTTATTGTCCGATAGCCGGTCTAGAATGCTCTTGGCACGTCGGCGGCAACCGCAATCGCCACAGCGGGTTGGATTTAAGTCTGCTTTTTGGTGGACTTAACTTAACGAGTCCTCAGAAGGGGACGGTTTGCTGTCTCTCGCACCACTCGGCGAAGGTGCAACACGCGGTCCTGGGCATTCCACTGATGCACAATCGTGGGACAGGTGGCCGACCGGCTGATGATTGCTGCTTCAGCCGACGTCGCTTCTCACGAGAGTGAGAGCCACCCGATTGTTTCAGCGCCTTTGGCAGTGAGGTAAATAGGCACGCGACCGCGACTTCGGATACTCAGTACGTGTAGGATTCCAAGAGGTAACGGAAACAAATGCTCAATTGGCACGGCTTTTGAGGATCCGCCACCTCTTCTATGCCATGATGGCGCTGCTCTACGGCGCCACCCTCTCGCCGGCACCGACACTGACAATGGAAGCAGTCCTGTAGAAATGATGCCGCCGCAGACCAGGGAATCACTGGGAGCCAGAGTATGGAATAGCCCCGATCAACGGCGCTTCGCCGAACTCTCAGGCGATTTCAACCCAGTGCATCTCGACCCCATTGCTGCGAGGCGGGATCTCTTCGGTGAAGTCGTTGTCCACGGCATGCATGGCACGCTCGGAGCGCTGAACGATTATTGCCGGTTCTTGCGCCGCCTCGGTGTCGGGGGCGTTCGGCTCACCAAAATTTCCGTGCGTTTTCCAGGACCGATCCTGCTCGGGCAACGTGTCGAGACCTTCGTGACGGACGCGACCGACGGCAACACAAAGCTGCAGAGTTTCGACGGAGACCGGCTGGTCCTTGACGTGCGGCTCGAGTGGGTCCGGTGGGTCCGGACAGCCCCGAACACCGCCACTGCATCACCGGCCTCGCGTCCCCTACTTTATTGCCGGCCCCGCGACGACAGTTTTGCTTCTCTGGCAAACCGGTCCGGCAAGCTCGATCTAGTCCTCGACGACGGCTTGGCTGACGCATTGTTTCCTGAGCTTTCGCAGATGATCTCGGCTGTGACGATCGCGGAACTATTGGCCGTCACCCGTCTTGTCGGTATGGAGTGCCCCGGGATGCGTTCGGTCCTGGGGAAAGTCAGCTTGGTCCAGACTGCTGGGATGGGAAACGAGTCCGCCCTGACGTACAAAGTAGTCCAGACGGACGATCGTTTTTCGTTGGTGAAACTCGCGGTGACTGGACCTTCGTTGTCAGGCAGCATCGAGGCCTTCTACCGCCCGGACCCGGTCGGTCAGCCTACAGTGGCGGAGGTCGGGGCGCGCATCAGGCAAAGCGGGTTCGCCACCGACTTTGCGGCTCAATGCTCGCTGATTGTGGGTGGCTCTCGAGGGCTCGGCGAGGTGACTGCGAAGATTGTGGCCGCGACCGGCGGGCATGCCGTCATCACATATCAACACGGGCGCGAGGACGCCCATAAAATCGCCGCCGAGATCACCGCCGCCGGGTTACGCGGCGAAGCTCGCCAACTGGACGTTTATGCCCCCGACGAAGCCGTGGCGGAGTTACACCGAGCGGGGATTCGCCCGAGACATGTCTATTACTTTGCGAGCCCGAAGATTTTTGTCAGCAAGAGCGGTCTGTTCGACAGTGATGTCTTGGCGCGGTTCACTGCCTGTTACGTCGACGGGTTCTACAAGGTCTATCGGGCTTGCCGCAGACACTGGGACTACCCACTGATCTTCTTTTACCCGTCGAGCGTGGCCGTAGACGAGAAGAACAAGGAACTGGTCGAATACGGTATTGCCAAGATCGCCGGTGAAGCCCTCGCTCACCAGCTGATGGAGTTCGACCGCCAACTCTCCGTGATCATCCGGCGCCTTCCTCGTATCGCCACCGATCAGACCGTCACGTTGATGCGGTTCCCTGCCGCAGACGCGCTCGACACCATGCTGTCAGTCGTACGCGACCTGACCGTCAGCCAGGCCGCCACCCGTCGCTAAATAGGCATCACACCCCGTTTCCGCGTTCATTGGGACAGTTTGTCCCGGAGCATCCTGAGAATCTCTGGAAACGACACCAGCTCGACGATTTCCACGGCCGTAAAGCAGACGCCAAACTCCTGCTCCAACGCGATCACCAGGTTTATCTGACCCATGGAATCCCAGTTCGGAGTGTTCTCCTGACTCGTTAAGGCATCGACGCGGGTCGCGTCGACATCCAATACGTCAGACATAATCTGTTTGATTTGCAGTTCCATGAGCAATCACCCTCCCCATGATGTAGCCAGCGAACCGCTCGCCGGAGCCACCGTGAACCAGTCAGGACGGCTGACGCGCTGTTCCGAGACATCGAGTGTCCACTGCGTGCTTCCATCGTCGTCTTCCCGGATCCCCTGAAAATAGTGCTTCTGGTACAGATCCCGAATCGGAATATTTCTACTCGTCGGAATGATCAGGCCCCTGATCTCGCGCATTTGATTCGCAACTGCGTGCTCGAAGAGATGGGCCAGCATCGCTGTTTCGACGCTCCGCCCAATCACACGGCAGCTCAACAGAAATGTATCAATATCGAGAACGTCCCCGACTGCGGACGCCATGATCAACCCAACTATGCCGTGATCGCCGAAGCGATCTCGGACCGCAACCGTGGTAAGAAGCCAGTCTGAAGATTTCATCCGATCCAACAAGTCAGCCTCTTTGTAACGACGCGTCGTGGCATTGAACTGGTTCGTCTTCTGCGTCAACTGTGCCGAACGTGCGACTGTCGACTGCCTGACCGGGCCAAACTCAATCTGCATTTGTAGGCTTCGATAGAAATCTTCCAGGGACCCCGCCGCTGCCTGTGCGCGTTCGCCTTGCACTCGCGTACGGTACATCGCCGTTCGACGTGCGTCTTCTGCTGAATACACCAGGCTGTCGAAAAGTCCCTCATCCAAAATCAAGCTGGAAAAGGTTTCCGGTGAGCCGGACAGACAAATCGTCCGAACGGATGGGTGCGCCTGGCGGACCTCGGCGCACTCTGCCGGATTGTCATCGGCAAACACAATGTGCTCGACACTGATGTTCAGGCGACGACTTATGTTCGCCACCGATTCGCTCTTTGCACCCCAGTTGATCTCGACACAGGCAAAGCTTTCAGGGCGAAGTACCATATGCGGGTGCTGTGACAACACTTCGTCTACATCTGCGGCGTTGTTCTTACTTGCAATAGCCAACAGCACCCCGCGTCGCTGAAGCTTCATTAGTGTGTGCTGGAACGCGACGTGCGCGCTCCCCGGGTACGTGGCTCCCAGCCCTAGACCATGCACGCCCACTTCGCCAACCACACCGCTCCATAGTGTGTTGTCCAGATCAACGACAAGGCATTTCTTTGCCAGCCCCGTCAACGCCCTGAAAAACTTCATATATTCCACGGCTAGGTGATGGAGACAACTGATTCGGATAGGCAGCTGAACCATCTGGCGCATTCGTTCGTCGTGCCAGTGACGTGAACCGTGCCTGGCTACAAGACCCGCGTAATCCACTACGTAGCTACCCGCAGAACGCCCTGCTGTTTCTGCCAGCCAATCATTAATCCTGGGGACCAGCCTTGATTGTCCACTGCCAATCTGGATATCGTAAATACCGAGATCGGGGTCTTCAGGGGCTTCGAAATTATGAACAAGGAGTGCCGCGTTTGAACAACGGCGAAAGGCCTCGATAATGCTTACAAGATCCTGCTTCACGCGTAAAATCGCTGCCTGGCGATCCTCCTCGGAGTGGGCGGAGTACGTCGAATAGAGCTCGGGTATCCAGTTCGCTCCTTCGACCGCGAGGATCACAACATCGGGATTGAATCTGTACAAGCCGCTCTCCGGCGCAAGGATTTCCTGTCGAAATTGGCCAAACCCTGCCTGGTAAATCTCGATTCCCAAGCCGTTGACGAAGCCGTGGGAGATCAGCGGGGCGTGGAGGAACTCCGTTGAAAACGAGGACAGCAATGCCACGCGTAACGGTTGCAGCGCCAACCCGGGGATCTTGGCAAGTTCGTTTCGTATGACATTCCAATCCCGCGGCCCTTGCTTATCATCGAGTAAGTCCCTGGCTTCGACAGCAGCGCGAGCAACGTCGCCCGCATGCAGACGATTCACAAACCGCTCCCGAAAGCCTTCTCTTGGTTCAGGACGGCCGGTCATAGAGATACATTCCTTTTGCTGCGAGTTCGCGGCAAACCGTTGCTGCGTCAGCTGCTTTTACCGTGGCGCACGGTACGCTCCCGATTCGTTGGGTTTTCCACATATGACGTTCTTGCAGATGCGAGACCAACTTTTTCATGTTTCGACGACTTGAGGACACCTTGTCGAAGAGCCTTGTCTGCGTGACAAGCTCGGCGCCATGCTGATCGATAGAGCGAAGCACGAACAAAGTTTCAGTAAACACTGGGAACGGAATCAGCGCTTCGATTTCCTCTTCGATAAAGTGATAGAAGGTGAACGGCCTTATGTCCGTGCCCAGAAACAGGATCTTGCCATCCCGGTCGAGCAATCGCGAATACGGCGACGGCCGACCGCACGGAGTCTTGGCCAGATGATGGTCCTCAACCACTTTTTCCGCATCGGGCCCGCTGACGGCGACTGAATGCGTGGGATGAACGCTTCGCACGATACCTGGCTGACGACGAAACAATTCGGTGAGCAATCCGGTCCGTGATGGCGTCGTGCGAACATTGAACACCGGGTTGGTGGACACGTAATCGATTGCCGCTCCCGTGAACGGTATTGTGGGCATGAGGACATGTCCTGTGCGTCCAACCGCCTCACACACGATGCTGTTGACGTCCATTGGCGATCCAAGGAACGCGCCGAAGCTGTCGAATGAGCTGTGCACCAGCACAGTATCGCCCTCGGCGATGCCAAGTCGCCGCAAGCCGGCAAGCAGGTCCTGACCGTTGAATGCGTAGACACGGCGAACGATGCGCCGCCGTGCCATTCGAATTTGGCGTTTCACCGTACGCTTCAGCGTCTGCAAAGCGATGCTCATCTTGTCCCGGACCCCGGCTCCATGTGGTCCCGCGGGACCTCGCTCGATTCGAAGGGAGAAGCGGCGTGAACCTCGTCCTGTAGCATGAGCGCGTCAAGGAGGTACTTGGTGGCCCAGTTGGGATAACCGAGGTACATGTAGTCACCCACGATGGGAAAAGAACCAGCCAAGGCGCCGCGAACCTCCCCAACCGGGGAGTCGGTGACCTGGACGGCCTTGAGGAAATCAAGAAGATTGTCGCCAGCGGCAATATAACGGTGGTCCCCGAGAATCTGGAAGGCCCGATAACACACGATGGCAATTTGCGCGGAGCCGGTCAAACAGCTGCTCAATGCGGCCGGCTGCCAGTTGCTGTAGAAGCGGCCGGCCAGGAATCCATCGGGATGCATACGGGCGATTAGAGGATCGAGCGCCCGCTGCACGGCTGCCAAAAAGTCGGTCCTGTCGGTGAGAGCGCCAACCTCGAGAATACCTTGCAGTGCGTACCCGATGGTGTGCGTCAGCGGAGAGAGAGGTTTGGACAGGCAATTGTTGGCAATCCAACCATTCGGTTGCTGTTCGGATATTGCCGCCTCCACGATTCGTTCGGCCGCGCGCTGATAACTCCGATCACCAGAGTCTTCCCCAAGCCGGTACATCGCCCAGGCGCAAAGGCAGTTGTACGTCTTCTTTTGATTTGCGGCCACGAACCGCCCATTGGTGCGGAACGAATGATCCGGGCCGAGATCGCTCATCAGAAAATCCGCAGCTCTCCGTCCCGCATCGAGAAAAACACTACGATGCGTCAATCGCCAGAGTGCTGTGTACCCCTGCAGCACCATGCCCGTATTGAACACCGCCGGTGTCTGTTCGGCGGGCGAACAGAGAATCCCGCCCTGTACTGCACCGTTGGCCATCTGGACGTCGATTTCCCATAAGGCCATCAATGTGGCGCGTTCTAACGCGTCAGGTACGTCATAACGCCGGCCGTACTCGATGAAAGTTTGAATGATGTAGCCCGTCGTTTCAGGGTACGACGGACCCCATCCTGCTTCGAAGCGCGCCGGAAAGAACCCATACGACACGCCGTTGTCGGGAGACGCGTCCTGTGCACGGCAGAGCCAGGTATACGCGTCGTGCGCGCGCTCCCGTGTCGCGCCCCGCACCGGCACCAAGCTTCCAAGCAGAAATGTCTTCCAGTTACGCTGAACATGGGCGCGAAAGTCGCCGGCACCGGCTGCCGACAAACGATTGAAAGAGTCGAACTTCTTCTGACCTGAACGGATCGACGCGCGGCACGCCGTCGGTTCGAGCCGATCACGGGTGAGCCTCCATATTGTTCCGAGTGACATATTTCGACGCTCGTTCCTACCGGTGACCGGATGGGCAACCTTGCCTTGATATGCGCACGGATGCTCTGTGCCTCATGCGAGCAGCCGAACCACGCGGCCAATGGGCGGTGCGAGGTCGTCCGCGGTGTCGCGAACCAGGCGGCGCACGGCCCGGAATTGATTGAACTTGATAAACGCGATGTACGTGAGGCCGCCAGCGGCCACTTCGAGGACGAGGCGTTCCCACTGCGCCCAGGACGCGTGGCCGAGCGTGGACCACCGTACGCCCAGCACCGCCAGACCCACGAGGACGCCGCAGATCAGCCCCGGCAACTTCGACTGGAAGATGTCCCCGGCAGTCAGGGAGGTGAGCTGCATCAGCATTCCCTGCATCAGCAGATACATCATGAACGTCGCCAGCAAGACGCCGAACGCCGCTCCCGGAAGTCCCCAGGCGCTGAAGCCCGCCACCGCGAGCACGATCAGGACCGCATAGATCATCTGGCGACCCACCTGCCCCCAGATCTTGCCCATCGCCTGGACCGCGCTGCCGGCGTATTCCGTGAACACCTTGAAGATGCCGGAGCCGCACAGGATCTGGAAGGGGACGATGGTCGCGTCCCAGCGGTCGCCATAGGCGACGGGGATCAAATCAGGCCCTAACGCCGATAGGCCGAGGAGCGCCGGTATCGACAGCAGCGAGGCGGCGAGAATCACCCGCCGGTAGGCGCTGCCGAAGCGGTCTGGCTCTTCGCAGATCAGCGACAAGACCCGGAACGAGATCATAGGTCCACCAGTATTCAGACGAACCAAGACCCTTCGGACCGTCATGAACCCTTTGTCGTAGAACCCCAACGCGGAAATTCCGAGCATCCGCCCGACGATCAAGTTATCCAGGTTGCTCGCGCCGTAATCGAGCAGCCGCTTCGCGAAGATGCCGGCGCCGAACGAAAACAGTTCCGTGATGGCGGCACGGGAGAAGTACAGGCTTGGTCGCCACCGCGCCAGGATCAACTTGGTCGAGGTGCCGACGACATCGCCCGCCAACTGGCCGTAGATGAGGCTCCAGAACCCGTAGCCGTTGAACGCCAGCAGCAGGCCGCTCACGGCCTGCGTCAGAGTGCTCACCCAGTCGCAAATCGCGGTGTGGCGAAATCGCATCTCGCGCGCCATCAGGGCGGCGGGCACGCTGCCGAAGGGGGTGATCAGAAAACACAACGCCGCGATGGGCATGACTTCCGCGATTTGCGGGGCGCGAAAGAACGCGGCCATCAGCGGACCCGTGTTGGCGAGGATGAGGTAAGCCGTGACGCCGAGACCAAGAACCACGACGAAGACCGACGAGGAATGCTCGGGCCTCAGATCCTTGACGCGCACCAAGGCCACGTTGAAGCCGACATTCGTCAGACGCGTCGCGAGGGTGATGAAAAACGCCGCGGATGCCGTGATACCGAAGTCGAACGGCGTGAGCAGCCGCGCCATGATGAGCGCCGACGGCAGGGTGATCATTTCGGTCACCCCCTCGCGTACGAAAGACCATGCCAC
>JBGTBX010000311.1:0-3633 GCA_041749115.1 Gemmatimonadaceae bacterium
GTTTTCCCCTGCACCTCACCCATCGCGGCGTGAACCGGGCGGCGCCGTTCCACGATGACGAGG
This sequence comes from Gemmatimonadaceae bacterium, assembly GCA_041749115.1. Classification (GTDB taxonomy): domain Bacteria; phylum Gemmatimonadota; class Gemmatimonadetes; order Gemmatimonadales; family Gemmatimonadaceae; genus JBGTBX01. The sequence continues at coordinate 64 of JBGTBX010000311.1, forward strand.
ATTGTGCGGCGTACCTGCAGGCGCTGGCGCTCGCGTCGTCCGAGCAAGAGGTCGCCATCCACGCCTCCGTGTTGATGAGCAACCACGTGCACCTGCTGGTCGGAGCCACGCGGGCGGGCGCGGTGTCGCGGATGATGCAGTCGGTGGGGCGACGCTACGTACGCGCGTTCAACGCTCGCCACGGACGCACGGGCACGCTTTGGGAAGGGCGCTTCAAGTCCTGCCTCGTGGACAGCGACGACTACCTGCTGGCGTGCCTGCGCTACATCGAACTCAACCCGGTCCGCGCGGCGATGGTCGCCTGGCCGTGGGAGCATCGCTGGTCCAGCGTGCATGTTCACCTCGGACTGCGATCGTCGTCGCGGGTGAGTCTGCATCCTGCCTACCTCACGCTGGGCGCGGACCATGGTGGGCGCGCCGCCGCATACCGTGCCCTGCTGCTGGAGCCCTTGACGGACGATCTGCTGTCGTCGATCCGTGACCACGTTCGCCAGGAGCGCGCTCTGGGCTCGCCGCGCTTCCAGGCGATGGTCGAGAGGACGCTCAATCGGTCGACCCAAGTGCGCCGGGCGGGCCGGCCACGACGCGAAGACCGTGATTCAAACGGAAATGTTCTCTGACCCCATTTCCGACCCCATTTCCCCCCTGGCCGCGACATGCTCGCCTCGGGCAAGCGCCGTGCCTGTTGCTTTGACTGGGAAAAAGGGGTCAGGTTCATTTATCTGCTAACGAGAAACCGAACAACGAGAAACGGGGTCAGGTTCACTTGTCCCGGTCTGGTTACTCGTCTGGCCGGCCGATGTGCCGTTCGCACGCTGGCAGGGCGCCGGGCTTGGCTTCGACCACCGCACGGAAGTATTCGCGGCCGTAGGCGCGTTGCTGCTACAGGTAGATCCGAGTCGCACGAGCGGTCTCAGCTGGACAGGGTCTCGAAAAAACGGGGTCAGGTTCGCGACTCGCGCCACAACTCGCGAATGCTACGCCCCTGCTGCTTGTCACGCGTCTCGGCCCGCGACGAATAACACGAGGTTCAGTAGGGGATCGTTATCCTGTTTTGCGTGGTGAACAGGCAGCGCAGTTTCACCAATTGCGCAAGTCTCCCACGTCGTTCCGACCCCGCCCGCCGTGCAATGCGGCCATGGTTTCAGCAGCGCGTCGATCGGTAATAAATGAAATATGCAAGGAGTATCAAATGAACAATATGAAAAACGGGTCAGAGACCGTTTCTCCTATCGAGTCGTTGGGCTTTTTCTGATGCTTAGACGAGCTTCGTGCCGATTGGGCCGCGCGCTCGAGGTCGGCACGCTTGCCGAACTCTCCTCAGCGAACTCCGCCGATGCCGCGTCCGCCACGCCCCGACTTGGCCAAGGTTCCCCAGCATGTGATCCAGCGTGGGAACGATCGCCAAGCCTGCTTCTTTCACGAGGACGACTACCTTACGTATCTGACGTTCCTGCGTGAAGCGGGGTTGCGACATGGCTGCGCCGTCCACGCCTATGTCTTGATGACCAACCATGTCCATTTGCTGGTGACACCGGCGGAGCAGGGTGCGGTAAGCAGAATGATGCAGATGCTCGGGCGTAACTACGTGACCCATGTCAACGCACGCTACCGGCGGACGGGCACGCTATGGGAAGGTCGCTACAAGTCGTGTCTCGTTGATAGCGAGGACTACGTGCTGGCCTGCTACCGCTATATCGAGCTCAACCCAGTCCGGGCCGCTATGGTGGTGAAGCCGTCGGAGTACCGATGGTCCAGTCATCGCTGCAACGCATCTGGCGAACCCGATCCGCTGGTGCGCCCCCATGCCGAGTACCTGGCCTTGGGCGCTGGGTCGAGTCCGGCTTGTGTGCCGTACCGCGCATTATTCGCCAATGAGTTGAGCAACGAGCGACTGTTGGAGATTCGCGCGTATGTTCAGCAGCAGAAAGCGCTGGGCGGCGCAAGATTCCAGTCGCAGATCGAAGCAGCTTTAGGTCGGCACGTGCAGATCCGTCCGGCACATCGTCCACGACTGAAACGGATAGACCCTCCCGAGAACGGTCTCTGACCCTGTTTTCTGCTGTTTTCTGCGCGCAAGGCAAGGCTATCGAGCTCATTGGCGGCGAGCAGTTGCTGTGGAAAAAAAGGGTCAGGTTCAATTAAGTGTGGAAAAAATGGGATAGTTACATTCCCCAGCGCCTGTGGGGGTGGTCATGCAGTCGAACAGCCAACTCGCGCTTGGTCAACGCTTCGATCTGGAAGGAATGCTGTCAGGGACAGTTTCTGACGGACATCCGATAGTGGGGCTGGTCCACTTGCCGAGCATTGGATTTAACGTTCACCAAGGACGCGATGGAGCGTTTCCGCATGCCAGAACCATTTCACGATCCAGCGAGCGTTGAGTTCCGCCAACGCCTCGATCGGCAGCCTCGACGCGGCGCGAGCGGTCATAACGGCGCCTGGCTAGCAGTCGCGTTGATCGGGGCGGTTGCCTTCGTCGTTCTCATCCTCAGCTTGCTTGATCGCACGTCAAGCACAGCCGCTCCATCCGTGTCGTCGCCAAGCGCGCCCGCCACGACCGTGCCTGCGGTGGTTCATGACTACCCGCCTGTCGTAGCGAACATGCCAATGGTGTATCGCTGCGAGGGCCGGAGTGGTGCAATCTCTTTGCAATCGCAACCTTGTGCCGCGGGGGAGCGCACGACACGCGCCGTGCCGGCGCCGCCGGATATCGAGCCCGTACGTCGGCCGAACATCGAGGTCCGAGCTCCCGACAGGGCAGTCAACATCGGCCAGACCAATCGTTTCCACGCAGGCGATCACGAGCGAGCCCAACGCGAGTGGCAGTGTGCGCAGGCCCGCCGAAGCCGGGAAGACACACTGGAACTCGTGGGCTTGAAAAGGACCTATGACCTGCTCCAGCGCCTGGACGACATGGTGCAGCGGGCGTGCAGGGGGCGATGAAGGGAAGGTGGTGACAGGTGTAAAGAGTGGACAGCCTCAATTCAGAAAGCGGGTGTGCAACGTTCGTGAACCCGATCCGCTGGTGCGCCCCCGTGCCGAGTACCTGGCCTTGGGCGCTGGGTCGAGTCCGGCTTGTGTGCCGTACCGCGCATTATTCGCCAATGCGTTGAGCAACGAGCGACTGTTGGAGATTCGCGCGTATGTTCAGCAGCAGAAAGCGCTGGGCGGCGCAAGATTCCAGTCGCAGATCGAAGCAGCTTTAGGTCGGCACGTGCAGATCCGCCCGGCACATCGTCCACGACTGAAACGGATAGATCCTCCCGAGAACGGTCTCTGACCCTGTTTTCCCTGTTTTCGCTATCCCCTCGCGGCGCCAGCTTCGGTCGGCGCACGCCGCTTTGCTGAATCCGGCAGACCCAACCGATGGCACTAGACGGAATCCCAACCTGCGGTACAAAGCAGGGTCGACCTGACGAAGCCCTTGACCGCACCTTTCCGGAGAACCGCCTTGAAGAAGACCCTGCTCTGTGTCGCGACCGCTGTCGCCTTGTCGATGGCGGCGCCGCTTGCCGCCCAGGACCACGACCGCTGCGTCGACGACGCCTGCTACACCCAGGTGCTGTT
>JBGTBX010000312.1:0-3009 GCA_041749115.1 Gemmatimonadaceae bacterium
CGAATACCATCCAGAAACAATTCCTTCTGGAAAGGCTCGCTTCAAGCATTCGCAAAGGGCAGCACAGACTGCGTGGAAAACCCGAGAAACAATCGCTTTTATACAACTTGAATGCCGGTACATTGGTCGCGATCGGGGCGACGGGGCCACGGACCGTGTCGGTCGGCTAGGGTTTGGGATCCAACAAATCTATGTGGCTCGGTCCGCCGCCCATGAAGGTCGCTTCAGGTGTGCATACCTCCCCAGCAGATCTCGCCTTGCTGAGAGCGCCTACTGATGCCTCAATCCTACTTTCCGTAGGTCGGGTTTTCATTTTCCTGGATTTTCTCAGTTCTGAAAAGTCGTAGTGTCAGCGCGCTATTCTCGTGGCGCGCAGGCTGTGCGGGCATTCGGCGGCACAGCGTTCGGGCCGCTTCGAGCCTTATCGCCACCGCGCATGCTTTCTACAGTGGTGGCATGCGCGCCGCGGTCGACCAAGGCTTTCGCCGGCGGGCGAAGGCGCAGTCGACTTTCGCGACGCGGCCATTGTGCGCGAGCGCGCCGGTTGGGCAATGGATGTCCAGCATATTTTGCCGACGATCAAAATAAGTTATGACGAACGCAAATGACGTAAATTCTGCACCGCTCAACTTACGTCAATGGTCCGTGTCGGACTTGCAATTCGAGAATTTTTTTTCGCTTGCCTGGACATGTCGACGCGCGAATCGTTGGGCACCGAACATTGCTTTGTCCCAACTCTTTCGCAAGGAGGTTCGCCCATGTCCGGACGTGTTAGGAAGTCCTCGTCTCGAAACCGTGGTCTGCGACGCATGAACAATCGCGATGTGGAACCTGGCCGGCTTGCTCGCTTTGGAATGATGGAACTCCGCAGCTACGATGTGGGGGCGCTGCCATTAATCAATCGCTTGCTGCAACGAATGCAGCTGGAGTCCGTACTGCAACAATACCTGCCCAAGGATGATTCGCGCACGGAGCTTCCCACATCTCGAGCGCTGTTGGTGCTAGTCCGCAATCTACTGCTGTCGCGTGAGCCGATTTATGGGATTCCGGAATGGGCGGCACGCTTCGCGCCAGACCTGTTGGACTTGTTTCACCACGAAGTGCCCATGTTGCACGACGATCGTTTGGGGCGCTGTCTGCATCGGCTGTTCGAAGGCGCGGGCTCCGAATTCATCCTGGCCGTGGTGCGGCAAGTGATTCGCGAGTTCGATGTCAGCCTCGACGAACTGCACAACGATTCGACGACGGTTTCGTTCTACGGAGCGTACGCGGAAGCGGAGGAAGAGGGAAAGCGGAAGGGGCGCGCCACGCCCGCGATCACCTGGGGCCACAGCAAGGATCATCGGCCCGATCTCAAGCAACTGTTGTATACGTTGACGATCACGGAGGACGGAGGCGTTCCCGTCTACTTCACCAGCAGTAGCGGTAACGTGGTGGACGACCGGACTCACCGCGAGACGTGGGACGTGCTGGTGCAACTGGTGGGGCGTCCCGATTTTCTGTACGTCGCCGACTGCAAGCTGGCCTCCAGTGAGAATCTCAAGTATCTAGCCTGCCGCGGTGGGCGATTTGTCACGGTGCTCCCCGCCTCGCGCCGCGAGGATCGGCAGTTTCGCGAGCGCCTGCGGAATTCCACAGCGGATTGGGACATTCTGTACGAAACGACCGATGCGGAGGGGGAGACGACCGAAGTCATGTCGGTGTGTCCGCAGGAGATGGTTACCAGCGACGGCTTTCGTCTGCTGTGGTACCACAGCGCGCGCAAGGCGGGTCAGGACCAGACGACTCGCGCGCAACGGTTGCAACGAGCGATTATGGACTTGACCAGCTTGCGCGAGCGATTGCAGAGTCCGCGAACACGGTTTCGCGAACAGCGGAAGGTGCAAGCGGCCGTCGATCAGCTGCTCAAGAAGCGTGGCGTGGAAGGCTGGCTCACGGTATCCATCATTTCACAAGAGAAGGAGACGTATCGGCAAGCGCGGCGTGGCCGTCCGACCAAAGATATGCCGTACGTGAAACAAGTGGAGCAGCGATTTGATTTGACTTGGGAACTGAACGCCGAGGCGTTGATCGCCGCGCAGCTGGACGACGGAACATTTCCCTTGCTCACCAACGACCGCGAGTTGTCAGCACGCGAAGTCGTGGCCGCTTACAAGCGGCAGCCGATCATCGAGAAGCGTTTCTCCCAACTGAAAACGGACTTCGCCGTAGCGCCGATTTATTTGAAGGACGTGGGACGCATCCAAGGGCTGTTGGCGGCGTACTTCCTGGTGTTGCTCATCCAGACGTTACTGGAGCGCGAGCTCAGGATGGCCATGGCCAAGGCGGAGCTTCCAGCTTTGCCTCTCTATCCCGAAGAGCGTCCCTGTGCGCGCCCAACGGCGCGACGCGTGATGGATGTGATGGAACCGATCCAGCGGCACGTGTTGACTGAGCCCGACGGCAACGAGCGCACGACACTAACGGAATTGACGGACGTGCAGCGCCAGATCATCGCGCTTTTCGGCCTCTCACCGGATACCTACGGTTGCTAGAACTCCACTTGGCCAACCGCTGGCCGAGCGAATCCCGCCAACAGAAAAAGCGAAGAAATCAGAATCACGACCTACGGAAAGTAGGATCCATGGTCATGGCCCAGTCAACCACTCGCCCGAATTCTCAAACTTTCCGGCCCGGCCATTTCCGCAGCGCTGCCTCGCGCCGCTGCGCGACCGCTGCTGCGAAACGTCGCCACGTCACCATTGCCCAGAACCCCTATTCTCCCGCCGAAAAAGAACTCATCCCCTGGTATGTCCTCGCAACGAACTGACGGACTCGTCGGCGAGAATCTGGTCGATCACCGGACCGTGCAAGTAGCGGTGGGTCAGATCACTCGCGCTGCTGCCGTCGAACTCCATCGCGATGTGGTCGCCATCGTAAACGAAGCGCTGGTACGTGGCCCCGCCGCCGCCGTCGCCATCCGCGTCGATGGATTTCTCGATGCGTCGGTCAAAGACGTCGTAGGTGTAC
>JBGTBX010000313.1:0-1835 GCA_041749115.1 Gemmatimonadaceae bacterium
CTCTTGCAGCGTCCTAACGCTGAGATCGCGCACGAGTTCGGCAGCCGTCGATTGCGAGTAGCCTTCACGAGCGCGCACGGCGCGCAGCTTGTCGGCGAACGTCATACCAGTTGCTCCTCGACGTGCTCCACAGTGCAGACGGATTCGACGCGCACGATGCGATACTCGAACGGGTCTTTGCCAGCCGGGAAACTCACCATGCCGCCGAGGATCGGCTTGCCGATCGAGCGGATGTGTTTCAGCGCGTCTTCCTTCGACTTGTAGTGGTTCGTTCCATACCATGTCCCGTTTCCGCCGATCCTGCGGGAGTGAACTCCCCAGCGGGTCGTGTTGTAGCTGCGTCCGACCGTTTCTTTCTGCCCTGCATCGCGGGCCGCGTCGTTGTTGGTTTCTGTTTTCATCATGCCCTATCATACGTGAGTCACGTATGAATGTCAAGTATGTTATTTCACGGGGGACTCCGCCCACTCCGCTCCGCGCCGGGGCTTTCGTGCTATTGGCGCGCCGCTCTTGTCCGTGGTTCGCAGAGCCAGGCATCGCAGCGAACTGAATCCGCGAGATAGCCAGTGAGAAGAGAACGTCCATAGCGCGGATTCAGTCGCTGGATTTGTCGTTCGGCGACTTACACACGTTTTCTTCAATGTTTGGTTTCATAATTCAAGACTGACAGGAGGTGATTACACATGGCTAAGAACGAAAAGACAGGAAAGGCAACTGCATCCAAGGCCGCGAAGATTCTAAGCGACCCGAAAAGCACAGCGCGCGAAAAAAGCGTTGCGGCGTCCGCACTGACCCAAGCGGCAGACAAGAAGCGCAAGAAGTAGTCACCTGATTACCTCCACCATGCTGATTATCGCTGCCGTTGGGATCGTCATGTCACCGCATCGCTGCGGTCGGTCTTCACTCGTCACATGCGCCGAGAGCACTTTTGCGCTCTCCCCATCTTCCACGAGCCAGCCCACAGACAGGCATTTCAGCGGCAGCTTTTCAGCCGGTTCAGTTGTCCACCCCGCCCGATAATGAGAGTCCACCCATTCAATCGCCACCATGCGAAGTCCAATCCCAAGTCGCCGAACCATGCGCTGCAGCGAACCGTTCCGGGCTGTCATGCCCGCTGCTTCTCGCCGCCTTCGCCCCCCTGCCGCCTTCGCCCGCGCATGGCTCGCGCCGCCCTCCGCAGTCGCTGAGCTTTGGGTCGTTAGCCGTCGCTACGCGCACACTGAGAACGAGCGATGAGCGCTGCCGTTGACATCTACATTCCGACTCAATGGAACACTTCGGTCTCGAGCGTTCTGACAGCGGCCGGCTTTTCTGTCACTTCGCGCGACCGCCATCTCGCCAACGGAGTATCAGGGCGCGAGCATTCCTGCACACGCGACGGCCAGGTCATCACGCTTACAGAATTTCCACTCCCCGACGATCCGTCCTACTTTGCCGTCCTCGGCCTTTCCAAACCCAAGCACACAGCAGCGTTACTCTCCGCACGCGACGCTCTCACGCAGCATGGCGCTCTTGATTCCGACAGCTACAACCAACGAAGCCGCAACGGCTAACCAGGCGCTGCAGAGAACAGCTCCGGGCGGTCACGCTGCCTGCGCCCCGCAGAGCCCGCCACGCAGGCAGCGCGCCCGCCCTCCGCTGTCTCTGAGCTTGGGGTCGTTCGGCGACGCTAAGCGCTGCTGCAACCAAACAACAAACAAAACCAAAATGAAATCCACCCAACAAATATTCGTTTACGCCGCGAAGTCCCTACTCCTGGCCGTTTCTGCTCTCACGGCCACAGCTAACGCCGCGACCGTGACTTTTGAGGTTCGCGGCACGATGCTCGACTCCGA
>JBGTBX010000314.1:0-2424 GCA_041749115.1 Gemmatimonadaceae bacterium
CTTTACGGTTGTGAACGCGTGGCGGCTGATTTGCGGGATTCACCTTGGTGGGGTTGCCCAAGTGCACTGTTTACATTCTCAAGAGTGAAGCCGATTCGGCCAGGTACTACACTGGCCTGACGTCAAATCTCGCTGTACGGCTTGACGCGCACAACTCGGGCCACTGCTCGCACACCGCTTCCGGCCGACCCTGGATCGTCGATGTGGTGGTGGAATTCACCGACGAGCGCCGCGCGTTGGCGTTCGAGCGCTATCTCAAGTCCGGTTCTGGTGTGGCGTTCGCAATGCGCCATCTTAGATGACGGCCCTTCGACCAGCTGCCAGTCAGGCCGCGTCCGCAGGATTCGCAACGAACGAAGCCACGTAACGGGAAGTCCGGATGTAGGACGTGCACGGATCCGATGCTGCGGCAGTCCCGAGACCAGGGAAGTGCGCGAGGGGTCGGGCACCGAGGAGCGTGCCCGGAGCACGACGACGGATGGTGGTGACCCACGCCTTCTTCGCGGCTTCGCTCTGAGACATTACGCGCGCCCCGCCTTCTCGAGCGCTTTGTTCACGGCGGGCCCGAGGGCGCCACACTCGTCCAGCCGTTCCAACAGAAATTGCACGAGGGTCGCAGGTTCCGCCATCCATCGCACCCGCTGGGCCTCACTGATGTCTCGCAGCTGGACGGCGAGCGGGCACTGATCGGGATTCCGATAACGTTGCAGGGTGTGTGGAACCTCAACACTGCGAATGCACTTGGCAGCGTCAGCGCATCTCCTATTTCGGGATTCACGGGCGTGGTGTTCACCGTTGACGACGCAACGGGGGTGCTGACGTTGTTTCTCCCGTGATTATATTTTTCGAATCTGAAGTCTCGACGCGCGGCCCTTGTTCAACCGGCAGTACGTGAGCAGGTTCTGAAGCTGGCTGCGATTGGTGAACTTGGCGCTCTCGCCTTCCTCGTGGAAGCGTTGGAGGACTTCGTATCCCCTGGCGGCAGCAGTGCTCCTCGCAGGCGCGAAGTTGGGTCGGCAGGCTGAGACTAGTACGACTTTGTCAGATCGTCGGATTCCCCAGTGAATCCGCGAGTGATCGAAATTGAGGACATTGTACGAATCCGTGAAGTTCGGTACGCTGCGGCCTGGTGCTCGATCGCCACGCGTGGGCGCTGCTGCGACGGCTGACGGGATGGTTGGATCAGTTCAAGGACTGTTTCGGTCATCGCGCCCAGCATGCGTCGCTGCGGCAGTACGTCGACGGGTTGCTCGGCGACAGCGCGCGCAAGTCGATGTCGGCGATGCTCGCGCGTGTCAGCGACCCGACGTCGTATCAAGCCTTTCAGCACTTCATCACGCACGCCCCCTGGGATGCCGAGGTCGTGTGGCGCCGATTGCGGGCGACATTGCCCGAGCGCACGGGCATTCTGATCCTCGACGAGACGAGTTTTCCCAAATCGGGCCCGCATTCGGTCGGCACCGCGCGCCAATACTGCGGCGCCCTGGGCAAAGTCGCGAATTGCCAAGTCGCCGTGACCGCGGCGCTGTGGGTGGGGCAGCGCGCGTGGCCGGTGGGCGCCTTGCTCTATCTGCCCGAGGTGTGGACGAGCGATCCGGCACGACGTGCGACCGCACGCATTCCAGTGCCGGTCGTCTTTCAAGAGAAGTGGCGCCTCGCGTTGACGCTGGTGCGCCGCGCGCGAGCGGCCGGTCTGACCCTGAACGCCGTCATCGCCGACGCCGAATATGGCGACAACCGGACCGTCCGCCAGACGTTGCATCGGCTGCGCCTTCCCTATGCATTGGGCATCTCGCCGACGCTCACGGTGTTCCGTGGCACGCCGACTTTGCGCGTCGATCGGGCGCAACCGCCACCGCGCAATCGGCCCGGCGGCTGGCCCGATCAGGAGCCGCTCAGCGTCCGCACACTCAGCGATGCATTGCCGGCGCGCGCCTGGCGCCGCGTGTCCTGGCGCAACGGCACCAATCCTCCGTGGGAAGCCGATTTCGCCGCGCGGCGCGTCACGCCGGCGACCGATTGGCGCCAGCGCCGGTTCGCCCCAGAAATCTGGCTGCTCTGCGAACGGGGTCTGGGCCCGACCGGGCGCCGCAAGCACTACTTCGTGTCGCTGCCCGCGACCGCGTCGCTGGCCCAGATCGTCCGCTTGGCCCATCAGCGGTGGGCCATCGAACAGCATTACCAGGATTTCAAATCCGAACTCGGGCTCGATCATTTCGAAGGCCGCACGTATCCGGGGTGGCAGCACCACATGGTGATCAGCGCCGTGGCCTACGCGTTTCTCCAACGCGAACGCCGCCGACCCCGCGCCGGTCCTCGCCTGACGTTTCCTCAGGTTTGTGCGTTCGTCCAAGAGATCTTTACCGGCCTGTTTCTGATCAGTCGGCCTCGGTATATGCACTGGATGAAGCAGGCGGAACAACG
>JBGTBX010000315.1:0-3589 GCA_041749115.1 Gemmatimonadaceae bacterium
CTCAAGGTCGAGAACGAGATCCTCCGGAGCAAGTTGCCCGAGCGGATCACCGTCACGGCCCAGGAGCGTCGGCGATTGCTGAAGTTCGGCGCCAAGCTTGGTAAGGCGCTCCGCGAGCTGGTGACGATCGTGCACCCCGACACCTTCGCGCGCTGGCTGCGAGAAAACGCCCGCAAACGGAAGCAGCGTAAAGACGAGCCGGTCAAGCGGGGGCGACCGAGAACGAGGAGGGAAATCCGTGAACTCATCGTGCGGCTGGCTCGCGAGAATAGTTCCTGGGGCTACACCCGCATCCTCGGTGAGATGAAGAAGCTCGGCATCCAGAGCCTGTCTCGCAACACGGTCAAGAACATCCTCAAGGAGCACGGGCTTGACCCGGCTCCCCAGCGCGGCGAGGGCACCTGGGACAGCTTCATCGCCCGGCATGCGGCCACCTTGTGGCAGTGCGACTTCTTCTCGGTCAAGACGCTCACACTGACAGGTTGGAAGCGACTCTACCTGATGGCATTCCTTCACGTCGGCACCCGGCGCGTGTTCCTCTCTCCGGCGACCGCGAATCCAAACGAAGCCTGGGTCCGTCAACAGGCTGTCGCCTTCGTCGAACACGCGAAGGCCGAGAGCCTCAAAGCCACGATCCTGTTCCACGACCGTGACACCAAGTTCACCGCGGCATTCGATGCTGACCTGAAGGCATCGGGGGTCAAGGTGCGTCTCGCCCCGCCGCGGTCACCGAATACACAAGCGTTCGTCGAGCGATGGATCGGCTCGATTCGGTCCGAATGCCTGAACCACTTCATCCTCCTGGGCGAGAGGCATGTAAACTACCTGGCCCAATCGTGGTTGAGCCACTACCATGTGGCGCGCCCTCATCAAGGCCGAGACAAAGGCAACGAGCCATTGATTGCTCCCAGGGTCGCGCCTTCCACGGAGGGCGCTGTCTGCTGCAAACAGCAACTTGCCGGATTGCTCAGGCACTACTACCGACGAGCGGCTTGAGCCTCCCGCACGTCGCCTTGGCACCCAGCCAGCGGATCGACCTCTGCGCTGGCCAGCCGACGACCACCTACGCACGGGCGAACGCGCACGCTTCGCGCCGCCGGATCGCTCCTATTCAAGTTGCCAAAGAAGAACCCCTCTACTCCCTCAGCGGCCAACCGCCGTCGCCGACCATGAACCGATTATTTGCACATGACGTGGCACGAGGATCAGCGACGAGGGCATGGCGCGCCTTCAACGTGCTATGCCAAGGGCAGCTATTTACAGGTAAGTATTGCATCCACCAGCGGCGAGCGTTACACGGAAGACGAACAACCACTCAGCGTGCGTGGCCGCCCTGTACAACCTCGCATTCAGGATTCGCCACTCTAAATGCCACAATACCTGATGTTGTAACCTGCGTGCTGGTCACGTCCACGGTTCTCAAGTTCCTCAACGTCTTTAGCGCTTCAAATCCCCTGTTAGTAATTGCGGTACCGCTCAGATCAACGCTCTCCAACTCTCGGAGCGCTGCGATTGACTCCATCCCCGCATCAGTCACGCCCGTATTGGCGACTTTCAGGTGCCGCAACTCACTACATGCCGCGATACACTCCAACCCCACGTCTGAGAGCAATGTGTGACTTGCCGAGAGCCGCTCCAGAAAAGGCCAGTGCGACACAACGCCAAACAACTCATCTGACATCCTCGTGCCGGTTACATCCAATGATCTCAAATCCTTCAACTCGGCCAGGTCCGCCAATCCTCGGCCTGTGATTGACGTATTGACCAACGCCAACTCCCTCATATGGCTTAGCCTTCTTAATTCGCCCAGCCCTTCGTCAGTTATCCCACTATTCGTCAGGTCAAGCGATTTCAGCGACCGCGCCCGTCCAACTTGGCGAAGCGTGGCATCGTTTCCACGTGGGAGTACGAGCCATTCGAGTTCAGCAGCACACTCCACGAGAGAAAGGCTCCGGGAAATCTCTTCGTTGGTGTGTTCAACGGCGGCCAGTTCATCAAATACAATACCCCTGATTTCGACAAACGCATCCTCACCAAACCACGTCCGTAGGATTGCTGGGCCAGGGGGCGTCGCATCCGCCTGGTAGATACCTGCATCAAACTCGTGATAGTAGTAAACGTATGCGCCAGCTTCTTGAAGGTCGGATTCTAGGCGTCGTCGAGATTCCACCCTCCGCGCGGCCGCACCGGCCCACCACGCTATCACCGCAATGAACGCGACAAACACCAGCAGGCTGCGAACCGTGAAGGTAAATCGACGATTTCGTCTATTCATACGCGCTGTCCTCGTCGCGTATAGCAATAGCGATCCCACAGCAACGCCATGAGCACCACATTGCGGTCGCACAGTGCATTTACAGCGGTAAGGTACGGTCCTCGCATGTCTAGTCCTTTATCGTACAATCCGACTTCACCTTAGCCGATTTTATCAGCGCCGCCTTCGCACCATCTTCAATAGTGTGTTCTTCTCCCTCCGGCTCCGTGTCACAGGGACAACAGCGCCATCGGCGTTCCTGTATCTTTTCCGAGCGGCTCTCTTTGTATTTGGCATATACTGCGTTCCACCACTTAATCACCTTACTGTCAGCGCACGCCGCCCATAAATCGCCAGCATTGGGAACCTTATACTTAGTGATCCCCGTTGGAAGGGCTGCGAAACTCTTTGCCGGCACGAACATCGCTACGCCATGCTTGTTCTGGCATCCCCACGTATTGTCACCTCCGCCGTCCCAAGTAAAGAAGTCCAGGTCAAACTCGATTCTCGGAGGATCGGTGAAGGCGTCTCCGTACACCTTGCCTCCAACAACGCGCCAAATCTCAACGTAGCTCGTAACGTAGACGCCTCTGATGTCTGACACAGAGCAGACAGAGGTCAACCGAATGGGCTTCTTGTCTGAGCACCGTATGATTTTCTGACGGAGAGACACGCGCTGGATGATGTAACCGTCTTTCTCGGATTCGTTCAATAGCCACTTTGTTTTCCAGAAGTAGTGGCCGCACGTTTTCGACTCGTGCGACTCAGTCTTTTGTGATAACGCGCCGCTAGGATCAACAAAGTTACCAGGATTATTCCCCACGTACATATAGAGGTCCACGTTGCCGTCGAGACCGAATAGATTGACGAGTCCGAGGGGATCAACCGTCAACCAGCGTGCGATCACCGGGTCGTAAGGACGCTGGCGGACGTTGCTTTTCCCCGTCTCCAAGTCAAAGTAGTAGCCGAGCTGGCCGACGAAGCGGAATGGATTTACCGTGGAGCCGCTGCTCGTGACCAGATTCCCGAAGGCATCGAAAAGATACGTGTCGCTCGTGGCCCCGTTGGAGGCCGTCAGGTTGCGCGCCGAACCCAAGGCATCGAAGTGGGAGAACGAACTGGTGCTGCCGCGGCGCTGCGACACGAGGCTCCCATACTGCTGGGGTTCGTTCGTGTAAACGGCCAGCGTGGCATCGCTACCATCGGTGTCGACCAGGTAATTGTCTCGGTCCCACACGAACTTCGTTGTGTCGGTCGCCGTGGCCTTCCTGACACGCAGCCCGTCGGGCTGATATACCATTGTCACGACCTGCGAGGAAGGCAGCCGCACTTCCG
>JBGTBX010000316.1:0-2031 GCA_041749115.1 Gemmatimonadaceae bacterium
AACGTGTTCCGAGTGCTTCTTCGTGCTCGGATCCCGCGCGTCGATAGCGGACGCCAAGGCACGGACGGTCTGGGTGAACATGTTGCGGATGTCTACGACTGCCTTGTACGCCGCTCGAGTCGTGTACAAAGGCAACGCGAAGACGAATACGACCAATGGGCCCACAAACGTATAGGCCAGCGCCATCAACCAAGCGATCGGTGTCAGCCCGATTAGCGTGAGGCCGTAGGACCGGATATTCGCCGCCGCCACTGCACCGAAGCTCCTCTGGTCACGCAGCGAGACAGCAAGCGCCGTCAGTGACTCTGTGATGAGGAAGAACAAAGTTCCTGCGAGCAGTACTCCAACGAGGGCCGAGACCGACGATAGCGCACTGTCAAACGCCATGACTACTACTCCAGCTGCTACCGCTGGGAACACCAGGAATGTGTGGTTGTAAAACACGCCCCACCAAGGGACTTCTCGACGCAGTTCGCGAAGCTCGAATGTGCCAAGCACGGCGACGATAGCCGCCGCAGACGGCCCACCAAGTACTGCCACCGCCACAATTGGCGCCAGATAGACGCTTACGAACGGGCCGCGTGGCACATGTACAGGCGCGGCTGTCGTTAGGAGGGTTAGCCCAATCCAGAAGGCTAGACCCGGGAATCCCAAATAGGGCCCGTCAATCTGACTACCGATGGGCCACAAGTACAGGCTGGCAATGAGCGTGATGATAGCGACCAGTCCGACGGCTGGCACCAACACCCGAAGTGGTCTATTCACTCACTCGCTACACCTACAGTCGTTGGGCCGTCGAGTATGTTAGTCATCTCGCGGACGGCCCAGCGGACCTTGGTCCTAGACGAGGGGTAGGCAAATCAGAGCGGCCGCACTCCCGCACTACCCGCTGTCAAGACCCCAAGGATGAGAACGACGAGCAACATTAGTCGTGGAACTAGCTTGCGTGTTGTAGTCACAATGGTTACCAGGGCTTGCTACCGGCGATCGGACCCATTTGATGCTCCTCTCTGTCGGTTTCCCTCTCACAGTCACCGACCAATCCTTACGGACGGCTTAGACTGCCGACCCAGACGCACCGTATTCGTGGACCGGACCCTCCACCAATAAGTACTAGTAAGTACTAGGTCGACCGTCAGGTATCGGGATCCTCATCCCCTGGTATGAAAGTCCTAGAGAGGAGTTCGTCAATTGGCGGCGCTCGAATGCCCAAGTCGCGCTCGAGAAGGGTCGAATAGAGCCGATAGTGGCTGCCGGCCGCGTCAACAGCGCCGATATCGGTCAGTGTCCGTATCAGCATTTCGCGCAGACCGTGCGCCATGCCGTCGATTTCCACAGCGTGGGCCAGTACGTCGATTGCGTGAGCAGCTCGGTTGCTCGACAGGAGGTAGACGGCGGTTGCGTGCACCAAGTGGAGATACTTGCTGTGTAGGAGGCCGCGCCATTCCTCCGCCCAGTCCTCATACTCGAATTCTGGCGCGAAGCGACCCGTATAAAGGCGGATGATGCTCGGCCCGATGCGACCGATATCGGCTGAGGACATTGCATCGTCCGCCTGACGCAAGAACGCGACGCTGTCCACTTGCACAAGCTCTGGGTCCAAAAAGATCAGTTCAGATTGGAGTGGAACGTAATCGGCAGTTGATCCGTCGTCATGCCACGGAGCGATATCACGACGCACGAAATGCAGCGTCTGGTGGAGGCTATTCATAGCCGATGAGGGGCTCTGGTCTGGCCAAAGAACCTCCATTGCCTGCTCCCGCGTCGCAGTTTGCTTCGGCCGTGTAACCAAGAATAGGAGCAGGGACAGCGCCTTACGACGGGCCCCAGATGCGACCACCTCCTCGCCTGCAACTTCATAGGTGGTACGGCCCAAATCATGAACGCGGAGCGTTGGGCTGACACGGCGGGCTAGCTCGCGGGCTAGTTGATGTCGGGTCCCGCTCGCCGCATTGGCCCGTTCAAATGCCGCAATAAGCGCCGCGTCGTCCCTAGTTCCATAGGATGCCAACAACCTTGCCGCCGCAAACG
>JBGTBX010000317.1:0-14922 GCA_041749115.1 Gemmatimonadaceae bacterium
CAGGCCGTGGCGGCGGCGCGTGGCGCGGCGAACGACTCCATTCTGGCCTTCGGAGATTCGATTCGCCGACTGAGCGATACGCAGATCGCGGAGGATCAGTCCAGCAGGATTGCACCGCTCGCCGAACGAGCTATTGCGACCGGGCGCCCGCTGATCGTGTTTACAGATGGAAGGCTTGCCGATCCCGAGGCGCTGGATGGCCTCCCCGAGGGGTCACGCGTCGAAGTCATCGATGTGGGCGCGACCCGTGACGCCGCGGTGTCGGTGCTGCAGGCGCCTCGCGTTGCGGCGTCGGGAGACACGATTGAGGCGCGCTCGACCATCGTGGCCGGCTCCGGTGGATCGTCGGGCGGGGAAGTCACGATGCTTCTGGATGGAGTCGCGTTGGGTCGCGCCCGATTTGATTCACTGGCGGCTTACGCGGAGCGCGTGCTTACGTTGCGTTTTGTGGCTCCCTCGGGCGAGGGAGATCGCGCGCTGGTGGCAGCACTCAACGCGCCGAACGATGGTGATGCGCGCAACGATTCCACGGCAACCGTGCTGGAGCTGGCCAGCGGCGCCGTGGCCGTGCTGGTGTCGACGGCACCTGATTTTGATGCCAGAGAACTGGCCGCCCTCCTGCGAGGCACGGTGAACGTTCCGACGCGTGCGTACTTCCGTGTGTCTCCGGGGCAGTGGCGCGAAGACGGAATGCTCGCGGCTGCCTCCGAGGAGGTGGTGCGGCGGGCCATGCGCAATGCAACCCTGGTGGTGTTGCATGGCGACACGGCGCTGTTCGGTCCTCCTCGTGACGTGACGGCAGGATCGCTGGCGCTTATTGCTCCACCGGCTGGACCGACCGATGAGTGGTTTGCTACGGGTGCACCGCTGTCGCCGATGAGCCGATTGCTTAGTGGTACGCCGTGGGATTCGCTGCCACCACTTGATGTGGCGCCAATGAATGCCGCAAGTGCTCAGTTCGAGGTACTCGAAACACGTCGTGCGCGGCGGTTGGATCGTCGCGTGGCGATCGCGGGGTGGGAGCGCCCGCGCCGTATCGTGGTGTCGGGAGCGGCCGGATTCTGGCGGTGGCGCTTCCGTGGCGGGGCAGGCACTGATGCGTTCACCGCCGTATGGGGCAGCACGCTGGACTGGCTGGCGAACGAGCGCACTGATCGGCGGCCCGTCGTTCCGGCGGCGACCACGCTCCGTGCGGGGGATCCTGTGACATGGCGTCGCGGGATTGGTGAGGACTCGGTCATCACCGCATTAATCAGCAAGCGCGGATCGTCGGGGGGAGTCGTTGATTAACTGGCACTGCGGTTTGGCCCGGAAAATACACCGATCCAGTCACGATCCCTGCCTCGCGGGATCTACGAAGTGCGGGCGGGGGATGGGAGTGGCAGAACGGTTGAGGTCTCGCTGCTCGCGGTGAATCCTTCCGCCGAACTGATCCCCGTGCGGCCGACGGTCCGCAGCGGAACGTTCGGGAGCCGGCCCGTGAGTGGCGAGTCGCCGCGTGCCCGCGACTATTCCTGGTTGTTCGCCCTTGCGATCGGCGCCTTGTGCACCGAATGGGTGCTCAGGCGTCGTGCGGGTCTCCGATAATGCGTTAGGCTTACGGTATGGCCCGACTACTCCGACGCAAAGAAGACGCTGCGAAGCGCTCTCTGTGGCAACGCATCAAGGATGTCGCGTTTACGGACGTCGCGTCGCTCACGCGACGGGGCGCGACGCAGGGTTCCCTGGAAGAAATGGAGCGTCTCCTTCTCGAGGCGGATTTCGGGGTGTCGGTCACGTTGCGGCTTACCGAGTCGCTGGAGCGCGCCGCCAATCTGGGTGCTGTCAAAACGCAGGATGAGTTTCTGGCGCTGCTTCGTGCCGGCATCGTCGAGTCGCTCCGCAGTGGCGACTCCGCCGTGGAGTTGCGTGCTGCCGAGCGGGGCCCGACGGTCGTGCTGGTCGCCGGGGTGAATGGTGCAGGAAAGACCACGTTCATCGGCAAGCTGGCTGATCGCGAACGACGTCGCGGACGCACAGTGATGGTGGCCGCTGGCGATACGTTCCGCGCCGGCGCCATCGACCAATTACGCGTGTGGGCCGAGCGCACGGACGCTTCGTTCATTGGTGGCAAGGCCGGTGGTGACCCCGCGGCCGTGGCCTTCGATGCGATTGATGCCGCGGAGAAACGTGCCGTGGATCTGGTCATTATTGACACCGCGGGACGGTTGCACACTTCAGATGGATTGATGGATGAGCTGAAGAAGGTCGTTCGTGTCATCAAGAAGCGGTTGCCCGACGCACCGCATGAAACGCTTCTGGTGTTGGATGGCACGATTGGTCAGAATGCGGTGGCTCAGGCGCAGACGTTCGCTGCGGCTGTGCCTGTGACGGGACTTGTTGTGACAAAACTCGATGGAACCGCGCGGGGCGGAATCGTCGTTGCTGTGCACAACGCCATCAATGTTCCGGTGAAGTTCATTGGCACTGGTGAACAAGCGGCGGACCTTCAGGTGTTCGACGCCGAGCAGTTCGCCCAGGACGTGCTGGAGGGGTGACCCCTTCCGATGCCGCGTGATACCGAGCGCCGCCAGGGGCGACAAGGACACGTGATACTCGAGACGCCGATCCAGTTTGTTAAAGGGGTTGGCGAGCGACGCGCAGAACTGCTGCGCAGACTCGGGATCAATGCGGCGGGTGATTTGTTGTATCATGTCCCCCATCGCTACGAAGACGCGACGACGATCACGCCAATGAATCGGGTCGACGTTGGTGCCGACGTGACTGTCATGGGTACCGTGGTATCGAAGGGCGTAGTGCCGACGCGCAAAGGACTTCGCATCTTTCAGGCGGTTCTCCAGGACGCGTCGGGGCTGCTCGAGTTGTCGTGGCCTGGTCAACCCTTTCTGGATCGTACGATCAACAAGGGAGACACCATTCTCGCCTCGGGGCCGTGCCGTTTCTATCATGGTCGCCAGCTGCAGCCGCGGGAATTCGTGAACCTGGGGGCAGAGGTAGACGCCGAGGGCGGACGCGTTCTGGCCGTGTACGCCGCGACCGAAGGGATCACGGCACGACAGATTCGTGGTCTTATCAATCAGCACATCGACGTGTTGCTGAGTCAAGTGGATGAATTCCTCAGCGCGTCTCAGCGCGATGAGGTCGGAGTTCTGCCCTTGCAGGATGCCTTGCGCAGGGTGCACCAGCCCGCATCGCTGGAAGACGCGGAACTCGGGCGTCGGCGCCTCGCGTTCGATGAGTTTTTCTTTGTGCATCTGCTCCACCGTCGTGCCAACGCACTGGCTCGTACGCCACGACGCGGCATTCAGTTTGCCACGTCGGGCGAGCTCGTCCGCACGCTGTTTCGGTCGCTTCCCTTTCAACTAACTGCTGCACAAGAGAGGGTGCTGGCGGAAATCACCGTCGACATGACGTCAGCGAGTCGGATGCATCGCTTGCTGCAGGGCGACGTGGGGAGTGGTAAGACGGTTGTCGCTCTGGGCGCGGCGCTTCTGGCCATCGAGAACGGCTATCAGGTCGCGTTCATGGTGCCGACCGAACTCCTCGCCGAGCAGCACGTACGTTCCATCGGACGCATGCTTGAACCGTTAGGCATCGCACCGGTGCTCGTGACGGGGAGTCTGGGCGCGGCCGAACGACGCGCCGTTGACGCCCGCATGCAAAGTGAGGAGCCGTTGCTCATCATAGGCACGCATGCGTTGGTTCAGCAGCGTACCAGCATGGCAAAACTCGGTTTGGTTGTCATCGATGAGCAGCACCGCTTTGGCGTCGAGCAGCGGGCGGCGCTCGGCGCCAAAGGAGAAACGCCCGACGTTCTGCTGATGTCGGCGACCCCCATTCCGCGCTCTCTGGCGCTGACCATCTATGGTGATCTCGACGTCAGCACCCTCGATGAGCGGCCTCCGGGGCGCCGCCCGATCACCACCGCACGCCGTCCAAACTCCGCGCGAGACCGGGTCATGGAGTTCATTGATCGAGAGATCGAAGCCGGCCGCCAGGCGTACATCGTGTACCCGGTGATCGAAGAATCGGAGAAGACCGACCTCAAAGCAGCAACCACGATGCGCGAGGAACTGGCCGCCGGTCCCTTCGCCAGTCGCTCCGTGGAACTGTTGCACGGGAAGGTGCCTAACGCCGAACGTGATGCCATCATGACACGCTTTCGCGACGGAGCGATCGACGTGCTGGTGGCCACCACGGTCATCGAAGTCGGGATCGACGTACCGAACGCCACGATTATGCTGGTCGAACATCCGGAGCGATTCGGACTATCGCAATTGCATCAGTTGCGCGGACGTGTCGGGCGTGGTGCGGAAGCGTCGTATTGCATTCTGCTGGGTCACGTGGGTCCCGACGCGGCTGCACGCCTCGATGTGTTTGTCGGCACGGAGGACGGGTTCGCGATCGCTGCGGCCGATCTGAAGCTGCGAGGTATGGGCGATCTCTTTGGCCAGCAACAAAGCGGAGAAGCCATGTTTCGTGTCGCGGACCCGATCAAGGACGCGGCGCTCAGTGGCAAGGCACGCGCACTTGCGGTGGAGGTCCTTCAGGCCGATCCCCAACTGGCTCATGCGCATCATGCACAGCTGCGCAAGGTGCTGCGCGCCAGGTTCTCTCGTGCGCTTACGCTCTTCCGTGTAGGTTAATTAACCTTGGCTCCCCTGGTTGGCTCGGCAGCCTGTCAACAACGACTACCGCCTGATCGTGTCGCCCGGGGCCCGCGGGGTGAGCCGACGTCTGATCCGTTCAAGCTCCGTATTTGCTTTCAGCAACTCGTCGGTCAACCGGCGAATCTCTTCGTCGCGCGCCTTGACCCGAGCTTCAGCGGCACCGCGCGCCGAATCACTGACCTGCCGGTCCGCTTCGGATCGCAGAATCACCGAACGCAGCGCGCGCGCTTCAGCGAACCGCGGCGCCGACGGACCCAGCGCCAGGTAGCTGTCGAGCAACATCGTGCGCTCGCGTGGATTCGTGACAGGAAACTGACTGTCGGCCCGTAGCATGGCGCGCAGGAAATCACTTTCCAGTCCGTCGGCGGTTCCGGGAAAACGCAGGCCAAAGTTGCTGAGGACTTCGTCCGCCTCCCGGTACATCCCCTGCTGCATCAGACGTCGCGCCTCTTCAGCGGCGCCAACCCACGGCGACGGTTCCGCGATAGAAATCTCGGGGGGCGGCCGATCAGGTTCCGGGACCGGAACGCGCCGGCCGAGGCACCCGGAGAGCAGGAAAACGACCAGGAGCGGATGTCGTCGCTTCATGCGACCATCTCCGTTCCTCGGCTTGCCATCGGTGCTCCCCTCGGCGGACGCACGGGGAGCAGGATAACAAACGAGGTCCCGACGCCTACTGTGCTCTGTACATTGATCTGCCCGCCGTGCGCGGAGACGATGCCCTTGGCGATCGCGAGTCCGAGGCCCGTGCCTTTTAATCCGGTCGTCTGATTGTCCGCAGTGTAGAACTTTTCGAAGACGTACGGCAGCTGCGCTGCGGGAATGCCGGCGCCGGAATCCGAAACGGCCATCTGCACCATACCGTCGACCACCGCGACGTCCAGCTTCACCTCGCCGCCACCGGTCGTAAATTTGAAGGCGTTCGACAGCAGATTGCCGAGCACTTCATTTATCTGCTCCGGGTCCCAGACCACTTCGGGAGGCAATTCGGGAACGCGGGTGACGGTGAACGTGACGTCACGCTGCACGGCGAGCACACGAAACGTCCGTTCAAGGTCTCCCACAAAGGCGGGGAGCGCGATGGTGCGAGGATCGATCCGTCCGCCGCCGGCCTCAAAGCGACTCACATCAAGGAGTCCTCGCACCAGCCGGGAGAGCGATTTGCCCTGCGCAGCGAGCGTATTGATGATTTCGAGTTGTTTGGGAGTGAGCGACCCGTACACGTTCTCCCGGAGCAGCGCCAGGTAACCGGTGATGACGTTAATCGGGGTCTTCAGTTCGTGGGAGGCGACGCTGATAAATTCGGCCTTCAGGCGGTCGAGCTCCCGCAGCTGTGTCGCCATGGACGTGTATGATGCGGCGAGACGACCGAACTCGTCGCGGCGGCCGGAGGCGATTCCCAGCGGGCGTCCGAAGTCTCCGGCAGCGACGGCTCGCATGCCCGCGTCCAGCTCGTCAATTGGTCGGGATACACTTTGGGTAAGCCACAGTCCAATCAATACCGCCAGCAGCGCGGCGGCGCCAACAAACATGAGCGCCGTGCGACGCGCAAGTTCGGACGCTGTCGCGACTGACGACACACGGTCCCGCGTCTGCTGCTGCAATGATTCACTGATCAGGGACATCGCCCGGTCGATGTCTGCAAGTGCAGGTGCGATCCGCAGGTCGATGATGGAATCCGCGTTGGCAACACGGCCTCTTGCCGCTAGCTGAACGGCAGCGCCAGGCTCATTCTCCAGCGCCAGCAGCGCGTTCATCACCCGCGGTGTTCGCGCGGTCGTGGTCATTACGCCCAATGAATCAATCATCACTCTCAGCGAATCGAGCTGCGTGGCGAAGCGGACGCGCGTTCTCTCGTCAGGGAACAAGGAGAGATACTCTTTGCTCTGATCGAGTTCCTGAAGGGTGGTTCGGCCCTTGCCGAGGACCACCGACGCAGTGAACTCGATGTCGCGCAGCTGCTCGGTGTCGTGACGCAGCTGTTGCATCGCGCGCAGGGCGATCACGAGCGGAACGAGCATCACCAGCACGATTCCGACGATTCCAAAGGCAAGCCTGAGGCGAAGGGTCACGACGCCCTTTCCTTGATTGGCTCAGCAAAACCTTGGCGCGCACGTTGCACGGCATCCGGGCGATTCATACCTTTCGCGGCCCTCCTCTCAACAATCACCGCTCTCCTGTGTCAGAAACCTATTCGACGATCGCTGGACTGCCACAGCACACCGGCGGGGTCGTCACCGTTCGTGGCTGGGTCACACATCTCCGATCCTCCGGCAAAGTTGCGTTTATCGTCATGCGCGATGGCACGGGGATCGTTCAGTGTGTGCTGGTGAAATCACAAGTTTCGTCCGAAGTCTGGGAATGCTTCGCCGCTTTGACGCTCGAGAGCAGCATATCGGTATCGGGCGAGGTACGCTCGGAACCGCGAGCACCGGGCCAACACGAGTTGGGCGTGACGAACGTTACACTTATTGGAGCGAGTCCCCTCGACTATCCGATTCAGCCCAAGGAGCACGGGGTAGACTTTCTCCTCGATCATCGTCACCTGTGGCTGCGCACTCCCCGACAGCGGGCCATCATGCGCGTGCGCCACGAGATCGAACAGGGGATCCACGATTTCTTTTACGGACGCGGCTTCATTCACGTCGATACGCCCATTCTGACAGCGGCTATCGGTGAACGCTCGGGGCTCTTTTCGACTGAATACTTTGAGGAAGGGACCGCATATCTGGCGCAGACGGGTCAGCTCTACGGAGAGGCGGCCGCCGCGGCGTTAGGCTGCATCTACACCTTCGGTCCGACGTTCCGAGCCGAGAAGTCCAAGACCCGGCGTCACCTGACTGAGTTCTGGATGATGGAGCCTGAGATGGCCTGGTATGATCTCAGCGATAGTCTGCAGCTTCAGGAAGAGATGTTGTGCGCGATCGTTGCGAGGGTCCTCGACCGGTGTCGCCCCGAACTGGCCGATCTGGAACGCGATGTCACTGCTCTTGAGCGGATCCGCGGTCCCTTTCCCCGTCTCGATTATTCAGATGCCGTGAAGACGCTGCAGGCCAAAGGCAGTGAGGTGACGTGGGGCGATGACCTCGGGGCCGAAGATGAAACGCTCCTTGTTGCAGACTACGAGGTCCCCATATTCATCTGCAACTATCCCAAGGAAGCCAAGGCGTTCTATATGAAGGAAAACCCGGCCGATCCGCGAACCGTGCTCTGTGCGGATTGTCTGGCTCCCGAAGGGTACGGCGAAATTATAGGTGGCTCGCAACGCGAGGATGATCACGACAAGCTTCTGGCTCGGATCATCGAAGAGGGGCTGCCTGTGGATGCCTACGGTTGGTATCTCGATCTCCGAAAATACGGCACCTTTACGCACTCGGGATTCGGGCTAGGAATCGAACGGACGGTGGCATGGATCTGCGGAACACCTCATATCCGCGAGTGCATCGCGTTTCCGCGCATGATGCACCGCTTGCGACCCTAACGGCCCTTCGACGGATTCCGACTGTGACTCCTGCTGAACAGTTTCTCGATCGCACCAGATACTATCTGGGCGTTGAGTATCCCGCCAAAATCCGGGAGGCACTCTACGCGCTGCCGCCTGATAAGCTGTGGTGGCGCCCGAACGGTTCGGCAAACAGTGCGGGGAATCTGGTGCTGCACCTGTCCGGGAATGTTCGGCAATGGGTCATCAGTGGCGTAGGCGGCGCCCCGGATGTGCGCGAACGCGACGCCGAGTTCGCGGCAATTGGTGGAGGGTCAGCGTCACAGCTGATCGAGGTGTTGGAACACACGCTCAGCGAAGTCGATGCGGTCCTGGCGCGAGTGATGCCCGAGCAGCTCAACGAATCGCGTTCCATACAGGGCAGGACTACCACCGTTCTTTCTGCGCTCTACCATGTGACCGAACACTTCTCGACGCACACCGGCCAGATCATCTGGATTGCAAAGATGTTCGCCCCGGAAGGGTCGTTGAAGTTCTACGACGACGCGCGCAACGCAGCGCCTCTCTTTCTGGAAAACGGCCGCAGCGACATTTAGCTGGTGCGCGCGGCGGCGCGCGCCAACTCAAATCAGTCGACCTGCCCCGGTGCGTGTCCCGGGCCCTCACGCTCACGTGCCTTCACCTCATCCCACAGAGCGTCGAGCTGCTCGAGCCCCGCCGTGCGCATGTCGAGGCCGCGCGCAGCTGCGCGCCGCTCGACGGCAACCACGCGTGAGGAAAACTTCGCATTCGCCTTGTCCAGCGCCAACGACGCGTGCACACCCATTTTGCGGCACACGTTCACGACCGCAAAAAGCAGGTCGCCCAGCTCGGCTTCGATCAGTGCGCGTGAATCCGGTCGAGGTTCCGCGTCGGGTACATCAATCAACTCGCGGACCTCAGCGAGTTCCTCTGCAACTTTGGCCAGCGGACCATCAACGTCGGCCCAGTCAAATCCCACGCCGGCGGCTCGATCCTGCAGTCTGTGCGCACGATGCAGGGACGGGAGTTCGGCGGGCAGACCGTCCTCGATTGATGCCCGATGTTTCGCTTTCTGCTTTTCCCAAGGCACCCGCACGCCGTCGCCATACAAGTGAGGGTGCCGTTGGTGCATCTTGTCGATGAGCGCGGCCGCAACATCACCAGCATCAAACGCCCCGCGCTGTTCCGCTACGACGGAGTGAAAAAGGACCTGAAGCAGCACGTCACCCAGTTCTTCCCGGATCGCGGCATCGTCCTCTTCTCGTAAGGCGCTGTCGAGCTCGTACGCTTCTTCGATGAGATAGGGCCTGAGCGAGTCATGAGTCTGTGCGGCATCCCACTCGCAGCGAGCGCGAAGATCTCTCATCAACTGCAGCGTATCTTCAAGCGTTACCTTGCGTTGCATCACGTCCTCTCATCCTGTAATTTAGCAGTTACCTCTACCCGCACCGATGAACCATGAGACGCAGCGCGCCTGGGTCGATGTTGACCTTGGCGCGCTTCGCCGCAACGCCGAAGCCGTTAGCCGTCACGCAGATCGTCCGCTACTGCCGATGATCAAGGCCGACGCTTACGGGCTCGGTGCCGTGCCGGTTGCCCGTGCTCTTCAATCAATCTCGCCATGGGGGTTTGGAATCGCGACCCTCGATGAAGCCGCCGAGTTGCGTGACGCGGGCATTGAGAACCGGATCGTGCTCTTTTCACCGCTCTCCGAGACGGAGATCGGGCGCGCGGTTCAGCTGCAGGTCACACCGACGTTGAGCCGGGAATCCTTGATCCGGGCCTGGGCTGCTGCATCGGGTCGTCCCTGGCACCTCGGTATCGACACCGGGATGCATCGCTCCGGATGCGAGTGGTGGCGCATCGGTGATCTGCGCGACGTCACCGATGAGTTTCCCCCCGAAGGTGCCTTTACACATTTGCATTCACCAGACACGATTCCGCTGAGCGCCGAACTACAGCGGGGGCGATTTCGGGCAGCTGTTGGCCAGCTCGGGCAGGTGCCGCCGCTTCTCCATGTCGACGGAAGCCCTTCCATTGAACGGCAGCCTGGCTGCCCGTGGAATCTGGTGAGGCCCGGCGTATTCCTGTATGGCGGCAGCGGCGCACCGGGGGCAGTGATCACGCCCGAACCGGTGGTCCAGCTGAATGCTCGAGTGCAGGCAATACGCACAGTGCGAGCGGGAGAGACCGTATCATACGGGGCCACCTGGACCGCGGAAGGAGAGCGAACGGTTGCGACGGTGGGCCTCGGTTATGCCGATGGCTACCGTCGCGCATTCAGCAATTGTGGCGTCGCCATCGTCAACGGACGCAGGGCTCCGGTGGTGGGGCGTGTCACCATGGATATGACCATGCTCGATGTCACGGGATTCCCCGTCGCGCCGGGAGACGTCGCCACGTTCATCAGCCGCGAGGCAGCACATCATCTTGACGTCAACACAGTTGCTTCAGGCGCCGATCTGCTCTCCTATGAGTTGCTGGTCGGACTTCGCCTTCGCCTCCCGCGCCTTTACAGCCACGCATAGATGACCGCTCGCAGAGCGATTCTCATCGTACTCGACGGCGTGGGGTGCGGCGGTGCCAGGGACGCGGCGGAGTACGGTGATCTCGGGAGCGACACCTTGGGGAACCTCGCGTCGCGTCTTGGAGGCCTGTCGCTTCCGGCGCTCGACAGTCTGGGCCTCGGTTCAATTTCGAGGGTCCGGGGGCTTCGCGCGGACGGCGAGTTTACGGCTGCGCGTTGCGCCATGCAGCCCGCGGCAAAAGGGAAGGACAGCACCACCGGGCACTGGGAGCTTTGTGGTGTCACGGTTTCCAGGCCTTTCCCGACGTATCCGCACGGCTTTCCCTCGGCGATTCTGGACGATTTTTCGTCGCGCACGGGACGGTCCGTGATCGGTAACGTCGCAGGGAGCGGGACAGAGCTCCTCGACCAGTACGGTTCGCTGCACGAGCAGTCAGGCGCATGGATAGTGTACACCAGCGCAGATTCGGTTTTTCAGGTCGCCGCGCACGAGGACGTCGTGCCACTGGATGAGCTCTATGGGGCATGCCGAGTGGCGCGGGATATTCTGGTGGGGCCGCACGACGTGTCGCGGGTCATTGCCCGACCGTTCGTTGGTAGGCACGGCGCGTACCTTCGGTCTGAGGGACGCCGCGATTTTTCGGTGGAGCCGCCTCGGGAAACGTTGTTGGACGCTCTGGTGACACAGGGAGTGCGCTGCGAGGGTGTGGGCAAAGTGGATGACCTCTTCGCGCACCGTTCTATCACTTCAGTGCACACCGCGAACAACGCCGAGGGAATCGCCTGTGTCGAAGATTGGCTTCGAACATCACAAAGCGGTGCGTTGCTCTTCGCCAACCTAGTAGATTTCGACCAGCTCTACGGGCACCGCAATGATGCCACGGGGTTTTACCGAGCGCTTTCCGAGTTTGACGACGCACTTCCGCGTCTGTTGGCGCATCTACGAGGGGACGATTTGCTGGCGATCACCGCGGACCATGGAAATGACCCGACCACGTTGTCGACGGACCACGCCCGGGAGCGGGTTCCTGCGCTCATAGTTGGGGCAGCGGTACGCCCGGTGATGTTGCCCGAGCGTTCGACGTTCGCGGATCTTGGCGCAACGGTTGCTGAATGGCTGGGGTCGGATTTTCGAGGCGACGGCGCGTCGTTTCTCGGGGCGATCTCACGGTGACTGCTCCCGAATCGGGTGAACGCGCTGTGCGCCAGGCTGCGGCAGACGCGATGGCCAATGCCTACGCGCCGTATTCCGGCTTTGCGGTTGGCGCGGCGCTGCTGGCTGAAGATGGCCGTGTGTTCAGTGGATGCAACGTTGAGAATGCGTCGTATCCCGCCGGCATCTGTGCCGAACGCGCAGCGTTGGCTGGCGCAGTGGCTCAGGGGGCGAGGGAGTTCTCGTTGCTCGTGGTGTGCACACTGGCCGATCACCCGACGCCGCCATGTGGTGTCTGTCGGCAGGCGATCGCAGAGTTTGCTCCCGCCGTCGAAGTCGTGAGTGTGGCGCGGGGTGGGGAAGAGTCCCGCTGGTCCATGGCGGCTTTGCTGCCCGAGCCATTTACGCCGGCATGTCTCAAACATGCGTAGCGGTGATCAGGGGCTGCATGTGGGATACGCGAACGGAAGTGCCGTTCGCATGATTCGTGTCATTGATGAGATGTCGCGCAGGGTAAGCTTTGCGCGCGTTGCGACCTGGACTTTGATATAGATGCACAGTTCATTCAGTAGGTTCGTGCGACGACTGTTGCCGATGGCCGCACTTGGAGCATTGGTGATCGCGACCGCGTGCGCCGAGGATCTCGACAGTGGCAGTGGATGCCCGATATTGTGTCCGGGACAGAGTGTGCTGGTCCGCGATACGATTCTGGAGGCCGTTGCTCTCGATACGGTGCTTACGGGCAATCCGACGGTCGGGACGGAGCCAACGTTGTTGCTCGCGTCACGCGGGGATACGCTTGATACGCGGGTTATCCTGCGCTTCGACTCGCTCCCTGCCACGTATCGCGTCACATCAGGCGATACGGCGATTACCGCGATCGACAGCGCATTTATTCAGCTGCGTATTGATGCGTTGGGGACCAAGGTCACGGCACCGATTCGGATCGATCTGTACGATGTGGACACCGTTGCTGTTGACACCGCACTGACCGCGTTGCTCCCGTTGTTTCGGGCCGACCGATTACTCGGCGGTTCGACGCTCGACACGAGCGTGGTGCGTGACTCCATTCGCGTGTTTTTCGACAATGCCAAGTTGCTTGCAAAGATCACCGCCGGGGCGCGGTTGCGGGTCGGATTGCGGATCACCAGTCCCGCTGGAGCCATTGTCAGTCTTGGTGCGTCGGACGGATCGCTTCCTGCCCAGCTGTTCTACGACCCGGCGCCAGCGGACACGGCAATTGGTGCCCTGACGGTCAATCTGCGCTCTACGACGCCAACCAACGACACGCGTCTGCAGTTTGATCTCGCCGATTATGTGGTGATTGCCAAGGCACCGCCTGGCCCGCCTCCGGGTGTGCTGTCGGTTGGCGGCCTTCCGGCGCGGCGTACGTTCCTGCGTTTTATTATACCGTCGCTGATTCTGGATTCGTCCACCGTCCTGCGCGCCACCTTGTTACTGAATCAACTCCCGGCGTTAAGCGCTGATCCACGCGACAGCGTGCTGATTTTACCGCAACCGGTATTGGCCGGTGAAGAAGTGACGGATCTCTCACGCGCCGCAGCGCTGCTGTCGAGCATACCGATCGATACGCTGCGTGTGGCGCCCGGTGACAGCGGGCCTCGCCAGCTGGAAATGGTTGCGGCGGTGCGGCAGTGGGCCGCGTTTGGTGCGACCTTCCGACCGCAGCGTGCGATTGTCTTACGTTCCAGCGTTGAGGGCGTCGGTGCCTTCGAGGCGTTGTTCTCGTCGAATGAGGCCGCACCGGCGCTCCGTCCGCGCCTGCGGATCAGTTATTCGCGCACCACCAGCTTTGGTATTCCATGAGTAAACGTGTTGTGAGTGCAGTGTTGTTGCTGGCCGTTGTGTCCGGTGGGCTCCAAGCCCAGGGCACATTGAGCGGTCAGGGTTTTGGCTATCCGCTCGGCGGGCTCTCCACGCGGGCCGCTGCGTCGGGTGGCGCACTCGCAGAGTTTGATGCCCGGTCATCGCGCAATCCCGCGGCGATGACGGGTCAGCGTCCGGGACTCTACTTTCAGTACGATCCGGAATTTCGCAGCGTGCAGAACGGTGAGTTGACCGATCGGACGATGACGCCACGCTTCGCATCGTTAGGTGCGACGTTTCTCTACAAGTCGCGCACCGCGATCGGTGTGTCGTCGCATTCGTTCCTCGATCGTACCTGGAACACCAGCGTGCGATCCGGGCAGCGTCTCGGAGCGGACAGCGTTGAGTTTACCGAACGATTCAGTTCTTCGGGAGCGATCAACGACGCACGCCTGAGCGTGGCGCATGATATCTCGTCGAAGATCACGATCGGCGCTGCGTTGCATTTGTACACTGGCGAGAACCGTCTCGATCTCAGGCGTGTCTTCGATGACAGCCTGCGCTACGGTACATTAAATCGCAACCTGACATTGGCCTACAGTGGCCGTGGCGTCTCCGGCGGTATTGTGGTGCGCCCGACCACACGGATCTGGGCCGCGGCGTCTGCGCGTCGTGGTGGTGAGATGCGACTGCGTGTGCTCGATACGCTCCGGTCGACGGCGAGTGTGCCCGATCGTGTCGGCGCCGCAGTGCGCGTCGAGGCGTTGACGGGGCTGCACCTGATGGCCGGCTACGATAAAACGCGCTGGTCAGGATTAAATGGTCTCGGGACAGACGTGTCGAAGGCCGAGGATGGATCCGAACTGTCTCTCGGGTTGGACTTTTCCGGTCAGGCCACGCGCGTTACGAGCTGGGTGTACAGCGTTGGTTATCGAGAGAGAGACCTGCCGTTTGCCGCAGCGGGACAGCGTGTGGTCGAGAAGAGCTTTGCCGGCGGACTGAGCGCTCCGTTCGGGCGCGGACGCACCGTGCTCGATGTTACACTGCAGCGCGTGTTGCGCGACGCGTCGGTGCCGGTGACGGAGCGCGCCTGGCTCCTGAGCTTTGGTTTTACCGTCCGCCCGTAGCGACGGTTGATGGCCCTGCCTCGGATGAGAGTTTTCCTCAAGACCTACGGCTGCCGGGCGAATCAGTACGATTCCGAAACCGTGCGCGCGATGATTGAGCGCAGTGGCGGGGAAGTCGTGGCGCGGCCCGATGAAGCCGACGTCGCCATTTTTAA
>JBGTBX010000318.1:0-10870 GCA_041749115.1 Gemmatimonadaceae bacterium
TCATGCATCGTTCTTTCTCATCGCCAATGCCGTGTCCAGAATTGCTTCGACGCTGAGTGCCGCAGTTCTCATTGTCGTGGCGACAGCTGCCTGTGCACCACCCGCCGCTCTCGCCCGCAGCTCGTCGCAGACCGGCGTCGCTGAATCCAGGTATTACCGCGCGGGCTCTGCACAGCCGAGCTCGTTGGGCGAGGTGGCTCGGGCCTTGAGTACTGCAGATGTCGTCTTCTTCGGTGAACAACACGACGACCCGGCCACCCATCGCGCAGAATTGGCGCTGCTTGCCGCGATTGGTGGCGAGCGGAGCGACGTGGTGCTGTCGCTCGAGATGTTCGAGCGGGACGTGCAGGCAGTGTTGGACGACTATCTCGCTGGTCGAATCTCCGAAAAAACCTTCCTCGGGCAATCCCGTCCGTGGGAGCGTTATTCCACGGATTACCGGGCGTTGGTTGAGCTGGCCAGAGCCCGCGGCTGGCCTGTTGTTGCCAGTAATATTCCGCGCCGCCTCGCGTCGGCAGTAGGCAGAGCGGGCCTACGCATGCTGGATACACTCAACGCGGCGGATCGCGGTTTTGTTGCACAGATGAATGTGTGCCCGGTTGACGCCTACCGCGATCGGTTCGCCGCGTCCATGCAGAGTCACGGGAACGGAGTTCCCTCTGCCACCGACACTGCCGGCATGGGCGCTGTCGTGCAGCGGTTTTACGAAGCGCAATGTGCCAAGGACGAGGCGATGGCCGAGTCCATCGTTGGTGCTTTACAAAAGCAACCAGAAGCGCTGGTAATTCATTTCAACGGCGCGTTCCATAGCGATTTCAAGCAAGGCACAGCGGCCCGTGTGATGCGTCGACTGCCGTCGGTGCGCCTGTCCAATGTCACTGCAATTCCCGTCGATGGGGTCGCAACCGCTCGACCGGCCGATCATCCCGGGATCGCTGACTACATCATCTTCACTCCCAAGCCTCCGAAATGAGGCTCCGATCGGTGATGCGCGCGCGGCTTACCAGTGCGGTCGTACTGGTCTTTCAGCTGTTCCTTACGGCGGCGTTGCCTGTCGCCGACGCAGTTGCTGAATCGCGATCCGAATCGGCGGTCAGTCACGTCGAGCGCTTCGGTGGAGACGATTGCGCGCCGGGGCACCAAGTCGATCAATGCGCGCTGTGTCAGATTCTCCGTGCACCATTCAGTGGTGACGTCGCGAAAACTCAGTGTTATCGATCGCTGGCGCGCCTGCGGGTCGCTGACGCTGTCCTCGACGCAGTAATCGCCTCGCGGTGGTTGAGTACCACCTCTCCTCGAGCTCCACCCGTAGTGTGAAAACACGCTGCGCAGCTGAACAGCTGACGCATCAACACTCCTTCGCAGGAGTGACAGCACATGCTTCAAGAGAAGCGTGCGCCTTTCAAATCACATTACCTGGGAGACTTCTCCATGTTTGCACAAATATCTCTGCGCCGCGCTGTTCCCCGGCTCGGAATTGCGCTCGCGCTGCTTACCGCCTGCAACGAATCCAGTGGCATTAACAACGAACCGGAAATCGCCACCATGCGGCTGACAGTGGGTTCGAGCGCCGTCAACATCGCGGAGAACGGCGTAGTGACCGGCGGTCCGTTGGTTCTCACCACCGCCGATCAGGTCCTCACCGCGACGTTCCTTCGCTCCGACGCCAGCGTTGAAACCAGAGTAGACCCCGCAGTGTTTCGCCTTGATGTGAGCGGCGGAACCGGCGTGACGTTTACCAGACAGTCGGCCTTCTCCGGCAACATCAAAGGGGCTGCAGCCGGTAACACGACAGTGACGTTTGGCCTCTTTCACACCGTTGAGAATCACACCGACTACGGACCGTTTCCAGTGCCGGTTCAGATTCAGTAAGTTGCATCATTTTATTGTCACCAACGACTTTCCACCGCGCATCGGCGGCATCAACGACTACGTGCATCAGTTGACGCGTCGGCTGCCGCCGGGCAGCACGACAATCTTCTCGTCGACGTTCCCGGGCGCGAAAGAGTTCGATGCGACCTTTCCGCACGAAGTCATACGATTGCCGACCGGGATGATGCTTCCGACGCCCGGCGTACGACGTGAATTGCACAGTCTGCTCAAATCGCGTAAACCTGATGTAGTATTGTTCGGCGCGCTGTGGCCGCTTGGGCACATGGGTCCGGCCATTCGGCGCAAGCTGAACATTCCCTACGGAGGATTTTCGCACGGGCTTGAACTCACGGGAGCACTGGTTCCCGGCTTGCTTCGACACATCGGCCGCGACGCCTCGCTGCTTACTGCGGTCAGCGAGTGGGCACGTGCGAAACTGGAACCTGCGTTCGGCGCGCCCACACCGATGGCGCTGCTCCCGTCAGGTATCGATACCGATCATTTCCACCCTGCGGTGTCGGATGTCGAGGTGCGGGCGTTGCATTCACTGGGCGACGATCCGGTGATCTGCTGCGTGTCACGACTGGTGGCACGCAAGGGCCAGGACATGTTGATTAAGGCGCTGCCGTCTGTGCGGCAGTCCGTGCCGGGCTCCAGACTGCTGATCGTCGGGAGCGGACCCTACCGACGGGAGCTGGAACAGCTCGTCGTGAAGCATAAAGTCGCAGACGCCGTCACCTTTGCGGGCGCGGTGTCGTATGCCGATCTCCCCACGTATTTCAAGGCGGGCAACGTGTTCGCCATGCCCTGTCGTTCGCGGTGGATGGGGCTCGACATCGAGGCACTGGGAGCTGTGTTTTTGCAGGCCGCTGCAGTCGGCCGTGTCGTGATCGCCGGACGCTCAGGCGGCGCCCCCGAGGCAATCCTCGAAGGGCAGACAGGACGCACAGTCGACCCGACGTCAGTAGCCGAAATCGCTCAAGTTGCTGTTGAACTGCTTGCGAATACGCCGCGTGCAGCGGAGCTCGGACAAGCGGGCGCGACGTGGGTCCATCGCGAATGGTCCTGGAACGTCATGGCGGCGCGGCTGCAGCAACTTCTTCGCGAAGCGCTGACCTGACCACGCTGAGAACGCAGCCCGATCTCAACCAACGAAGCGATACCCATCCTCAATGCAAGGGAGTCGCCACCCCGGAGCGTGACCTCGCAGGACGATCCCTTTGCAGACAGTGCGCGAGCTCAGCGCTGCTGCGTTGAATCCCGCTCGCGGTGAATCGAGCGACCGGTCACCGACTCGCTCATGAGGCCGTTGTCGGCACCAACTGCGACCGGAATCGGTCGCTCGGTGTCCGACGTGGCCCGACGAACGACGGAACCCGAGGTTGAACGATACGCGTCCTCAATCCGATCGATAATCTGTTCCCAGCTGAATGTACGCGCCCTGATTGATCCCGCCGCGCCAAGGGTCAGCGCGAGGGCAGGATCGTGCAGGAGCTGGCGCACACCGGCTGCCAGCGACTCGGCATCGGATGGTGCTACGAGCAGGCCTTCAGACCCATGCCTGGTGACTTCGCGGTAGCCGGCAATATCGCTCGCGACGACGGGGAGGCCCGCCGCCATCGCTTCGACGAGTACTATTCCGAAGCTTTCCTGTCCGGTTGCCGGGCTGATGAAAATGTCCGACGCCTTGTGAAACGATGGCAACTCCTCGTCGCTGACTCTCCCCATCATGTGCACCCGACGCCTGATCTCGGGTGACAAGTGGTCGATCGCGGATCGCTCGGCTCCGTCGCCAACAACAATAAGCTGCAGGTCACGGTGCTCAGCTGCCAGCCGTTCGAATGCGCGCACGGCAACCGGGAATCCCTTGCGCGGCTCAAGTCGGCCGACAAACAGCAGCTTACGCCCGGGCGGCAGAGACGCAGAAATGGCGTTCGCGAAGCGGCCGATGTCTGCCCCGTTAGGGATAATTTCGATCGGATGCCAGCCCATGCGCGAGCAGACGCTCGCGCGTGCTGCAGCACTCACCGCAATGCGCTTTTGAATGCGGCGCCACACGGGCTGCAAGAGTGGCGCAACGGCGGTGTAGATACGCCCTTCAAAATGGTCGCGTGCGAAGTACGAATGAAAAGTGGCGACCACCGGGGCCGTGTGATGCAGAACGCCCAGCATTGAAGTGCTCGGCGCCAGTGGGTCGTGTACGTGAATCACGTCCGGCCGGAACACCTCGAGGGCACGTCGGACAACCTGCGACGATCGCGCGGACATGCAGAGTTTGGCGACCGAACCGTTGACACGCACGGCAACAGGGCGACCGACCACGCGCGCCCCCTCCTGGAATCCCGGGTTCTCCCCTGGAGCCAGCACCAGCACGTCGTGACCACGCTCGCGCAAATGCCGCGAAAGCTGGCCGATATGCACCTGCACCCCACCTGGCGCGTCCCAGCTATATGGACAGATCTGAACGATGCGCACGGTTCAGGATATTCGAGGAAATGAAACGACTTGACGAATCATCGTACCACCTGATCCGACGATGACTTGGCGCGTGACGTGCGCATAACGATCACTTCGGTCGCTACGGCACACAGCGTTATGACACCGCCCACGGCGAAAAGAGCGATCCTATAGGGTTCCGCTACGCGAAAGGTATCCATAAGGAGTACGCTACCACCAACGAGGAACGCCGAGAGCGCGAAAGCCGCGCCGAGTACCAGGTCCTTGGTCGAGAATACCAGCGCGCGAGAGGCTGCTGGTGCATGCTCGTGGAGCAGCGTGTCCTGCGAGACCGTAATTGGCGCCAGGACCAGACCTCCGAGGAAAGCGACGGGAAGAAAGGCGGAGTAGGAAAAAAGCATTCCTGCCACCACCATAAGCACGCCGGTCAGCCCCATACACCACACAATCATCTGAGTGCGACTGATACGCTGGCCGACCGTGCCAATGGCCAGCGAGCCAACGATCATCCCCGCCCCGAGCAGCCCGCCCAAATATCCAACACCAGCCGTTCCCTTGTCCATCAGGGTCTGCACTGAGTAGGTCATGACTACATAAACCGTGCTGGCAAAAAGAGCCAATGCCATCATGGAGACAAAAACAAAACGCAGTTGAGGATGCCTCGCGACGAGCGCGAGAGTTTGCCGAACATCCCCGAGCAGCGAGCGCAGCGTGGGGCGGTCGTTCGCGGCAGAGGTCGTCGGTGCACTCGGCAGCGTCGATCGTGTGACCACAGCTAAACCAATAAGCGTGGCAACGGATACGAGGTACGATGCACCATCCATATAGAAGCCCGCGTCGTGAGCGCTCCAACCGATGCGCTCCCAGAATGCAGCCCCAATTATTACGCCACCACCAACGATACCTACCACCGTCGCAAACCGTCCCACAAACGTGAGAGCGGCATTCGCCGGCAGGAGAGCGTCTCTTGCAACAAGATCAGGGATTAATGCCATCTTGGCGCTGTTGAAGAACACGCCCAGCACGAACACGACAAAGGCGACCATGTAAACTACAGCCAGTGAGCGCGTCGATGCATACAGCCATGGAATGAGCAGTACCAGCAACGCGCGCATTGCATCAGCAAGGATCATCGTGGTGCGCTTGTTCATTCGATCGACGAGCGCTCCGGCAAGCGGGCTGAACAAGATCGCGGGGGCTGTAAAAACCACTGAAAGCTTGGCCAGTTCAATGCCACCGGTCTCACCGGTGGCACCGGCACCGACCAGTGCAATCAGTGCCATGTGATGCAGCTTATCACCGAGCTGCGACAGCGTCTGGCCGATCACGAGAAGGCCGAACGCCGGCTGGCGAAGGACCGTTGCCACAGTGTGACTCCGAACCGGAGCAGTAACGGCTGGTTCGAGAACCAGTTCGTGATCGACGAGTGTCACTCTATCGCCAGTCTGGCTGAAAGACGAACCATTGATCAGGATATCGCTGGGTAAGATCTGCGAGTCGGGCCGCGATCGAAACAGTCAACTGCTCAGCCGTTACACCATCGGCCACCGGAAGGGGCTCGAACACAAGTCGGTATCGCGCGTGTTTCACTCCACCCGCCGTCGGACGCACAACATGCCCGATCACCACACGTGCCCCCGTCGCCAGCGCAAAGGATGCTGGACCTGTGGGGACGAGCCGCCGACCGCTGCCAAAGGCCACTTCAACCGAAGCCATCATCGTTTCACCAATCACGCGGTCCGCGACCAGAGCCACCCTCCCTCCCGAACGCAGCACTCGGTACATCTGCCGCAATCCGCTGTTCCTGGAGAGAATCCGGAGCCCGGTCGCCTCCCTGTACTCAGACATCGCCGCGTTGGTTTCAGGGTCGAGGTCCTCTACAAGCGCGGAGAGTTCAATACCGCGCGCAGCCACGGCCGCGGCAGCCATTTCGTAGGGGCCCATATGACCAGCCACGATCACAACCCCGCGTCCCTCGCTGGTATCAGCAACGTGCTCAAGTCCATGTATGTCAACAAGTTCCGCGCGAGCCTCTGGTGAGAGCGAGCGGAACCGAAGCACGTCGACGGCGGCGTCGAAGAAGTTCACGAACGTTCGACGGGCCTGCTGGTCAATTGCCCTGACCGAGAGAGAGGGAGAGAGAAATCTGGCGTTCTGCCGCAGAACGTCGTAACGCGTTCGGGCCAGTAGCGGGGCGGTATGACCCGCCAGTCGCGCCAAAGCGCGAGACACACCTTCGGGGAGTACCCTGGTGAGAGCGAGTCCTGCTTTCACGACGCGAGCTGATGGAATCAAGGCTGTCTGAGCGCGAGATGCTCAGGAGCCTAGTCACCTCAAGGGCATTCGCCCACCCCGTCGCGCGTACTCATCGGTTATGGCGTTCCCACACCAGTTCCGATCCCGCCTGATGCATTGGCGCCACAAACGATGTCGCCGGAGGGTGTGGTCGTTGCCTCTTTGCCGACGAACGTTGCGCACTCAACCCCGCTCAGGAGGCTATGCGTGGCAACGGCGACATATCCGCCTCCAAGATCGCCGCTGGCAAGTTTCACAGAGACATGGGTCGTCGGGCGCCAGTCGAGAACGCTCGGCAGAACCGTGTACGTCAGATGCTCCGCCCAGTGAGCCTCTTCTGCAATCCGGATCTGGCCGAGTTCTGACTTGAGCGTGGCAACGTAGGCTCGCTCTTTAAAGGATCGGTATCTGGGCACTGCGAGGGCCGACAGTGCGGAGAACACAAGCATCGCGACGAGGAGTTCGACAAAGGTGAAGCCTTTTCGCTGAGACATGTGAGCGTCCGTCGTGAAGGGAGTGTGTGCGAGACATGAAGCAGGTTCAGTGCCAGTGTGCGCTGGCTCACAAAGCTTCGGCATCATTTGTCTTCGCTTTAGCGTGTGGCGCGTGCGGATCTGGGACAAGGCTGCCCGATGCCGTCGCATCGACCGAACTCGCGCAGCACGTCGGCGTTTACTGATCGGTGGTGGCAACCGCGGGTCGGGAATGCGCGTAGGGCGATCCGTCTGCGGCGCCCCGCGGTCAGTTTCGTCGACCGCTGCAAGTAACCACTTGCTTCAGTGGGTCGGTTCAGTTTTCTTTCGCCGCCCGGTAAGGGATCAGATTTCAGACCCCGGTCGGCCCGTTTTCGGCCGGGCACAACAGGAAGTACGTGTTCACATGACAGGGAATCAAATGATCGAAGTGG
The DNA here is from genome assembly GCA_041749115.1 of Gemmatimonadaceae bacterium. Taxonomy (GTDB): domain Bacteria; phylum Gemmatimonadota; class Gemmatimonadetes; order Gemmatimonadales; family Gemmatimonadaceae; genus JBGTBX01. The sequence goes on from JBGTBX010000318.1 coordinate 7,532, forward strand.
TGGACAGCAGACAGCGTTTGCTCGACGCGGCGGTTCGGGTGTTCGCGGAGGTGGGATTTCGCGGCGCGACGACTCGGCGAATCGCAGAAGAGGCCGGGGTCAATGAAATCACATTGTTTCGCCACTTCGGATCCAAATCGAAGCTGATTTCGGAGGCGATGTGCGATCTGGTACCCCTCCCTGGCGGGGAGCTGCCGGACGTTCCGGGCGACGTTCAACGCGAGCTCACGCAGTGGTGCGAAGACGGACTGGCTGGACTGCGGGCAAATCGCGGAGTCATCCGTCGTTCGATGGCGGAATTGGACGAGCATCCCGAAATGGGGCCCACGATTTGTGAAGCCAAGACACCGCGCTTTGAGTCGTTGTCCGGCTACGTAATGAAGGTGTGTTCGCCCCAAACGTCGTCGGAGCGCGACCAGCTGCGCACGGCATGCACGATGCTTTACGGCGCCATTTTTTCTGACGCGGTGGGGCGCGATGTATCGCCCACGCTGTATCCGCCGGAGGACACGGCTGCCAGGAGATACGTGGAGATTTTCCTGCGCTGCATCGGTTTCGAGCAGCGCGCCGATACGCCAGACGCCGCGACCGCGCGGCGCGGCAGCTGAGCATGAAACTCACATCCTTATTTGACATGAAATCGTGGGGCTTTCGGGCCGCGATCGCGCTGTTTCTTCTCGCACGACCGCTTACGGCTCAACAAACTCGACAAATCTCGCTGCAGGACGCGTTGAACATCGCGGTTGCACAAAGCGAGGGCATGCGCATCGCGCAGGCCGGCGTTATGCGCGCTGAGGGCCAGCAAATGCAGGCACGCAGTCAGTACTTGCCGAATTTTGGTGGTTCAATCAACTACACTCGAACTCTGGCGACACAGTTTTCGGCGCTGCAGTCGGCAGGGCCGCCGGTTCCACCACCCGGCACGCCGCCTGCTCCGCCACCTGATACCACGTCATACTATTCTCCGTGCACACGTTATCTGGCGCCAGCGACTGCGAGTGATGCCGAGCGGGTCAGCGCGTTGGAAAATTACGCACGCTGCTCCTCGGGCGGCGGTGGAGGCATCGACTTCAGTCGTGTGGGTTTCGGTTCATTAAACCAGTACTCCATCGGGCTGTCCGGCAACATGGTGCTGTATTCAGGCGGTCGTGTGCAGGCGCAGAATCGTGCGGCCGCCGCGGGTCGCCGGTCGGCGGACGTCGAAGTCGCCGCACAGCGTGCGCAGGTTCTCTTGATTGCCACGGAAGCGTATTACGACGCGGTGCTTGCGGATCGGTTGGTGGCCATCGCCGAGTCTTCCCTCGTCCAGACGGAAGGGACCCTGAGCCAGACACGTCTGGCTCGTCAGGTGGGCAATCAATCTGAGTTCGAATTGTTGCGTGCGCAGGTGACCCGGGACAATCAGTTGCCGGCACTCCTGCAGCGGAAGACTGATCGCAGCCTCGCGCACATGCGGCTGAAGCAGATACTGAACGTTCCATTTAGTGAAACGCTGACGCTCACTACTCAGATCGACGAGACGGCCCAGCCCGCAGCTCGTACGGTATCGGATGCCGGGCTCACAGTCGCAGGAGCTGACACGAGCGCCGACGCACGAGCGACTGTGCGGCAGCTGGAAGAGAGTCTCCGTGCTCAGGAAGCAAACCTTTCCGTGGCACGCAGTCAGTGGATCCCGACCATTTCGCTGTCGTCGCAATACGCAAAGCTGAACTTTCCATCGGACCCGGTGCCCGGACTCAGCAACTGGTTAACAAACTGGTCGGTGGCGATCGGGGCCTCGTTCCCGATCTTTACAGGCGGCGCCAACAAGGGTGGAACACTCATCGCCCAGGCGGCAGTCGACGACAGCCGCGCCCGGCTGCAGCAAACGCGCGAACTGGCCTCGCTCGAAGCGATGCAGGTGCTTGCTCAGCTGGATCAGGCCGAGTCACAGTTGGCGGCAAGCGCGGGAACGTCGGAGCAGGCAGCGCGCGCGTATTCGATTGCGGACGTGCGGTATCGCGAAGGCATCTCGACGCAGTTGGAGCTTTCGGAATCCCGACTCCTGCTCGAGCAGGCGCGAGCCAACCGCGCGCTAGCAGCGCGCAACGTGAACGTGGCCCGTATGCGTCTGGTATTGCTCAAGGATCTGCCGTTAGGCGCCGGCGCCTCTGGCGCAGGATTCATGCTGCAGGCCGGACAGAACGGAGCGGGTGCTCCGGGCGGCGGAGCGGCTGGCGGCGGCGTGCAACAGGGTGGGTCATCCGCAGGCGGTACGCAGCGCATTGCACCGACAGCGGCTACGACCACGGGAACGGGTCAGGGACGGCAACCATGATTAGTACATTACATTACACAACGAACTCTATGTTTCGCATGACAGTGGGTGCCCTCCTGTGCATCGTCGCGGTAACCGCATGCGGTGATAAGGAAGCGGCGAATGGGGATGCTGAGGCGGCGGCGAATCCGGCGATGCTGGTCGGTCCGGAGAATGTCACCGTGGTAACGTCCGAGATGATTTCGACGGGCCCGGCTGTGAGCGGTGCGCTTGCAGCTGAACGTGAAGCGACGGTGCGTGCCGAAGTGTCGGGGCCGATTCTCAGTGTACACGCCGACGAAGGGACCCGGGTGGGCCGCGGAACCCTTCTCGCGCGCATCGACGATCGCACCGCACAGGAAGCGTTGCTTTCGGCACGGAGCGGCGTGAACACAGCGCAGTCGAACCTTAATCTCGCGCAACGCGAACTCGATCGTTTCACCAAGCTGAAGGATGCGGGAGCCATTGCGGATCGCGAATACGAAGGTGTGAAGCTCGGTTTCGAGAATGCAGAAACACAGCTTGCCGACGCGAAAGCCCGGTTGGCACTGGTGCAGAAACAGGTCGATGACACGCAGGTCCGGTCTCCGATCAGCGGCATCGTGAGCGCCCGACAGATTAATGCTGGCGACGTCGCATCTCCGGGAACGGCGATGTTTACGGTGGTTGACCCATCCAGCATGCGTCTTGAAGCCGCGGTTCCTGCCTCACAGTTGTCGGTGGTGAAAGTTGGTGCTCCCGTACAGTTCACGGTAAGCGGGTATCCCGAGCGAGCGTTCGTTGGAAAGATCGCACGCATCAGCCCCGAGGCCGACCCGACAACGGGCCAGGTGAAGATTGTGGTTTCGATTCCCAACAGTCGCGCCGGTCTTGTTGGTGGTTTGTTCGCCGCCGGCCGTGTACAGGCTGAACGTCGGATGGCGCCGGTGGTCCGCACCTCGGCGGTCGACGTGAAAGGGATGCGTCCCTGGGTGCTGCGACTTCGTGCGGGCAAGGCAGAGCGGGTCGAAGTCGAGTTGGGACTTCAGGATGAAGAAACTGAG
>JBGTBX010000319.1:0-10808 GCA_041749115.1 Gemmatimonadaceae bacterium
GACATCGTGGAGGGAAGCTTTCCTCCGATGTGGGTGCGCGGTGAAGTGACACGCTTTCAGCGGCACGCCCGAGGGCATTGGTATTTCACGCTCAAGGGAAAGAGTGCTTCGTTGCGCTGTGCGATGTGGGCCACACAGGCCGCGAAGATGCCTGCGATGCCCGATGAAGGGATGGAAGTCGCCGTTTTTGGTCAGCTGGAAGTGTATACCGTGCGGACGGACGTACAGTTTATCGTCAAGTCGTTCGAAGCGGCGGGCGACGGATTGTGGAAGAAGGCCTTCGACGAAGTCCGACGTGTTCTGGCCGCGGATGGCTTACTCGATCCTGCCCGCAAACGCCCGCTCCCGTATTTTCCTCGCTGCGTTGCAGTGATCACCAGTCAGGACGGTGCGGCGCTGCATGACATCGTGGCCGTGATCAAGGGACGCAATCCGCGGGTTGAGATTGTGTTGATTCCGGCGTCCGTTCAGGGGGACGAAGCACCGGCCTCACTCGTGCGCGCCCTCAAAATGCTTCACAAGTGGCGAGGCGCAGACGTCGCTATTATCGGCCGGGGCGGAGGCTCGCGCGAAGATCTCTGGGCATTCAACAACGATCGCGTTGCGCGGGCTATTGCGGCGTGCGCCGTGCCGATCATTTGTGCCGTGGGGCATGAAATCGACACCTCCATTTGTGACCTGGTCGCCGACCTTTCTGCGCCAACGCCATCGGCGGCAGCTGAACGCGCCGTTCCGCCTTTGGCCGACATGCGGCGCGAGGCCCGTCGGCTGTCACGACGCCTGGTCGATGCGTCGACCAATGCTGTGAGGCAAAGTCGGACCCGACTCCACCGTATTGCCAGGCGAGCAACGCTCGCGGCGCCACAGCTGGTCGACCGACGTCGTCTTCTACTGGACGGTCTGACCGGTCGTCTCAACGCTTTGAGTCCGCTCGCTACGATGGCCCGCGGATTTGCGGTTGCGACCGATGGCACCGGGCGCGTTGTTACGTCGGTTGCAGGAGTCCTGCCGAACGACCCGGTCAGCGTTCGACTTCCCGATGGTACTCTGAGGACTCGGGTCACAGAGGTCGAGCCCCGGGAACCCGAAATACCCCGTCGCACGTAGAGGCAGCATGGCATCTTTCGAGGAAGCAATTGCGCGGCTCGAAGCTCTGGTCGAGGAACTGGAACGTCCTGATGTTCCGCTCGATCGGGCGCTGGAGCTCTTTGAAGAGGGTATCACGCACCTCCGGGCAGCGAGCAAGGACTTGTCGCGTGCCGACGCGGCGGTCAAGGTACTGGTCGCAAAAGCTGGAGGCGTTTTACAGCTTGATGACTTGAATGGTTGAACTCGTGGCTCCTTCTCTCCCGCCTCGTGCTGAACGCGGTGACGCCGCTGCGGATCGAGCCCTGATTAACGCGGGTCTCGCGTCGTTCGCAGAATCGGCGCGGCACGCGATAGGCGGCCGACTCGGCGATGCCGTCGCGTACGCGCTTGGCGGCCCCGGTAAGCGGATTCGCGGGTTGCTTTGTGTATCCGCGTATCGCGCCTGCGGCGGTACCGATGACGTGGTGCCTCTCGCCTGTGCCGTCGAAGCGGTGCACGCGTATTCCCTGGTGCACGACGACCTGCCGTGCATGGACGATGATGATATCAGGCGCGGGCGTCTCACCGCGCACCGGGAGTTTGATGTTCCCACCGCCACGCGCGCAGGTGTCATGATGATTCCGCTGTCGGCGCAATATGCATTCAGCTGTGCCAGGCAGCTCGGGCTCGATCCGCCCGAAGCGGCGGAGATCGTGGGCATCCTGATGCGTGCATCGGGGGCCGCCGGGATGGTCGGTGGACAGCTGCTCGATCTTGATGCCGAAGGACAGGTGGTGTCGCTGGACGAACTGCAGCGCATCCATCGGTTGAAGACCGGGGATCTGATCGCCGCGTCTCTGGTCATTGGTGGTGCCGCGGCGCGCGCGTCCGTCGAGCAGCGGGCATCGCTGGGGCGGTTCGGTGACTTGATCGGCCTCGCGTTTCAGATCGCGGACGACGTACTGGACGTGACGTCGACAACGGCTCAGCTGGGGAAGTCGGCCGGCCGCGATGCAATTCTCAGAAAGAGTACGTATCCCGCACTCATGGGCCTGAATGAGGCCCGTGCGTACGCGGCGCAGCTCGTGTCGGAGGCTGAAAAGGAGCTGGCCGAGGCCGCGGGAGGGCTCAGAAGCGACACGCTCGTGTCACTGGCCCGATTTGCGGTTGAGCGCAGCGCCTGACGCTTCCCTGAAGCGCCTCGTTCGTACACCTTCCCCTATATGGCAATTCTCGACCGTCTTGCGGATCCGACCCTCATTCGCTCCCTCAGCCGCGACGAGCTCAGGCAACTGAGCGACGAGGTACGCGCGCGTCTCATCGATGTGTGCTCTCGCACGGGGGGGCACATCGGGGCCGGGCTGGGTGTCGTGGAGCTGACGGTCGCGCTGCACCACGTGTTTGAGACCCCGCGTGATCAGCTGCTCTGGGATGTTGGCCACCAGGGGTATCCGCACAAGGTGCTTACCGGTCGCAACGCACAGATGGAGACGTTGCGCCAGCAGGGTGGATTGTCCGGCTTTCTGAAGCGGAGCGAGAGCCCGTACGACGTGTTCGGGGCAGGGCATGCCGCCACGTCGATTTCCGCCGCGTTAGGCGTTGCCGCCGGTCGCGATGTGATGGACGAAGAGTTCAAGGTGGTTGCGGTCATCGGTGACGGCTCATTGACCAGTGGGCTGGCCTACGAAGCGCTGAACAACGCCGGGCACTCCGATCGCGATCTGATCGTGATCCTCAACGACAACGAAATGTCGATTGCGCCGAACGTCGGCGCGATGTCGAAGTATCTCAACCAGATCCAGCGCAACCCGATTTACAATCGGATGCGCAGCAAGATCGGCGATCTGGTGGAAAAGAGTCAGTTTGTTGAGCAGTGGGTTCGTCGCTGGGAGGAAAGTGTCAAATCGTTCCTGACGCCGGGTGTATTGTTCGAAGAACTCGGTTTTCGTTATTTCGGCCCGATCGACGGTCATGACATGTCGGCGTTGGTCGAAACGCTGAGCGCCGTGCGTAACATGACCGGGCCCCGGCTTGTACATGTCATCACGCAGAAAGGCCGTGGTTTTCCAGCCGGGGAACACATTGAGAAGTGGCACGCGTTGCCCCCCGGGCATGACCCCGCCACCGGCAAGCAGTTGAAGGCGTCGAGCGGTAATCCCAATTGGACCTCGGTATTCGGCAAGGGCCTCGCGGCATTGATGAATGAACATGACGAGGTCGTGGCGATCACCGCCGCAATGCCCGGCGGTACCGGAACGGAACACGTTGCAACGGCGCACCCGAAACGCTTTTTTGATGTTGGTATCGCCGAGGGGCATGCCGTGACCTTTGCCGCCGGCCTTGCGACACGCGGTGTGCGTCCGTTCGTCGCCATTTATTCAACATTCCTGCAGCGCGCCTACGACAACATCATTCACGATGTTGCCATCCAGAACCTGCCGGTGACGTTCTGTATGGACCGTGCCGGGCTGGTTGGCGAAGATGGTGAAACGCACATGGGGCTCTACGACATCGCGTATATGATGGCGGTGCCCAACATGACGGTGACGGCGCCCAAGGATGGGCAGGAAATGCTGGCACTGATGCGGACTGCACTGGCGCATGACGGCCCGTTTTGCCTGCGGTATCCACGTGCAGCGGCACCCGACGTGGTGCCGCCGATCGCAGAAATCGCCGCGGTGCCGTACGGATCCTGGGAAGTGTTGCGGCATGGGGAGGCGGGCGACTTTGCTATTCTGGCTGCCGGTACGATGGTGCTGTCCTCGCTTGAAGCTGCCGATCAGCTGAGCAAGGAAGGCATCGACGTGACTGTTGTCAATTGTCGCTTTATTAAACCGTATGATGAAGTGACGCTGCACGCACTGATGGCCAGCCACAAAACACTTCTGGTGATCGAAGAGGGGACCGTGGTAAACGGGTTTGGTGCCGCGATCGCTGCTGCCGTGCAGCGCACCGATCCGTCGGTGAGGGTGGTGGCCCACGGAGTACCGGATCGCATTATGTACGCTGCTCCCCGCGCCGTACAACTCGCCGATTGTGGATTGGATGTACAGGGGATCATGGACCGCGTGCGCTCGCTGCACGAGACCGAGGCGCTGGCCGGATGACATTGCTCGGTGTGCTTGGCAACAAGGGATATCCGGAACTCGCAAGGGTCCTCGGCGTGGTGACCCGTACCGCCGAGGAGGTGGGTCTCTCGCTCGCGCTGGAGCGCGATCTCTGCGCGTTGGTGCCGGGAAGCACTCAGCTGCAGGACGACACCCCGATCGACGGCATTCTGACACTTGGCGGCGACGGCACCTTTCTGCGCGGTGCGCGCTGGCTCGAAGGGCTGCCTCTCCCGGTGCTTGGCATTAATCTGGGAAGGCTCGGCTTTCTCACGGCGTGTGGTGTCACGGATGCTGCCCGTGCGTTGCGTCGTTTTGAAGCGAAGGATTACATCGTGGAAGTTCGCATGATGCTTGAAGCGACGCTGCGCCGCGGCGATGGTGGTGTCGAAACATGGTATGCGCTCAATGACGTCGTACTGCATTCCGGCGGCAAGGCCCGCGTGATTCGGCTGATTATCGAAGCCGGGTCGGAGCGTATGGCCGCGTACCCCGCCGACGGTCTCATCGTTGCCACGCCCACTGGCTCCTCGGCGTATTCGCTGTCGTCGGGCGGGCCGATTGTGGCGCCCCAGCTCGACTCCATGCTGCTTACCGCCATTTCGCCGCATGCCTTGACCATTCGTCCGGTGCTCGTGTCCCCGGAGACCGTCGTCACGCTGCGCGTTGAAGATGAGGAGAGCGAACAGTTGATTACCGTGGATGGCCAACAGAGCGCAGATTTTATGTACGGAGATGCCCTGACCATTCGACGTGCGATCCGGCGCACCAGTCTCGTACGTTTTCCCGAGACCACATTTTTTGCCAGGCTGCGCGACAAGATGGGTTGGGGCGGCGCCGGCCCCATCGTTACCGGAGAGACGGTCGCCATTCCCTGATGTTGACTGAACTGCGCATCACCAACGTTGCAATTATCGATGCCGTGGCCCTGCCGTTCGAGCGGGGCCTGAACGTATTGAGTGGTGAAACCGGTGCAGGAAAGTCAATCATTGTCGAAGCGCTCGGTCTGCTGGCCGGTCAACGGAGCAGTGCAGACATGGTGCGCGCCGGCAGCGACAAGGCGATCGTGGAAGGCGTTTTCGATGCCTCCGCGTGCCAGCAGGTGATCGCGTTGCTGGACGAGCGCGGCATTCCCGCCGACGACTCGACCGTCGTACTCCGGCGTGAGGTCGTGGCGGCAGGGCGGAGTCGCGCGTGGATCAACAATTCAGTGGTGACGTCTGCGGTGCTCGCAGAAGTTGGCAGCGTGCTGGTGAATATTCACGGGCAGCACGAGTCGCATACCCTCGCCGCGCCGGATTCGCAGCGCGCTTTACTGGACGCGTTCGGCGCGCACGACGAGCTCGTGGCTGGTGTGGCAAGCGCTTTTGATGAACGCAACAATGTCCGCGCGCAGCTCGCGGCACTGACGCAACGTCGCGACGCCACCGCCAAACGTGCCGATTATCTGCGGCACGTGTGTGAGGAGATTTCCGGGGCTGACATTCAGGAAGGGGAGGACGTTCGGCTCGAAGACGAGGCGCGGCGACTGGCCCATGTCGAAGAGTTGCGGATGCAGGCCGGGTACGTGCGTGAAGCGCTCGATAGCGAAGAGAGTGGTGCGCAGACGCAGATTGGTGCGGCGAAGCGCGCGCTTGACTCCGCCATCCGTCTCGATCCGAGTCTGGCCCCGATGGGGGAACTGCTTGATGCAGCAGCGATTCAGCTGGACGAACTTCTGCGCGATCTTGAGGCGTACGCGTCGTCGCTGGAGAGTGAACCCGGCCGCCTGCGCGAGGTCGAGGCCCGTCGCGATCTGTTGTTCAAGCTGACACGTAAGCATGGCGGAACCCTGGAATCGGTTATCGCAGCGGCGGCCGAAGCGAGCGATGAATTGTCTGTGTTGGATTCCGCCGGCATTGAACTCGGAGCACTGTCACAGCGGTTGGAGGTCAGTGAGCGCCATCTCAATGAGAGCGCCGGCCGACTGTCCACGGCGCGTGCCAAGGCCGCCCGGTCGATGTCGAAGGCAGTGGAGGCGCTGTTGCCTGAGCTTGGTATGGCCGACGGTAAGCTGGAGGTCGCGACTGTTGCACGCGGAGAGGTCGCGAGGAGCGGAGCGGAGGACGTTGAATTGCGTGTGTCGCTCAATCTCGGGCATGAGGCGCGTCCCTTAAGTCGCGTCGCCTCGGGCGGGGAACTCTCGCGAATTATGCTGGCGCTCACGACCGTGCTTGCGCGCATCGGCGACGTGCCGACGTTGATCTTTGACGAAGTGGATTCTGGTATCGGTGGTGCGGTGGCGCTGCAGGTTGGTGATGTGATGCGGCGGCTTGCTGAGCAGTATCAGGTCTTTGCAATCACACATTTGCCGCAGATCGCGTCGCGTGCGCACAACCACATTGTGGTAAGCAAAGGGCCGAAGGGCGGCGTGACCACGGCTGATGTCTCCGTTGTGGCAGGCGACGAGCGCGTGGCCGAGATCGCGCGTATGCTGGGAGGCAATGCGACGAGCGCGGCCAGCCGCGCGCATGCAACCGAACTCCTTGCTGCGGGTCAGGGAACGACGGTTGCCGACGGGCATAAGGTCAGAAGGAAGGCGAAGCATTGAGTCTTCATGCCGTCCTGAAGACGGCGCAGAGCGATCGGCACCCTCGCCGCAGTGCGGCTCGAACAAGTCAACAAGCGAACAGCGGCGGGTATTCCACCAGGAGAACTGCCAACGCGCGGGACTAGAACAGCTTATTCCAGAAGCGGATTGTCAACGCCGCCGTTGAATAGTTCGGCACGTTCCCGTCACCGCTTAACGTGCGACCTACGAGCAGACTCGCCTCCATGGGCAGTCGCGTAAGCCCGCGCGAATACCGCGCCATCGACGAATACGTCACCGAAAGCGCCGCCTGCTGCACCGACATCGACGTCCCCGCATTCAGCAATGAGGCGTTGACACCCGCAGGCGACAATGCACCGGATGAATACACGTCTTCACCCTTGGACCGCCATCGATAGTGAGCGCCCAATCCCATGGCGTCGCCCAACACATATTTGGGCGAAATGTCCAGCGCCATTATGTCGCCCAGGTTCCGCGTGAACGAGCCGCGCCGATCGAGCTGAGGAAACGCATCATCTGGTCCTGCGGGAACTCGAAAGGTTTGCTCGTCCGCACGCTGATATGTGTACCGCCCCGCGACGGACAGCCAGAATCGCTGGCCGAACAACAGATCAGCAAACACGCGCCCTTCAATGTCGTCCTGCGCGTCGCCGGACGGGACGTCCATAAAGTTGTCGGCCGAATCCCAGAGACCTGTGCCGAAACGATAAACTGCAGCCACCGCCACTCGCCCGCGCACGCCTGAACGCGGTTCGGCCCGTTGCGGCAGATCACCGATGGGTCCGGTGTTGTCCCACACCAGAAACTTGGCGCTCAGCTCTATGTCACCATAGGTGCGCGTTTCAATGGTCTGCAGCGTATCGCTGCGAATCCCATACGCGCTGTCGACAAGAATCTTCTGAAAGTCAGCGTACGCCACCGGTGCCGCGCCAACGGGCGTTTCGCTCACCCACTTGGCCTGCCCACTCGGCGCGCCAAGAAACGTCGCGAATTGTGTCGAGAGTGCGTCGAGCCGGGCGAGCACGAGGGCCTGCAACGACGACCGTTCAACTGGAGCGAATCGTGTACCTGGATTCGAGGTGGAAGTCCCGTACACATTCGAGATGCCGGTCGCGACGGAGTTGGCCGCATTAACCAGCAGCATCGCCTGCGTGCGGTTGGCATTGATGGCGGTGCACGTGGGGTCGGTGCTGCCAACACACGCGGTCAATTGAGCTGCGAGTGAGTCGGCCGCGGTCGAGAGCTGCGCAACCACCAGCCCGTTCGTGCTGCGTGCCGCCGACGTTTTGTAACCAGGATTGAGACCAAGATTGCCCGAGAGATTCGGGTTGGCATTGACGGTCACCTCTGACCGACCTCGAACCAGAGGCACCATCGCACCAATGGTCAGGCGACGCGTCACTCCGAACTCCCCCACCAGCGGCGTGACCGTAAACGAACGGTCGACGCGCGTATCGAGTCGGCCGAGTGTCAGGGGGAACGCGTTCCCGGGAGTGCCCAGAAGCGTGCTCAATTCGGAGCGAACGGTGCCCACCAACGGAATCTGCCGCTCACCTAACGTGTCGAGTGTGAAGTCTGTCCCGAAAGGTTCTTCGGTCCCCTTGGCGTTCGCACCGAAACCGTCAGCGAATCGCCGGGATGTGCGGTTCCAGGTGGGGCTCACGGTGAAGCGCAGCATTCCCTTGGGGACAACCGTGGCGTCTTCGCCGACTCCCCCTCCCAGCACACGTTGCCCCTCAGCCGAGGGAGGCAGAATGACTGTTACCGCCGCCAGGGCGAGAAACCATCGCCACATTGCGGCGGATCGTCGATTGTGTGGGGTGTGAGCCAAGGTAAGTTGATCTGAGTAGCAAACGGCACCGCATGGTGCCCTGAACAATCCGGAAACTTATCGCTGCAGTGCATCCCACGCCGATTTCTCCCCCATCCATTCCGTGGCAGATCACGGGCAATCACTGGATTGCCTTGCCCTGCATCCATCCCGCCGACGGCTCCCTGCACGCCGTAGGCGTGCTGCACCGAGCGTCGCGCGCTGCGGTTGAGTTCGCCGGAGGCCCCGACTTCGCCAACGGAGACGCTCCGCCACTCGCCAAGCCAACCCTCATTGTCGACGGCGCCGTAATCGACCTCGCTGATACCTCGCTGGAGTGGGAGCGTGCCCTCGGATGGCTACCGACGTTCACGACCACGATCGGCGACCTGATGGTGCGTGCAACGATTTTTGCGCCCTATGGCCGAGATGCGGACACGGCTGGTGCGGTGTATGCCTTCACTTTTGAGAATCGCTCATCGACCGCGACAATGCTGACGGTTGGTTTGCACGGCAGGCTCGGCTATCGGCAGATCCGCGTCAGGTCCACGCGACCCTTTGTGGATGCGCACAGTGTGCGGCAGGGTCAGACCGATGCCGTCGTCCTGAGCGGCGAGACCGTTCCCGGGCCCGTGGCACTGGCGATCGGCAGCGATGGATCGGCGTCCATCGAGGTGATGGACTCGGAGAGCTACCGCATTCAGCGGGACGTGCGCGTGCCGCCTAACGGGGCGGCGGATGCGGCGTTTTTCCTTGCCGTCGGCCCCGAAGGTGACGGCGCCGAAGCAACGGTGGCCGTCATGCGGCGCCGAGGATGGCGGTATTTGTTGTCTGCGACGCGCGACGCTCTTATCAGCATTGAGCAGAAGTCAGGAAACGACGCACTCGACGCATTGATTAACCGTAACCTGCTCTTCGCGTACTTTTATGGAGTTGGTCGTGCGTTGGATGACGCGCACTTCTATTTGATGCGCACGCGTGTGCCCTGGCATTCGCATGGTGTGACCGTCCGCGAGTGGGAAGCGTTGATGTGGACGCTGCCCGCGGTTCAGATCGCCGATCCAGCCTTGGCGCGCGAGCTGCTGCTGCGCGTGTGTGAACTGCACGGTTACGCACCGGGGCAGGGGGTTCGATATTTCGACGGAACCCTGTTCGAGCCCGGGTTCTCTCTCGAAGGCGCGTCGGCATATGCGTTCGCGGTCGACCGGTATGTGCGCGAGACGCACGATGACCAGATCGTGGAAGAGCCAGTGGTTGCGGACACGCTGTACGGGTCGCACGAAGACATTAAGGTGCGTCGCCATCCGGCGTATCCGCTCTACTCGACGGAGATTTCACCCGCCGGACGCCCGACGCCGTTTGCGTATACGTTACATGGCAATGCCGTCGCCGCCTTCGCCCTCGATGTGCTACGGCGCACGCTCGACGAAGAAACGGCGATGTCTACCGTCGAGGACCCCGAAGCTGTGCGCCAGGCGATCAGGCAACATTTCTCGGGTCAGCGCGACGGACATGAAATGTTGATGTCTGCCGTCAATCTCGCTGGAGAAGCCGTGGCTGATGATGAACCGTCGGCATCAGTCATCTGGCTCCCGCTCTATGAGGCGGCGGATCGCGCCGATCCTGCGTATCAATACAGTGTGGATATGCTTGAGGATGCGACCGTAGCCTTTGTTCAGCGGATTGCCCGGTTGCACGGGTCGCATGCCAGTGACGCCATGCAGTGGTTGCGACGTGCTCCGATGCACGACGGACTGGCCGCTGAACACGTGGATGCCGACGGTCTCGCGACATTAAATGGTGGAGACGCGTCACTCGCCGGCCTGCTCGCGTACACGCTTATGTACGGCGTGCGTGTGCTTGGCGTTTTGCCGTGAGTGCCAGCGCCGCCCGGGCGCTCTTTGAGTCGGCGTGGCGGCGTCCTCCGGATGTCATCGCCTCGGCGCCTGGTCGGGTAAACATCATTGGTGAGCACACAGACTATAACGGTGGGCAGGTCATGCCGATTGCCATCGGCCGACGAACGTGGGTCGCCATGTCTCGTACATCGGCGAGCACATCCCACGCAGTATCAGCGCAGCAGGACGCGGCGGGAGAGTTCAGCCTCGGCGTTGGTAAAGCGCAGGGTGCCTGGTGGGATTATGTACACGGCGCTGTGCGTGCCGTACCGGGCGCGGCACAGGCGCTCCCCGGCGTGCTGGTGGCGGTGGTCAGCGATGTGCCCGTCGCGGCC
>JBGTBX010000320.1:0-2585 GCA_041749115.1 Gemmatimonadaceae bacterium
TCAACGATCATCAAATCCGAGAACTCGCACCTGAACAACAGAGTGTACGTCGATGTTCGCGATCGGGACATCGGAAGTTACGTCGCCGACGCACGAGCGTTGGACAACGCGCGCGTTGCACTGCCACCCGGCTACCGACTGGAGTGGTCAGGTCAGTTCGAGGCAATGGAGCGAGCCGGAAAGAAGCTTCGCATCGTTGTGCCAATCACACTCGCGATCATCTTCGTCTTGTTGTATTTCAACTTCAACAGCGTTACGGAGAGCGCCATCGTGATGCTGTCGCTTCCCTTTGCACTCGTGGGCGGCGTGTGGCTGATGTGGCTACTCGACTACAACATCAGCGTGGCCACCTCGATTGGCTTCATCGCGCTTGCTGGCGTGGCCGCGGAGACCGGGGTGATCATGCTGCTCTATCTCGACCAGTCGTATGACCATCGGCGCGAACATGGGCTGCTGAGGAACCGCGCTGACGTGGACGCCGCCGTCGAACATGGCGCCGTGGAGCGCGTGCGCCCAAAGATGATGACCGTTACGGCCATCACCGCCGGACTGCTACCAATTCTCTGGAGCCAGGGTACTGGAGCAGATATGATGAAACGAATTGCCGCGCCGATGGTGGGCGGCATGGTGTCGAGCACTGTGCTCACACTGGTGGTGATTCCGGCGATCTACTCGCTCTGGAAAGAGCGCGAATTACGCCGCGCACAGAATGCTTCATGAGGCGCCAAAGCGCGCCCGATTTTTCACTCACGCACTTTTATCAGCACGGAGACGTTATGACAACTGCATCTCGCACACTTGGCTACCGATTAATCGTACGCTTGGCCGCTGTACTCACAATCGGCGCGTGTTCTGGCAGTGACACAGCGGCTGATACGGATGCGGAGCAGACCCCGATGACCGCGAATGACGGCAGCCCGAAGTCAGGGACAGGAACGATGCCGGGCATGTCGGGCATGCCGGGAATATCCGAGAACAACATGATGTCGCAAATGCAGGTGCACATGCGCATGATGGATGGCCTGCGTCCGGACAGCATGATGGCCACGTTGCCAACACACCGGCAACTGGTGGCGAACATGATCGCCGGTTTCAACAAGGACATGCGCGACATGAACATGGCGAGCGACAACGCCTGGACGGCGACTGTCGACTCGCTTCGGCAAGATCTGACGCGCATGACCGAAATGAGCGCGTCTGAACTGCAGCAGTTCATGTCAGCGCATGCAGTACGCGTAGCGCGCCTGATGGAATCACATCAGGCCATGATGAAAGACATGAAAATGTGATGACGTTCGATCCGCACCTTACGTTCCAAGTTGCCAAGGTGTTTGCCATGGGCGCCGTCGTACAGCGTGGTGTGGAGTTGTCGGAGCGCGACAAAACGATGATCGATGGCAGTCCGCCCGCGTATTCCCTCTGAAACAAGGAGTGTACCTCGTGCGCAAAGTGCCTTTCTCAGTGCCGCTGTTTCTCGTTTCGTTATTCATTGGTGTTACCCCCAGCGCGCTGTCCGCGCAGCCTCTGCAGCCGGCGCCAACAATTCGGTCAATGCGCCCGCCGGCTGCACAGTCACCGCTCGCACACTCGCTCGCGTCATCGGATCAGCCGAAAAGCTGCCGACTCAGCTCCAAGCAGCGATTTGTAAGTCCGGTGCTGGCGGTTGCGGCATTTGCCTTGCCCGTGGCGGGTATCGCGGCTCTGATCTCCGAGAGAAAGCAACGGGCGGCCACCGGTGCGATCATCGGCGGTTCGCTGTACGCCGTGGGCGCGACAATCGCGCTGGACCGATTCCCCTCGTGCAGCTCCACTTCAGGGCTTATCTACGTCTGGACGCCTTTGGCCGCGACAGCCGGCGCGGTGATCGCAACGCGTTAGGGACAACGGGTCGCGCGCAATCTGACTACGACTGGCTGTACGCACCCTTCCCGGCCCGCATCACCACCACGCGTGTCAGCAGCAGGTGCATGGCAAATGCGGTGACCAACGCCGGCAGACTCGCCGAGATTCGCGTGAAGAGCGGGTTGCCTGTCATGGCAAGCGGGTTGAGCAGCGCGAGGTAGACCGCAGCGCCCGCGCCAAGCGCGACCAACGCCGCCCAGTTCACTCGGCCCCAGTAGGCGTACGCACTGCGTGACGTTCCATCGTACAACGCGCGCAAATCTACGAGATTGCGACGCATCAGGCGATCAGCCCATGCAATGCCGCACATGGGCGCGAGTATCGCTTCGGAGAACGCAATCAGCGTGTAAAACCGGTCGTACAATGCGTCTGATGCAAGCAATACCATCGCCGCAACACCCATGAAAAACACAAGCGTGAAACGGGGCCATCCGAGCCGTTGCAAACGCGCACCAAAGTGTTGCACCAGCGTTTGGCAGTTGCCCTGCACCATGCCCACAAGACTGCTCAGGTTGGCAACCGCGAGCAGCACGAGCAGTAACACACCCACGACAGGACCGGTAATGGGAATCATCCACGACACAGGATCTGCGCTTCCCAGCACGAGTGCGGAGATCAGACCAACCGTTGCGGCGACCACGAACACGGGCACGTACGCAATCAAACTGCCCCACACGACCGCG
>JBGTBX010000321.1:0-4629 GCA_041749115.1 Gemmatimonadaceae bacterium
GGGTTGCGGCCCGCGAGGATCAGCGCGCACCACGCGACCACGAGGAGCACAATGACAAGTGCGGGAACACCGAGCCAAAGCGGAACGAACATTTACTCCTCCAGGGTTGGCATAACGATAAGGTTCAGTTGCAGCCGAATCAAATCAAGCGCGCGCAGCGCGCTTTCAATAGACCGGCTGTCAACTGCAACCGCTTGTTATACGCCGTCGTCGAGTTCCGCGTCGTCCCAGGCACGGCGTACGTGGCGAAGTGTCAAAATCACCATCCGTGACGGATCGATGCGGTAAATGATCCGATACGGTTCAAACACAATTTCCCGATACGCCGGGTTTCCGATCTCCCGCACCACGCGTCCGCGCCGTTCGAATTGATCGAGCTTCGCGACTCGTTCTAGATTGCCTTCGAGCCATTTCGCTGCCGCCAACGGTCGGTCTTTGGCGATGTACTCAACGGCCTCAAGTGCTCGCAGTTCAGCAAGTGGCGACCAGACAACCTTCACTTGGCGAGACGCGCTCGAAGCTTCTTCGCGACGGATGCGTGCGTCAACACCTTGCCCGCCGCCACCTGTTTCTCCGTTGTGCGCACGTCGCGCAACAACTCCAACTCGTCGAGCATCCCCTCGTACGATTCCACATCCAAGAGAACGGCGGCGCTCCGACCGTGTTGTGTCAGAATGACCGGCTCCCCAGTGGACTGGACCTGTTCAATAAATTGCGCCGCGTTCGCCCGAAACTCGGTGACCGGCTGAATATCTCGACTCGGCTTCAGTTTTGCCACGGGCACTCCAAGGGCTTTAGCGTCTGTACATAATAACGTACAGAAAGCGGCTCCGTCATTCAAGTGACCGCGTGCGTATAACTTGAATTATGCAGCGCTGAATGATCTGATTATTTCTGCGGCGCACACGTTATACGGCGCCATGGCTCAGAATAACGCCGATTCAGAATTCGGTAAAGCACTGCCCAAACCGAGGTAGTGAAACGGTTTACCCTCTGGAATTACGAAACCCACCGACAGATTATCCAGCGCGCCGACTGCGAATAATCCCGCCGAAGCCAGAGGCCCCGCATGGTCACGCAGGCCCGCTCGAGAGTCCTACCCAACGTCCAGCATGTCGGGAGCTGACCATTCAGCTGGCGGACTGTTCAGCAGTGGAGGCAGGCAGGGGTTCACCGGATTTGGTGGCGGCGAGGGGAGCAGCAGTGGTGGCAGATCCCGTGGCGGTGGCGGTGGCGGATGGTGGTCACACGGTGACAAATTGGCTATGACGCTTCGCACCCATTCCGACCCCATGCCGCCGGAGGAACCATGGCACCCATTACGCTTCAGGTGAACGGCCGACGCCACGACCTGGACGTCACGCCCGACCTGCCCCTGCTCTGGGCGCTGCGCGACTTCATCGGGCTTACTGGTACTCGCTACGGCTGCGGCATCGCCCAGTGCGGCGCGTGCACGGTGCACATCGACGGTCGACCGGTTCGGTCCTGCGTCACACGGGCAGCAAGCGCACAGGGCCGAGCGATCACAACCATCGAGGGACTTTCGCCGGATGGCGCTCATCCCGTTCAGCAGGCATGGATTGCCGAAGAAGTGCCGCAGTGTGGTTATTGCCAATCAGGACAGGTAATGAGCGCTGCAGCGCTTCTCGAGAAAACCCCGCGCCCGACGGACACCGAGATCGACGCGGCTATGGCCGGCCATATCTGTCGATGCGCCACCTACGACCGGATCCGAAAGGCCATTCACCGCGCAGCCGGAGCGACGACCGATGACTGACATTAAGCAGCTCGCTCGTCGCGATTTTCTCCGCCTCACAGTCGTGGCCGGCGGCGGCCTGGTACTCGGCGTTAATCTGCCAAGCAAGAAGGAGACAGACGCGGGGACAGCTGAATCCCTGGAGCCCAATCCATGGCTTCGGATCGCGACAGACGGCACGGTCACGATCTGGATGGCGCGGGCCGAAATGGGACAGGGTGTGCGCACGGCGCTCCCCATGATTGTAGCCGACGAGCTCGACGCCGACTGGGCGCGCGTGCAGATCGTACAGGCGGGAGCGCATCCCACCCGATACGGCCGCCAGATGACGGTCGGCAGCACCAGCGTTAGGCAGGGCGCGTGGACAGCGTTGCGTCAAGCGGGCGCCGCCGCGCGTGAAATGCTGGTTGGCGCCGCCGCGGTAAAGTGGGGCGTCCCGGTTGCGAGCTGCGAAACGCGCGACGGACGGGTGCTGCATCCCGCATCGGGCCAAAGCTTAAGCTATGGCGAACTGGCCACGGCTGCGGCCGCCCAACCGGTGCCGACGTCGCCCAGACTCAAGACGCCTGATCAGTTCCGGCTTATTGGCACACGGGTGCCGCAGGTCGACATGGCGGCCAAGGTGACGGGAGCCGTGGGTTATGGAATGGACACGCGGCGTGACAAAATGCTCTTTGCCACGGTGGTGCGATCTCCGGTCTTCGGCGGTACGCTGACGCGATTCGATGCCACCGCCGCGAAGGCGGTGCCAGGGGTGCGCGATGTGGTTCGCATTTCGAGCGGCATCAGCGTGGTGGCCGACCACACCTGGGCCGCGATCCAGGGCGCCAAGGCGCTGCAACTCGAGTGGAACAACAACGGCTTCGCGCTAAGCAGCGCAGAGCTGGACGCCGAGTTTGAGGTGCGAATGGCTCGCGACGGCGCCGTGGCGAAAGATGAGGGTGGCGCGGCCGCCGCGTTAGGCGCTGCGAGTCGGACCGTCACGTCGACCTACGACGCGCCGTTCCTTGCACACGCGACGATGGAGCCGATGAACTGCACAGCGCACGTGCAGGCAAATAGCTGTGAGATCTGGGTCCCGACGCAGAACCCGCAGGGAGCGCAGCAGGTCGGAGCTCGGATCACGGGGCTTCCGGTCGAGAAGGTGACGGTGCATCTCACCAACCTCGGCTGCGGCTGGGGCCGCCGCGGCGCCACGGAGTATGTCGATGACGCCGTCGAGGTGTCGAAGCTCGTGGGCGCCCCGGTCCAGGTGGTGTGGACTCGCGAAGAAGACATGCGGCACGACAACTATCGGCCGAGGGCACGCTGCCGGTTCGAGGCCGCGATCAATGGGAATGGTGCCGTTTCTGCCCTGCGGGCGCGCGTCGTCGCGACTCCGATCGGTGGCCGCGATTCGGGCGTGGATCGGAACGGCGTCGACGGCATCGTCAACATGTTGTACCGCTTTCCAGCTTTATACGTTGACAATCATCCTGTCGTCACCAAGGTGCCGATTGGTTACTGGCGATCGGTCGGGCCGTCACACAATGCGTTTTTCCTGGAAAGTTTTATCGACGAACTGGCGCACACGGTCGGTAAAGATCCGCTCGAGTTGCGTCGCGAACTCCTCGTCGACAACGCACGCGCGCTAAGGGTGCTCGACCTTGCTGCAGAGCGCGCGGGATGGGGTGCGGGGTCGCCGCTGCCCAAAGGAGTGGGTCGCGGCATAGCGCTTGTGGAGGATAAGGACAGCATTGTTGCGCAGGTGGCCGAAGTGTCCGTCGAATCCGGGAAGATCCACGTGCGTCGCGTGGTTTGCGCGGTAGACTGCGGCCAGGTAATTCATCCCGGCATCGTGGAAGCGCAGATGTCCGGCGCGCTGACGGCCGGCCTCTCGGCCGCACTTGGTGAAGAGATCACGCTCGAGAAGGGACGGGTAAAGCAGGGCAATTTTAATGACTACGCGCTGCTGCGTATGGGGCAGGCGCCTCGGGTGGAGGTCCACCTCGTTGAGAGCCATGACGAACCTGGGAGCGCGGGCGAGCCCGGTTTACCGCCGATTGCGCCGGCTGTGGGCAACGCGATCTTTGCGTTGACCGGGATCCGGCTCCGCAGCTTACCGCTCCGGATGCCGGCGTAGCTGGCTCGGCGGTGCGATGGCGACCGCGCTCCCACTACGGGCGCGCGGGGTCCCCGATCATTGCTCCGATCACGGCACCATACACGAGGTGTCCGATCAAGCTGCCCATGCCAGTGGCCATCGCGCCGCCGAAGAGTGGCATGCCCATCATCGGCATCATCACCACCATCGCCATGAGCCACGGAGCCAGTGAGAATATGGCGCCGCGCACCGGCCACGCTCCTGGCAATTTCTCCGCGACCATTGAATAAGCTACGGCCAGTATAACGCCAATCATGATGTGTCCGGCCCAGCCGATCATCATGTTGCCGCCCATCTGACCAGCCAGCATCTCCGCCGGATTCATGCGCGGGATTCCCATCATTGGTGCAACGTACAATCCAACGACCGTCATTACGGCGGTACCAACAAGTCCGGCAACAACGATTCTGCCCCAATTGCGCGCCATGGTTATTCCCTGGTTCAAGTGCGAGTGGTGGTCAGGCAGTGCAGCATTTAGCCGAAACTTGTGATTGGGCTATTGACTGTGCCTTCATACAACCAAGCCAGCGCCGCCGCGCAGAGTTCCCGTGCCCGTCATTTCAACGGATTCGGAACTTTTACGCTGTTCCCGTCTTTTCTCAGCAGCATCCGAAGGAACGCGGCCTCTCTTTGGACGGTGAAACACCAGGCACGGGCGACAACCCAATGCACAAACCACACACAGCATTCGTCTTCGCGGGAGGTGGAAGCCTCGGCGCGGTCGAGGTAG
>JBGTBX010000322.1:0-6910 GCA_041749115.1 Gemmatimonadaceae bacterium
TGCAATCGATCATGGAAACGGACCGATTCGATGGCGAGGTATTGCTCCACCAATTCGATTTCCTTTCGCAATTCTGCGTCTGGTGCGTGGCTCGACTGTAACGTGGCGCGCAACAGGTCGCCGAGCTTGGCAAGCATGCCAACTGCCTGATCGCGCGCACCGGTGCGAACAAGTCCTGCCACGGAGTTGAGCGCGTTAAACAGGAAGTGCGGATTGAGTTCCATGCGTAACGCCTCAAGTCGCGCTGCGGTCACATCCCGCTCCAGCTGCGCGTTGCGCGTGGCGAGGTGGGCGCTCATACGCTCCTGCTGACGCACTCGGCGTTGATAGTTCATGGCGTGAAAGACAGCGATCACCGCCCAGTACGTGACCGTTTCGACCGCCATGAAATTCCAGAAGAGATTCTTCGCAAATGCATGGATATTGGGTGCCGGATGCCCCGCTGGCAGAAAGGGAAACAGCACCGCGGCGCCGGTCCATATGTGAACAACGGCGGCAAGGAGACTCGCCATCGAATGAATGCCAACGTGCCGCCACAGATGGTCGCGTCCGATCGGGTAGCGCTGAGCGAGGTGGAAGATGATCGGC
Source organism: Gemmatimonadaceae bacterium (assembly GCA_041749115.1). Classification (GTDB taxonomy): domain Bacteria; phylum Gemmatimonadota; class Gemmatimonadetes; order Gemmatimonadales; family Gemmatimonadaceae; genus JBGTBX01. The sequence goes on from JBGTBX010000322.1 coordinate 589, forward strand.
GTGAGCGCGAACCACATCAGCCACCACGGCAGATTATTAAACAGGGAGCGAATGAGAGATCGCTCAAGGCCCGGCGGCGGGCCGTTGGCAAACGCCTGAAGGGATTCGAACACGCCGAATGCCGACCAGATCGCGAGCGCCTTCCACCAGAAATCGCGAAATCGTAACTGCTCGTCCTCGATCGTGCCGTCCATTCGTGGGAGCCCCGCCTCGGCAGCCGTCATGTGGGGTAAGCTATCACGGAGATGGCTTGAGCGCCGCGTCACCTTCCGTTGCCGTCAGCAAGCGACGAACGGGAACATCGCGATGCACGTCACGCTGACCGGACGGCCACACGATGGTCACTGAGCGCACTGTTGTGGCATTGCCAAGACCAACGTGCACCCTGAGCGAATTGTGACCTCCGAACGTGTTCTGGGCAGAGACGTCTCGCCGTTGCCGAACCACTTTGCCATCAATCACCGCTTCGATGTACAGCTTGGCGCCAATTGCTGAGCGGTTGGACCGCGTTCCGACGAGGGTGAATGCGGCCCATGCGTTCCCATTGCCGAGTCCGTTCTGCAGCAGGCGATCGGGGGGAAACGTCCCTGGTCGGGACTTGGCCGAGACGAACACATCGAGATCGCCGTCCGAGTCGTAGTCCGCGTTCGCGACACCCCAGGCCGCACCTGCCAGCTGAGGGAAACCGACGGTATCCGCGACGAAGGTGCCGTCACCTCGATTGCGATACAACACGGCGATGTTCGGTTGTGTGCGGGCGACGATCACGTCGAGATCTCCGTCGTTGTCGTAGTCGCCCCAGCTCTGTCCCAGAGACACGCCTCGGTCGGTGACCAGATCACCGGCCAATGTGTCGCGGCTGAATGTACCATTGGTATTGCGGTAAAGATGATTCACTGTGGTACCGCGGACGCCCGAATAGTTCGTGACGAATCCATCGAGATCGCCATCGTTATCGATGTCCACAAAGTTCCACACCTGACCGTCGAGGGAGTCCGTTGCCATCGGTCCCGTTGTTAATCTGCGGAAGACGGCGCGCGAGCTGTCGGCGAGCAGGTTGCGATACAAAAAGTCAGGAGCCATGGTGCCGTTCGCAGGCCCCGACGCAACGAAGAGGTCCAGATCTCCGTCGTCGTCATAGTCAACGAACGAAGGAATGGTGTACGGTGCGAGTCCCGAGCGCATCACGACGGAGTTATCGACACGTTCGAAGGTGCGATCGCCCCTGTTGCGGAACAGCCAGTTGCCCGTGGCGGGCAGCCCCAGAAATCCGCTGGGATGTGTCACAGCCAGATCAACAAAACCGTCGGCATCGTAGTCGCCAAAGGTTAACGCCCATCCCAGAACCACATCGGTTGGTGCCGTCCAGCGGTCGTTGCGGACAAAATTCCAGTTCCCGGTGCCGTGATATAGCGTGGTACCAATCCGGCCGGTGCCCGCGAAGGCAAGGTCGATCATCCCGTCGTTGTCCACGTCCGCGGCCGCGACGCCAAATCGCGGCTGAACGATATTCGCAATCTCACCTACGGTGATTCTGGTAAACCGGCCGCCACCGTCGTTCCGATAGATCGCGTTGGGACCCGCGGTCACCACCACGATCAGATCGTCGTCCCCGTCGCCGTCCAGATCGGCCCACGCCGCTCCCGACGAGTCGAGAGTGTCCGGTACGAAGTAAGACGGCCCAACCACCGTGAACGGCTGCGCGAACGCGGTCGCGGCGAGCGAGCACGAGGTCGCCAGGCAGGCAGCAACCGAGAGGAGACGTATCATGTGTGGTATGGAAGGTGGGGACTCGCTCATCCTATGGTGTCCGCGCGCCGAGGAGGGTCCAATGTGGTGCGAGGCGCATGGGCGCGTGCCGGGGTGCGCGTGGGGCTGTCGAGGCGCTGAATCCGTTTGGACGCACGTTCACCACGCGCCTGCATTCGCCGCACGGCATCTGCTTCTGCGACGACTCGGGGAGCCACGCAATCGAATGCTGAACCGGGCTGAGTTCCGGGTGAGAACAGTGAACGTCAAACTCCAGGTTCGTTGCTGGTCGACCGGTGGTTCGGCCCGTACCTTGTGGCGCGGTCCGTCACCCACGCGCTCGCCCTCGTTCTCTCTCTGACTGCCTGTGGCAGAAACTCCCCCGAATCACGGCCGCGCGACGGTCGTGCGCTCACTCGGCCGCTGGACGCTCGCCGGTCTCGTGCTCAACACAGTAATCGGGACGGGGATCTTTGTCCTTCCAGGCACCGCAGCGGCTCGGCTGGGCTGGGCGAGCATGTGGGCATGGGCCATCGCCGCACTCCTCACCGGCGCGATGGTGCTGTGTTTCGCCGAGGTGGCGTCGCGATTTGATGCCGGCGGCGGCGCCTATCTGTACGCGCAGAAGGCCTTTGGTCGGTACGCCGGTGTGCAGATCGGGTGGGTCAACTATTTCGCGCGTATCACGGCGGCCGCGGCCCAGGCGAACGCGTTCACCGCGTATCTGGGGGCACTCTGGCTCTGGGCGGACACGCGTGTTGGCGCGGTTACCACGAGCACCGTGTTCATCGGATTGCTGGCCGCCGCCAATGTGCGCAGTGTTCGGTCCGGGGCGCGGGTGAGCAATATTTTTGCGTTGATCAAGATGTTGCCGCTCCTGGCGTTCGGCGCGTTAGGCATCGCGTGGCTGGTGGCCGGACAGGGGGTTGCTCCACCGATTGCAGCTGACACGAGTGTTGGCGGCTGGCTCCAGCTTCTGTTGTTGCTGATGTTTGCCTTTGGTGGTTTTGAATCCGCGCTCATCCCGCTGGCAGAAGCCAAGGATCCTCGGCGCGACGCGCCGGTGGCGCTGTTTACGGGCCTCGCATTGGTGACGGTGCTGTACCTCGTGACCCAGCTCGCTGTTCTCGCGACGCTCGACAACCCGGGAGCGACAGATCGGCCGATCGCCGAGTCTGCGCGGGTAATGTTTGGGAATGCCGGCGCGGCGGCAGTCGCGGTGGCCGCGATCGTGTCCATTTATGGCTGGCTCGCGAGCATGATTCTGACTGTTCCGCGGATTACGCAGGCGATGGCCGACCGCGGCGACCTTCCGCGTATCTTCGGAGAGGTGCACCCACGCTTTCGCACGCCCTATATATCAATCATCGTATTTGCAGGGCTGGCGTGGTTTCTTTCCGTGCAGGGGAGCCTGATTCAGAACCTCAGCCTCTCTGCCGTGTCGCGGTTGGTGGTCTCTGGAACCGTCTGTGCGTCGTTGCCGGTATTTCGGCGGCGGGATCGCACGGCGCCTGCAGGCAGCGGAGCCGCGGCCATGTTCCGATCTCCGTTTGGTATGGTGATGTCCGTTGTCGGCGTGCTGACGTCTGTGCTGCTCGCGTCACGGATGAACGCTCGTGAAGGATATTCGATTATCGCGCTCTTTGTTGTTGGCACTGTTCATTGGCTGGTGGTGCGTCGTGCGCCGCCGCCGTCACACTAGATCCCGTTCTACAATTCAATGAAACGACACATGTCCTTCCCGTCTGTTCGTGGCTTTGTTGGCTCCGCGCTCGCATTGTGTTTTACGGCGCTGATTCCTCTGGATGCCGTTGCGCAGCCTCCGCGCCGAGAGGCACCTCCTCCGCGCGGTCCCCACTTTGAGTATGTGGGACCACAAAGTGCTGGTCGTTTCGCGTCGATCGCCGGTATTCCCGGCGACACAATGACGTATTACGCCGGCGCGGCGTCCGGTGGCATCTGGAAAACAACCGACGGTGCAAAGACGTTCGCGCCGATCTTTGACGACATGCCGGTGCAGGCGGTGGGTGCCCTGGCGGTTGCGCCGACCGATCCGCGGACGATCTGGGCTGGTACTGGTGAGGCCTGGGCAATTCGTGACGGCGACATGATGGGAGACGGCGTCTACAAATCCACAGACGCCGGAGCGACGTGGAAAAACATGGGACTCGGCGAGACCGGTCGTATCGGACGGATCGTGATTCATCCCACGAACAAGGAGATTGTTTTTGTCTGCGCGTTAGGCAGAGCCACCGGACCGCAGCAGGAACGTGGCGTCTTTCGCACGAAGGACGGCGGGACGACGTGGACGCGCGTGTTGTTTGTGAATGAAAACACCGGGTGTTCGGGATTGGCGATTGATCGGGCCGATCCGGCGGTGATGGTTGCCAGCACGTGGCAGATGGTCATGCATACCTGGGCGATGTTCAGTGGTGGCGAAGGCAGCGGCGTGTACGTGTCGCGGGACAGCGGCAGCACCTGGCAGCGGAAGTCAGCCGGTCTGCCGGTCGCGCCGGTGGGCAAGACCGATGTCGCAATCTCACCGTCCAATCCCAAGCGGATGTACGCTCTGATGGAAACGGCAAATCAGGGGTCACTGTGGCGCTCTGAAGATGCCGGTGAGAGCTGGGCCGTGGTGAGCTGGGATAGGCGACTGATCGGTCGGGCCGGTTATTACATCCGCGTTGACGTTAATCCGCAGAACGATCTTGAGGTGCTCGTGGCCAGCAGTTCGTTACATCGTTCGCTGGATGGCGGCAAAACGTTCAAGATCATTGATCGGGGCTGTGGAGATTGTCACGACATCTGGATGGATCAACGCAATCCCGCCCATTGGGCAACAACGGGCGACGGTGGCGCGGGGATCACGCGCAATCACGGCCAGTCTTTTGACCAGTTCTATCTGCCGATCGGCCAGATGTATCACGTGGCCATCGACGAGCGTACTCCATATTGGCTCTATTCCAACCGGCAGGATGATGGCACGATGCGTGGTCCGACAGATCAGCCCGTTCCCGTGCCTAACGTTCCATCGTATCGCCGACCTGCGGCGGGCGGTGGAAGTCCAGTCGGCGGCGCGCGGACGCGCATTGAATGGGACACGTACCTGGGTGGCTGCGAGAGCGGCTTCACGATTCCCGTGCTCAGCGATCCCGAAACGGTGTGGGCGACCTGCTACGGCAACAAGGTGACCGTTTTTGACGGGCGTACCGGCCGTGCACGATCGGTGAGTCCCTGGATGCACACGCTCGATTCGCCTCCGGTCGATTTGAAGTACCGCTGTCACTGGACCGCGCCAATCGCGCCAGACCCGTTTGATGCGAACACCGTGTATTACGGCTGCCAGGTCGTGTTCAAGACCAGCAACGGCGGACAGTCCTGGTCAGTGATTTCTCCGGACCTCTCGCGCAACGATCCATCGCGTATTGTGTCGTCCGGCGGCGTCATTCCCGATAATCTTGGGCAGTTTTACGGATCGGTGGTTTTTGCGATCGCACCGTCGCCGATACGGCGTGGCCTGGTATGGGCCGGGACCAACGACGGTAAGGTGTGGATCAGTGAGAACGGTGGCGCCCGGTGGACCGACCTGACGCGCAATGTGACCGGCCTCCCCGAGTGGTCGACCATCCGGCGCATTGAACCGTCGCGGTTTAATCCCGGAACGGCCTATATGGCCGTGGACATGCATCTCATGGATGACCGCCGTCCGTACCTCTTCAAGACGGCGGACTTCGGAAAGACGTGGACACGGATTGACACCGCACTGCCCACCGGGCATCCGCTCGACTACGTGCTGACGGTTGCGGAGAATCCGAACCGGGAAGGGATGTTGTTTGTGGGGACCGGCCATGCGTTCCACTATTCACTGGACGATGGCAAAACGTGGAAGCAGCACAAGGATGGACTGCCTGCGGCACCGGTGACGTGGATTGTTGCCAGCAAGCCGTATCATGACGTCGTGCTTTCGACGTACGGTCGCGGGTTGTGGGTAATGCGCGACATCACGATGCTTGAACAGCAGGACAAAGTCACCGCCGACGAGCCGCTCACGTTGTATGAACCGCCGACGGGCATTCGCAACGGCCGGGGTGGTGACATCAACTTCACGTTTACGCTCAAGGAAGCGCCAAAGGATTCGCTGACGATGGAAATCGTCGATTCCACAAACACCGTGGTGCGAACAATCCGTGCGATGGGGCGCAACGGCCTGAATCGTATCACATGGGACCTGCGCTACGATCACGCGCGAGACATTGAACTGCGGACGATGGCGCCTGACAATCCGTACATCTTTGAGGATGGTCGATTCCTCGGCAAGGATACCCGTCCGATTCTTCACTGGGGGATCGAAGGGCCGACACGCAATGGTCCGTTGGCGGCCCCCGGTCGTTTTACGGCTCGGCTCCGCGCAGGCACGCTGACCGCCTCGCAGCCGTTTACGGTCATCAAGGGAACTGATGTATCGACGTCCGCAGCTGATCTCGCGGCCAGTACGCGGATGCAGCAGCAAATTTCCAAAGACATGGACGCGACCGCCGAGATTGTGAACCGCATCGAAGTGATGCGAAAGCAG
>JBGTBX010000323.1:0-4193 GCA_041749115.1 Gemmatimonadaceae bacterium
CGACCGTGAACAGCAGTTCGAGGATCGTGAATCCCGGGCTGTGACCGCGAAGCCGGCGCACCATCGACGTGGGGTCTGACGGCCAGGTTATGGCTGCGCCTGGTGGTCCGGGACCCCGGGGGGATCGGCCTTCTGCGTGACAGTCACCAACGGCTTCAGCTTGAGGAAGCTCTTCTCGCCGATGCCTTTCACGTTCATCAGGTCCTCGATCTTTTTTTTTTCGATAGTCCGCCCAATGTTTATGCGGGTGAACTCGACGTGCGCCCACCAGGTGCGCCCACCACCCCGGCCGGTTAGGGATCAGCGCGACCTGGTGGCCGCTAAAGGGTTGGCGACTACTCGCGAGTCATTCCGGCAGTTGGGCGAATCGCGCCGCTTGCGTTGCCGAGAAAGGATCAGTGTTGCGTGGTCACGTTGATCGCAACACTTCCGCAGGATCAGTGCGTGCCGCACGTCTGGCGGGACCAATACAAGCGGCCGCCGCGACAACGACGAGCAGGACCGGTGCCGCTGCAAACGCGCCGCCATCAAGCGGGGTCACGCCAAACAGCATGCCTTCCAGGAACCGCGTGAGTAGAGCCGCCGCGGTCAGCCCAATCACAAGGCCAATGGAAGTCACACTCAGCCCTTCCCGGAGCACGAGCACAATCAGCGCGGAGCGGTCGGCGCCGAGCGCAGATCGGACCCCGAATTCCCGTCGACGCTGCGAGACGGCATAGGCCAGGACGGCGTAGAGCCCACCGCCCGCGAGAAGCAGCGCGAGGATAGCGAACGTGCCGAGGACCACCATCGCGAACCGCGCTTGGGCAACAGACGCTGAGATCAACCGGGTCAGGGGCGCGACTTCGGCAATCGCGGCAGACGGCTCCTCCTCTGTGACGAACGTACCCACCGCGGGCGCGACCGCCAGCGGATCACCTTTCGTACGCACGAGGAGATTGATCTCCCGCATCGGCATGCCGTTCTGTAGCATCAGGTAGATCTCCGGTTGCGGTCTCGCAGTGAGGCCGTCCTTCAACACATTTGCCACAACGCCGACGATCTCAGCGACTTTGCCGCTCGAGCCGAGGCCTGTCGGGTACCGTCGGCCGACGGTACGTTCAAGGGGAAGATACAGACGCGCGAACTCTTCATTGACGACTACCGCAGACGTGGCGGACGCCGCGTCCTTCTCGGTCAGCAACCGGCCTTCCCGCAGCCGGAGCCCTAGCGCCTCGGCGTACCCGGGCGTGACGGCATACTCGAGCACTCGGGCAACGACGGGCTTGCCGGAGTCTCGAGACGGTAGCTCGAACCCTGACAAGAAGCTCGACTCTCCCAGCGGCATCATGTTGCCGCCGCCTGCAGCACTGACAGCGGGCATGCTCCTCAGCCGGCGCAGCACGGTTTCCAGGAGTTGCGCGCTCCTTTCCGGTGATGCGGAATCCGGCGGCAGGAAAATCCGCGCCGTCAGCACGTGTGTGGGGTCATAACCCGCATCCACGTGCGTGAGGCGAACGAAGCTTCGCCCGAGCAAGGTGGCTCCGATCAGAAGCAGCACCGCAATAGCGGCCTCTGCGATCAGCAGACCGTCGCGCATCCGTGACCTGCCGCGGCTGAACCCGGTTGTGGAGGCGACGGATACATGAGATTCAGGAGCTCGTAGCGCGGGAACCAGGCCTGCGAGCATCGCGGACATCACCGAGGCGACGACGGCGAACACCACCACGCCCGAAGCCATCTGAACGTCCTCGAGACGAGGGAAATCGTGCGGAGCGAGCGCCGGCACCGCGACCGTGCCCGCCCACCCGAGAAGTAGCCCCGTCGTGCCGCCTGCTACCGCCAGGACAAGAGTCTCCGTCAGAAGCTGCGTCGTGAGGCGGGCGCGAGTCGCCCCGAGAGCGGCCCGAACGGCGAATTCCCGCTGGCGCGCGATGCCACGCGATAACAGCAGATTCGCCACGTTCGCGCAGGCGACGAGCAGAACCAACAGCACACCAATACCGATCACCTGCAATGCCGGTCTCACACTCGCGGTCACGTCGTCGATCAGCCGTTGCGCGCGGACAACCGGAGGCCCACCTTTGCCGAACAGCAGATCGGCCGACAAGGACTGGCCAACAGCACGCGCAGCTGCCGTGCCTTCTGCTGCGGCCTGGAGTGGGGTCGCGCCCGGTTTCAAACGGCCGATTGCTGATGCCGGCGAGTCCTTGCGCACGTCCCCTGGTCCCGGGCGTACAGAGACAGCGTAGGGTGTCCAGAGCAAGGCGCGTCGGTCCGGGAAGTAGAAGCCGTGTTGTGTGACGCCGATGACGGTATGCGGCCGATTGTCAATCAGCAATCTCCGGCCTAGCACGTCCGGATCGGAGGCGAACCGTTGCCGCCACAGGCGCTCGCTGAGGACCACGGTTGGCTCTGCGCCCGTTCTCTCCGCATCTGGGCGGAAGAACTGGCCCATCACAGGTGTGGCGCGCAAGACGGAGAACAGTTCCGGCGAGACGGCGGCGCCGGGCAGGCGTGCGGAGCCCCCTTCGAAGCCGACCGTGTATGCCTGCTCGCGGTAGACCGCCATTCCCGCCAGCGTCCGGGGCTCGCGCTCGACCCAGGCGAAGTACGTGGCGCTGTTGAGGAATCGATCGCCCAGCGGCGCAACCGCGCCCGGGCGTTCCTCGAACAACCGGACGAGCCGGTCGGCATCGGGATATGGCAGCGGCCGCAACAGGACGCCATGAACGGTCGCGAAAACCGCCGTCGTTGCCCCAATGCCTAATGCGAGCGTGAGTACCGCGGAGAGAGTAAAGCCCTTGTTTCGACGCGCGATCGTAAGCGCATAACGTGCGTCGTTCAGAAGCGTTTCCATCGAGGAGGCTCCTCTCAGCATTCTCGCGCGTCGCACCTATGCGCACGAGGAGATCACGGCGAACCACCTGTGGATGGCTCTTCAAAGATTCCGAGACACAGAGCGTGCAAACCGGCCGCACTGCGCCCCAATCGAACTTGGTGCCGCTCCCGATTCAAAGCAGTCCCTTCAGTCAGCTAGGTTTCCGTACGCGCCTTGGCACACGAGTTTGGAGACGGGATCTTGTCTGGCGTCTTGCGGTTGAACAGTACGGAGACCGCCTGCCGATCATACGCCGCTTTTCGGAACCCGATTACTATGTGCCAGTCGGTGAGCTGGCTTCAACTTGCGGCTGTTAGGTCGGCCACAAAGGTCCTCACTAACGCCGCAGCGTCGATTGACAGCGGGCGGCCGGATTCCTCGACACATGGCCACTTACTGGGAGGAATCGGCAAACTGACGCCAACTCGGGAGGGTTTCTGTGACGATGTCGGCGTTCATCCTCGCGTGCCTGACGCTCACAGGCGTTTCCGTCCAGACAGAATCCAGTCGCTTGTTCTCTGAACACTTCGTCGAGGCGAACGGAGTCAAGCTGCACTATCTAGACTGGGGCGGCCAGGGCGAGCCGGTCGTGTTTCTGACGGGCTTCGGCACACCCGCAGCGACGTTCAACGACTTGGCGGTTGGCCTTCGCGACCGCTTCCATGTCTACGCGTTGACACGCCGTGGTTTCCCACCGTCGCAGACGCCGGCCTCGGGATATGACCTCGCAACCCTGATCGCTGACATCGTGGCGTTCCTGGACGCCAAGAAGCTGCAGAGAGTGCATTTGGTCGGCCACTCGCTGGCGGGGCTCGAGATCACGCAGATCGCTTCGCGCTGGCCCAGACGCGTACGCTCGCTGGTGTATTTGGATGCGATCGCCGATCCGGCGACCGCTCATGCTGTGCTGCAGAAGGACCCGTTAGGCTCCTCACCAGCAACTGGCGCCGTCTGGACGCAAATCAGTCGTTGGTGGAACGGATACTCCGTCGATTTCTCTGGCGTAAAAACGCCCACGCTGGTGATCAGTGCGATCCAGAATCGACACCCTGGCATCCCGCCGGATGCGACCCTCGAGATCCGTGAGCGAGCCGAGACCTACTGGCGGACGGCTGCCGTTCCCACACAGGAGCGGTGGTTGGCCACATTTCGAGGGGAAGTGCCGCACGCGAGAGTGATTACCTATCAGGACGCCACGCACTACTTCTATCTCGACCGCAGCACCGATGTGCTTGCTGAGATCAAGAAGTTCTACAGCACACTCCGATGACCCTGCGGCCCGGCCGCATTGAATAGATCTCGATCAACGCCGATCTGTTTAATGTCAGCGCCG
>JBGTBX010000324.1:0-3745 GCA_041749115.1 Gemmatimonadaceae bacterium
GGTGGTGGCGGCGGCTGGTAATCCGTACAGCTTAGCAGTGTGCGGCGCCTGCACATGGGGAGGCGCCCGGGCGCGCTTCTCACGCACGTCACTCGAGGAGTGAGCGCCACTGCGCGCGATTGGTTAGATTGAAGGCTTCACGGGCAGCGGGACACGGCTTCGGCGCCCGGGATCACAGCTTGGCACCCGCGACCTCAGCGGCCACGGCAATCACTCGGTGGAGATGGCACGGTGAAAGTAGACCGGTGCCCGACCGAGGCGAGACAGACCTGCGCGATCGAGACGTGCGACCAACGATCGCCGTCCAGACGTATCGTCGCAGCATGATCGGGCGTTGACGCCCCATTTAATACCAAACACAACTGGAGACACACATGAGAACGATGAGCGTAATCGCAATAGCGATGACTCTGATTGCCGCGCCGGCAATGACGCAGGAAAAGCACCCCGAAGCGGGCCACGACATGATGCAGATGATGGCGATGATGCAGGGTCAGGGCGGCATGATGGCGATGGACGATGGTCCGAGCATGATTCTGAAGTTGAAGGAATCACTCGAACTCTCAAACGACCAGGTGCAGCGCCTAACGACACTACAGAAGTCCTCGCATGCGGCGATGCAGCCGCACATGATGGGCGCCATGCACGCGATGAAGGCCGGCGAGAAACTCCTTGGCGGGACTGCTCCTGACCTCAAGGCGTACGAAACAGCTCTGCGGGACGCGGCGAATCACATGGTTCTGGCGCGTACCGGAATGGCGAAGGCCGATGTGGAAGCACGACAAGTGCTCACCGCCCAACAGCGCGATCGGCTCACCCTTGCGGGCAAGATCATCAATGAGATGAAAAACGGATCGGACAAGGGCGGTATGATGAAAGAGGGTATGAAGAAGGACGGCATGAAGTAGTTCGGGGCATGATGCCGCATCGCGACGGAAGCGCCACGCACGACGCCGTCGCATGCGGCCGGCCCATCGGCAGTTCTCCTGGCCGTCGCCTTCGCGATCGGCTGGAGAGGATTGTCAGACCGGTTCTCAGCACGCGCGGATTATGAAACATCCTGGGCACATCGTGGCAGCGTGATGCTCTTCACCATGGCGCAGCCGGATCGCCGCGCAGCTAAACGATCTTGCCGTCGCGGTACATCCGCGTCCCACCGTCGTGCGTGTGAACCACAAGCAGCGCCTTTTTGTTGCCGTGGCTCCGCATCAGGTCGATCATCATCGGCTCCTCCCCGGTCCAAGGGTACACGTAGACGATGTCGAAGTCGTCGAGCGCACGTCCCAGTTCCAGATATCCGGACGGACCGCGACCGATAGTTCCGTGGCGACCGTTGCCTCCGGGATGTTTCCACTCCCAGCCCATCGGAATAAAGCTGCCAGCGGCGAATCGCGCCTTGGAGTGCGAGCGCGTGGCGAGGTCGCGCGCGACGTCCACGAGCGACGAGTCGAGCTCGATACCGCAGGCATCAAAGCCGAGCAGGTCTGCCATGATCGTGATGACGCCGGTCGCCGAACCCCACTCGAGGAACGTGCGGCCCGGCTTGCGCAGCGACACCAACGCGGTGCGCACAGCGTCATAGTCGGCGGCCACGAAGGGGTGCCAGTCATCCTGGCGGACCTCCGCATCGAAACGGTGCCAGAACGCACGACCCTCCTCGCACAGCGCGTCGAGACGCGTGTCCAGGTCTCTGTCGAGAGCGGGCGCTTCGCTACTACTCACGACCCGGCGGTCCCGATTCCGGGGGAGAGTCCTCACCCGCTACGCCGTGTTCTGGTGGCTTGGAGGATGCGTCATCCGCGGCTCGGCGTTCGGCCTTCTCCTTTTTCTTCTGCTGTTTCTTCTGCTCGCGCAGCTTTTTCTCGAATCCGTAATTGGGGCGTCTCGCCACGATCTCTCCGAATGAGTTTGGCTCGCGCTCTCCCGGGTGGAGTGTGCGCGATTCCTGACCGAAGTGCCCCCCGCAGCGGTTTTTGCTCGAAGAGGCAATGTCGAAGCCGACTGAATCTACAACTTTGGCGGGGAGGGTGTCGGATCGCTGATGGCAGGAGCGGCAATCACGTCACGAGGAGTCCACCGTCCACAAACAGATCCTGAGCGTTGATGCCGGAGTTTCGGAGCAGGAACTCAGTCGCGTCAGCAATTTCGTCCATCGTGACCAACCGTCCGATCGGCGTGCGTGGCACGCGTTTGGCATGAATGTGTCTCCGTGGCAGGCGCCCTCAGCCAGGCCCCGGCAGCGTAATGCGGCCGGCTACCACCTGAGCGACGAGCGTGATCACCAACACCACCGTCTGCGGTTCCGGCACGGCCCATAAAGCCGCAATCGCAAAGAGCGCGTAGAACACATTTACCCAGTGAACAAATCGGACCGTTGGCATCCGACACGGGCTCAAGCCGATGTGCGCAAGATTCAGCGTTCCAACAAAAACGATGCCGAGTCCTGTGCCGAGAAACCAGACCGCCTCTGCTGTCCACGCGTCATGGAGCAGCCAAGCGACGACGCAGTGCGCAACTCCGACGCCGGTCACCAACCAGCTGGCCGTTAGATGTACTCGGCGCCAGCCCGCGTAACCAGCCGGGACGACATCTTCTGCGTCGTGGGTGAAGTGGGAAGCGGAGTCTGTCATGGTCAGGCCGCCGGAGAATTGCCTTGCGCGGGACGGCGGCGATACCTGTGAACGCCGTAGCCGACGCCCAGGAGCAGGCCTGCGACCATCACCACCTCGCCACTGTGAAACAGTGCGTGTTCCTGGAGTTGCTCGTAACCAGTGGCATCCTCGCAGTGCCGCTCCGTGGGATCCACTATCCTGCCGGTGGCAATGCACTCCGCTTTGCTGGGAAGGCTGAACACCCAGCCGAAGCCTGCGATCGCCGCGAGAACAACGATGACTGCGATAGTACGCATTGCCGCGCTCCGTTTAACGCCATCACCTGCTGCGTGCGTTGAAGATGCGTCTCGACCGATGCGAGCGTCAATGGTGCCCGTCAACCACCCGCCTCGTTAAGTGGTGCGCGGCTCGGTCGGATGATCGGGACGGGGAGTTGCGGCGCCTGGCCCGGACGCCACCAGCCGTCCGGACCAGCGAGTTTGTCACAGGACTGCGGCTCAGCGCAGCAGGGTTCCCGCATAGGTGAGCGTTCCCGTCGGCGGCGTCGCGCCAAAGTTGGCCGATCCGCTGATCGTGCCACTGCCGGACGTGGCGGCGTACACGCCCGTGCCGCTGTCGACCGTCCACGTACCCGCAAGCGTGGCCGCCGTTTGGCTCGTGAAGGTGAGCGTTGCGCTGCCACGTACGGTGAGGGTTCCCTGGCGGCCGGTCAAAACGCGCACAAAGGTCACCGGCACGGGTGACTGTGTGAGCGGGCCACCAAAGGTGAGCTCTTCTGTTGTGCTGCCGCTGTCAGCGCGCGCGCCGCGCATGGTGAAGGCTCCGGCGGATGTGGTCTGGCCGGTGAGAGATTGTGCGATGTCGATCGTGACCGGGCCGCTCGGATTGGGGGCGGTGGCGTCGCTGCAGGCGGCGGTCGTTGCGGCGGCGGCGATGGCGATGTTCATGAGCATTATCCGGATGGGGTTGGTAGCTGAGCGTCGCATGAAGTCCTCGGGGTAGTGGCTCGGCGTTGAGCCGTGTGTGTGCGAGAACGTCGCGGTGCGCGTGGGTGGTGCGCACCACCCGATTGGGTGGCGACCTTCGGGTGGCGCGCGGTCGACTTAGTCGACGAGCACCCAGGTGGTCGATGC
>JBGTBX010000325.1:0-7112 GCA_041749115.1 Gemmatimonadaceae bacterium
GCTGCCGGCCTTGCAGTACAATCAATAGACGCGCCGGGCGCGGTGGCGCGATCGGTGCTGAATACCCTCGCGCTCGGCCCTCGCCTTCCAGATGAACTTGTACACGCGGCGGGGGCGTCGGCCCGCGACGTCACCGTCGCGCTCGCTCAGCTCACGCTCAGTGGTGTGACCGCGACGGATGCCGGCGGACTGGTGTACCTGCTGAATCGGCCATGACAGCCGCACCGTCAGACGTAACCGCTGCATCGGCCGTGACCGCCGCGCACCGGCAACTGCATCTGCTGAATCAACCATGACGGCCCGGCATCTCTATGTGCATGTTCCGTTCTGCCGACGTCGCTGCTCGTATTGCGACTTTGCGATTGCCGTACGCACGAGTGTTCCGTCAGATCGCTTTGTTGCAGGAGTATCCCGTGAACTACGACTGCGCCAGCTGGCCTCTGACGACACGCTTGACACACTCTATCTCGGCGGGGGTACGCCGTCACTGCTCGGGCCGCAGGGCGTGGCTTCACTTATCCGCACAATCACCGCCGCCCGTCCACTTGCTCCGGACGCCGAGGTCACCATTGAGGCGAATCCGGAGGATGCCACGGATGAAGCCCTGAGTGCGTGGCGCGCCGCGGGCATCAATCGCGTCTCGTTAGGTGTGCAGTCCTTTGATGAAAACGTCCTGTCGTGGATGCACCGGAGCCACGGCTCGCGTGAGGTCACACGCGCCGCCGACGTGTTCGCGCGCCACGGCCTGACGAATTGGTCGCTCGACCTGATCTACGCGCTGCCGACCGCGCTGTCTCGCGATCTCTCGCGTGACATCGAACAAGCCATTGCGCTGCGGCCCTCCCACATCTCCGCGTACGGCTTAACGATAGAGCAACACACGCCGCTTGGTCGATGGCGTGACCGCGGTCAGGTCAACGAAGCGCCGGACGAACGGTACGAAACCGAGTTTTTTGCCGTGCATCAGGCTCTGTCGCGCGCAGGCTACCGGCACTACGAGGTGTCCAATTTTGCGCGCGGCGACGACTTGATGTCGCGACACAACTCCTCGTATTGGCGGGGGGTCGATTATCTGGGTCTGGGTCCGTCAGCCCATGGATTTGAGGCGGGGGGTACGCTCCGGCGCTGGAATCTCCGGGATTTCGCCAAGTGGATCGCCGTGGTTGAGGAGGGCGTCGATCCGTTGGAGGGTCAGGAGCACCTCACGGAAGAGCAGAAAGGGATCGAAACGGTCTACCTTGGGCTTCGTACAGATCAGGGGCTGCAGCTCGTGTCCGGTGATGGTTCTCTGGTGGAACCGTGGATCATCAGTGGCTGGGCGGAGCGAGAAGGATCGGTGCTTAAGCTCACTCCCCTTGGGTGGCTCCGCCTCGATGCCTTGGTCTCTGCCTTGACTGCTCACAGAAGTCGTTACTAGCTTTAGACTTATGTCGCTTCCAGACCTCACGGATCGCGAACGGAGAGTGCTCGAAGCGGTGATCCAGAGTTACGTCGAAACCGCGGAGCCTGCCGGTTCGCGCACCATCGCCAAACGCTTCGGCCTCAGTGTGTCTCCGGCCACGGTCCGAAACACGATGAGCGACCTCGAAGAGAAGGGATATCTCTTCCATCCTCACACGTCTGCTGGACGGGTGCCGACCGACGTTGCCTACCGACTGTACGTGGATTCATTGCTGCGATCCGGTTCGCGGCCACCCATCGAAGCCGATCGCATCAGTGAGCATTTATCTGGAGCGAGCTCGGCCATCGAAGCAATTCTTCGGCGCGCGGCGCAGAGTCTTTCCATCGTGACGCAGGAGCTGGGTGTTGCACTCGGCCCCCGTCTCGACGATGTGCGTCTGCGCAGCCTCGAACTGATGCGTGTGTCGGGCGAAAAGCTTCTCCTGGTGCTGACTCTGGAACATGGCGCGGTTCGCACCATCTTTGTTGAAGTGGAGGGGCAGATTGCCGAGTCCGCGATGGCTGAAGTCATGCGTGTTCTGAACGAACGCCTGGCGGGACTGACACTGCGTGATATCCGGCGTTCGCTATGGGATCGCGTGCGCGATTCGGCAACCTCGGCCGAGGCATCGGAACTGCTGAACGTGTTCGTGCAGGAGGGGGACACATTGTTTGATCTCAAGGGTGCCTCGAACGACGACGGTGTGGTTTTGGGGCAGGCGTCGCACCTCGCGGAGCAGCCGGAGTTTGCGTCGGGGGCGCGGTTGCGTCAGTTGCTTGAGTTGACAGAAACCAGAGAAGAGCTGGCCGCCACATTGCGCAACCGCAGCAGCGCGCCGGGGATCACGATTACGATCGGCAGCGAAAACGGAGACCCGCGGTTGGAGCATTTTACGATCGTGACCGCTGAGTACCGCGTGGGTTCGTTAACCGGCATGCTGGGTGTTATCGGCCCGACGCGTATGCCATACGAAAAAGTTATCGCGCTGGTGCAACACACCTCACTGCTGGTCTCGGATATCCTGCAATAGTCTTTAAAAATACAATGGCAGACTTTTACGAAACGCTGGGCGTCGCGCGCGATGCAACGGACGACGATATCAAGAAGGCGTATCGCCGGTTGGCGACGAAGTGGCATCCCGACAAGAACGACGGGTCGAAGGATTCAGAGGAGAAGTTCAAGGAGGTCACGGAGGCGTACGACGTCCTGCGTGATCCGCAGAAGCGCGCGGCCTTCGATCGCTACGGCGAAGCCGGCTTGAGGGGGGCCGGAGGTTTCGGCGGGTATCAGCACGTCGACCTCTCCGAAGCGCTCAATATTTTCATGCGCGACTTTGGTGGTTTTGGTGGCGTGGGTGACTTGTTCGGCGGACAGGCCGGCGGTCGTCGTCCGGGGGCACCGCGCCCCGGTCAGGACGTCAAGATTACCGTTGAACTGGGGTTGGCCGAGGTCGCCACCGGTGTCACGAAGACGTTCACCGTTAAGCTGCTCGATCCCTGCGAAAAATGCGAAGGAAGCGGCGGTGAGCCGGGGACCAAACCTGCGACCTGTCATACGTGCGGGGGACAGGGCGAAGTGCGCCGTGCGCAGCGGTCCTTCTTCGGACAGTTTGTGTCCGTCGTTCCGTGCCCGATGTGCTCGGGCGAAGGTATTGTGGTCACCGCGCCGTGCAAGAAGTGTCGGGGCGAGGGACGTATGCGAGGCGAACACTCCATTCCGGTGCAGATACCGGCCGGTGTGTCATCGGGCCAATACATGACGTTGCGCGGTCTCGGCAACGCCGGAGCGCGCGGCGGTCCTCGCGGCGACGTGTTGGTGGTGTTCGATGTTGCCGATGATCCCAATTTTGAAAGGGATGGCGAGGATCTGTACACTGAGGTCCTCATCTCGTATCCGCAGCTGGTTCTGGGGGCAGACGTTGAAGTGCCCACATTGAATGGCCGGGTGTCGGTACGCATCCCGCCTGGTACACAAAGTGGTCAGGTCGTTCATCTGCGGGGACGCGGGTTGCCGCGTGTGAACGCGTCGGGGACCGGTGATCTGCACGTGCGCATTCAGCTGTGGACTCCCGAGAAGGTAAGCCGCGACGAAGAAATCTTGCTCAAACAATTGCTGGAGCAGCAGGCGATGATCCCGGAGCAGGCGCGGTCCAAGGGCTTCTGGTCAAAGATGAAAGAAGCGCTGGGCGCGTGAGCTGGACGTCGGTACGGGTGACGGCGGGGGCGCACCGCGAAGAGGCCATCGCCGCGTTGTTTGCTGCCGGTGCAGACGGAGTGCACGAAGATGGTGCTGACGTTGTCACACACTTTCCACCCGATATCGATATCGAGACGGTGACTGCTGCGATTACTGCCGCGGTTCCTTCGGCCGCTATCAGTATCGGACAGGCAGACGCCACCGACTGGAGTGTGGCCTGGCGCGATCGCGTCCCGGCGCACGACCTCGGTTTGCTCACCGTGGCGCCACCCTGGCTCGCGGACTCGCTGGACCAGTCGCGCGCGGTGATTATCGAGCCGGGTATGGCCTTTGGCACCGGCGATCATCCCACGACCCGGGGCTGCATCCGTCTGATGCAGAAGCGACTTGGCAGTGGGTTGGTGGTGGCGGACCTCGGTGCAGGAAGCGCGGTGTTGTCGATCGCGGCGGCGAAGCTTGGCGCGTCGCAGGTGTTTGCCATTGAGTACGATGGGGACGCCATCAGCAATGCCGAGGAGAACGTTCGGCGGAACGGTGTGCAGGAGCGTGTGACGGTGTTCGAAGGAGACGCCGCCGTGATGTTGCCTATTATCGCACCGGTGGATTTTGTGGTCGCGAATATCATATCAAGCGTGTTGGTTGAACTGCTTCCCGCCATTCACCGCGCGTTGCGGCCGGAGGGGGAGGCCATACTGTCGGGAATCCTCTTCGAGGAGCACGAGTTTATCACCGACGCACTTGCGTCGGATGGGTGGACGATCACCGACGAAGATCGCGAGGAGGCATGGTGGAGCGTCGCGATAGCGAAGTAACCGCCTCCTTCGTAATGGCCGACGCTGTGTTCGTTCCCGGCGCCTCCATTACATTAAACGACGATGTGTCGCGCCACCTGAAGGTGCGTCGCATCGGGCTGGGAGCGCAACTTGCACTTCTGGATGGACACGGGCACCGTGCCGAGGGGTCGCTGGTGCGCGTGGCGCCGAATGCCACGATTGAGATCGCACGTGTTTCGGTCGCGGCTCCCTTGCCGGCGGTCCACTTGCTGGTTCCCATGGCCGATCGGGACCGTTCAATGTGGCTGGCCGAAAAAGCCACCGAGCTCGGAATCACGAGTTGGCGGCCGATCATGTACAAACGATCGAAGAGTGTTAAGCCACGTGGCGAAGGCCCCACCTTTACTGCCCGACTTCGCGCCAGGATGGCGAGTGCTTTGGAGCAGAGCGGTGGACTGTGGCTGCCCCAGATCTTTCCGGAATCGACCCTGGTGCGGGCGCTGGCGGCCGTCCCGAGCGACGGCGCGCGGGCGCTGCTGACGATCGGAGCGCCAACGCCGATGACCTCCGTTCGTTGTGCTGCACCGCTGGTGATCGCGTTGGGCCCCGAGGGAGGGCTCGAAGCCGATGAAACGGCGCTCTTCGTTGAATCGGGCTTCACTCCGGTGCACGTCGGGGGTAATGTCCTGCGGTTCGAAACCGCAGCGCTCGCCGGTCTGGCGATCGGGCGCACCCTTCTTTCGCCCCGAAACGATGAGTGACACGTGCCTGTTCTGCCGGATCGTGCGGCGGGAGATCCCGGCAGAGATTGTCTACGAAACGCACGAAGTGCTGGCTTTCCGGGATATTGGTGCGAAGGCCCCGACCCATGTGCTTGTGATTCCCAAGGTGCACGTGCCATCATTGGATGCGATGAATGATGGTCAGTTGGCCGGTGCGCTGTTGTTGGCCGCCGGGCAGGTGGCGCGGGATCTCGGCGTCGCCGAGTCAGGCTATCGCACGGTGATCAACACCAATGCCGATGGTGGGCAGACCGTGCATCACGTGCACCTGCACGTGCTCGGCGGTCGTTCACTTAGCTGGCCGCCTGGCTGATCATCGCTTCCGCAGTTACCCGGCATCGGTGCCGTCTGAGTCCTTGTAGTCAACTGTACAGATGAATTCCCACGCGCTGCACGTTCTGCAATACGGGCAGGTCCTCGACGTCGTCGCAGGATTTGCTGGCAGCGCGTTGGGTGCTGCCGCCGTGCGGGCGAGCGCACCGCAACAGGATCTGGCCTGGATTGAGCAGGAACTGCTTCGGGTTGCTGCTGTGCGGTCCCTTATTCGCTCAGACGATGGTTGGTCGAGCGCTCGGGTGCCGGACGTGGCGCAGCCCCTCGCGCGACTCAGGATCGAGGGGACAACGCTCAATGGGCAGGAACTCCTGGGCATCGGCCAGCTCCTGCGGTCGGGCCGAATGACGGCCGAGGGGCTCGCCAATCAACGCCAGCCAGTGGTGGCACGAGGAATTCTGGAGCCACTGCGCGGCCAGCTCGCATTCGATCGAGGCGCCGAGGAAGCGATCGACAATTCGCTGGAAGATGACGGGTCCGTGAAGGACGACGCCTCGCCATCTCTGCGCAGGACGCGCCGGGACCTGCGGAGTGCGCGCGGCGATCTCGTCGGATTGCTGGAGCGCGTGATGGCGAAGCTGGAGACCCATCAGCGGGTGACCGACGCGTCCGTGACGATGCGTAACGGGCGATACGTCATCCCGGTTCGGCGCGAAGCGAGAGTTACGGTCGGCGGCATCGTGCACGATGCATCGGGCTCAGGCGCCACACTGTTTGTCGAGCCGCCCGCCGCGATCGAGGCGAGCAACCGCATTCGGGAACTTGAGGGCGACGAGTCGCGCGAAGTGGATCGCATATTATCGGCACTGACCGATCGCGTGCGACCACTCCAGCCGGCACTTGTCGACTCCCTCGCCGCATTGATTGAACTGGACTCGCTGTACGCGCGGGCCCGTTTTGCCATTCAATACGAGTGCGACGGGACCCGATTGGTCGAAGCTGGCAAGGGATTCCACATTATCCACGGAAGGCATCCGCTCTTGCTGGCCCAGGCAGACAAGGGTGGACGATCGGTCGTACCTTTCACGCTGCTGATGGAGCCGGACGAACGCACACTGTTGATATCCGGTCCCAACACCGGGGGAAAAACGGTGTTGCTCAAAGCACTCGCCCTCATGTCGGTGATGGCACAAGCCGGGATTCCGGCGCCGTGCGCGGAGGAGAGCACAATTGCGCTCTACGACGATGTGTTTGCGGACATTGGCGACGAACAATCCATCGAAGCCAGCCTGTCAACGTTCAGCGCGCACGTGAGAAACCTTGGTGAAATTCTGCGCTCCGCGACTGAACGCTCACTGGTTGTTACCGACGAGCTCGGGTCTGGTACCGATCCACTCGAAGGTGCGGCGTTAGGTGGTGCGATACTCGAGGCACTCACCGCGCGCGGCGTGGCTACCGTTGCCACCACACATCTCGGCGCGCTCAAGGAACTGGCGACGGAGGTGAAAGGCATCATCAATGCTTCACTGGAGTTCGATGCCGTGGAACTGGCTCCCACTTACAGATTAATAAAAGGAATTCCGGGGCGTTCGTACGGCCTGAGCATCGCCCGCCGTCTGCAGCTGCCCGGCGAGGTCCTCGATCGGG
>JBGTBX010000326.1:0-2135 GCA_041749115.1 Gemmatimonadaceae bacterium
ACGCGCTGTAGCTTCGTCGAAGGCAACGGCGAGCGGCACGACTTTGACACCATCTACCCGGTCCTGGGCAGTCGCTCGCAGGCCACCCTGGCCATTGCACTGGGCGCAAGCGTGGACAAGGAAGACGAACTGGTAGTGAACGCGGACCAGATGACCTCGGTCGATGGCCTGTATGCGATCGGCGACGTGGTCAGCGCACTGAACCAGATCTCGGTGGCCGTGGGACACGCAGCCGTCGCCGCCACCACCATCCACAATGCGCTGCCGCGCAACCTGCGCTAAAACTCCCCATTTGGTATCCGGCCCCTTTTTCGTCGTAGACTTGGCCATTACCAACTGGCCCCACTGCGTGAATTGTTCGCCATAACTCGAGGACTCTGCATTTGAAATCCACAATCATGACTGCCGCAACCGGTAGCGCATTCCTGTTCGTCGCTACGCTCGTCCATGCCCAAATCCATCCTGCCGCCGAGGCTCAAGTGCTGGAGCTGTCGAAACAGGCCATCGCGCTGCGTTCCGTTGAGGGCGAAGGTAACCAGACACCGATGGTCGCCGAACTATTCAAGCGGGCGCTGTTGGACGGCGGCTGGGCGGAAGAAGCGATCGAAATCGTGCCTTATAAAGATACCGCCTATCTCATCGCCACCTGGCCAGGGAGCGATCCCTCGCTGGGCCCGATTGTGGTGTCGGCGCACATGGACGTCGTCGAGGCCAAACCCGAGGACTGGGATCGTGATCCATTTACACCGGTGGTTGAAAATGGCTACCTGTTCGGGCGTGGCGCGAGCGACACCAAGTTCGAAGCTGCACTGGCGCTCAGTTCAATGATCGAGTTGCGGCGCCAGGGGTATACGCCCACCCGCAGCCTGGTCATCGCGTACTCGGGCGACGAAGAGACCACGATGAGGACTTCGAAGATCATCGCCGAGCGCTTGAGCAATGCCCGGCTGGTGCTCAACGTCGACGGTTCTTCGGGCACCCTCAACGAGGAGACCGGCAAGCCCCTCTTCTGGAGTTGGCAAGGCGCCGAAAAGACCTATGTCGATTTCCACCTCGAAGTGACCAATCCGGGGGGACACAGCTCGGCACCACGTCCCGAAAATGCCATTCAACAAATGTCGCGGGCGCTCGAACGAATCGGCGCTTACCGTTTCAAGCCTGAGCTAAACGACATTACGCGTGACTATTTCGCCAAGGCTGCGGCACTCGAGCCCGATCCGGAACTGTCTGCAGCGATGCAGGCTTTTGCCGCCAACCCGGCCGACGAAGTGGCCATCCAGGTGCTGCGTGAAAATCCGTCGATGATCGGCAAAATCGGCACCACCTGCGTTCCCACCCTGGTGCAAGGCGGCCATGCGATCAACGCGCTGCCGCAGAGGGTCACGGCCAATGTGAATTGCCGCGTCTTTCCGGGCCACACCCGCGAGGAAATCATGGCGGAGCTGGAGCGCGTAGCGGGAGTGCCCGCAGTGAAATTCCGCGACCGCACCGGCGACGAATCGATTGAAGCACCGGCCTCGCCAGTTGACCCCTTGCTGCTCGCCGCCGTAACCAAGGCGGTCGGAGATGCGTGGGGCAAGGAAGTTGCGATTTTTCCATCGCAGTCCTCGGGCGCTTCGGATTCCATGTGGTACCGCGCCGTGGGTGTGCCAAGCTACGGCGCTTCTGCCAGCATGTCCAAGGACTCGGACGAGTTCGCGCACGGGCTGAACGAGCGCATCGCTCTGAGCAACATCAGGCCCGGCGTGACCTACTACCTGAGTGTGTTCAGGGACCTCTCTTCGCAGTAGAAAAAGGGGTCAGAGCCCTTTTCGGGCGGGTGATATTGCCGCCAGGCTGCTTGTGCCACAAAGCTCTGATATCTCTGCGGAGTACCAATTCTATGCGCGCTTTAACGACCTTGCTCCTGCCGATCCTGGTGACCGCGTGCGCCGCTCGGACCGGACCCACGGTCGAAGAGCAGTCGATCGATCAACTCGGCGAGGCGATGGCGCGCGGTACCGCGACCAGTGAGGCGATCACGCGGGCCTATCTCGATCGCATCGAGATGATGGACCGACAGGGGCCGACCTTGCGCGCGGTAATCGCAGTAACGCCCGACGCACTTGAGCAGGCACGTGCAAGCGACGTGCGGC
>JBGTBX010000327.1:0-10244 GCA_041749115.1 Gemmatimonadaceae bacterium
CTTAGACTAGCACACGCCGGAGAATATCTAAATGACGAATGCAACCACCGACAAGTTTAGTAGTCCGCCTACCCTAGGGCGGCCGAAGATAAAACGATGTCTGGTGTTGACTGCTCTCTGCCATGCCGTGCTTCCTTGGGCACTAAATGCGCAATCTCATGCTGGAGCAGTGAGCTGCAACCCGTTGAAACCCAAGGGCCGAGTGGCCCTGGTCGCAAGCGGCGGTATTTCCAAGGGTGCCTATCAAGCGGGGGTGCTTTGGGGATTCCTCCAGGCCGAGCGAGCTGTGCGCCATCACGCACCTGATAGCGCTCTAAGCATTGAAGCAATCGCCGGCGCCTCAGCTGGCAACGTCAACTCGCTGCTTGCGTCAGTCGAATGGTCGACGGCGATTGATAGCTCGCGAGATGAGCGATCCTCTCTTCTGTGGAAGGTTTGGACTTCGTTAGGCGTCGAGACGCTCCTACCGTCGGGTAAGCAGAAGAAAGAAGTGATTTCGGCGCTGAGCCATACGGCGTTGGAGCCTGCTGTTGATCTGGTCGAGGCGTCACAAGGATCGAATCTCCTCAGCTGTAGCATTGGCATTGCCGTAACGATGACGCGTTTTGATTCAGCAACAATTGAGGATGTCCCGGGACTGCGAGAGGCCGCTGTGCTTCGTCACATTTCTACGGCGCGCTATTCGTCAGGTGCCACTGGGTGGCGGCTCAACGATCTGGAAAAGGAGCTAGGACTACGCGGCGCAGGGATTCAGATCAGTGCGAGGTCGAGTAACGGTCAAATCGATCTCGCCGACTTCAAGTCACATATACTGGCATCAGCGGCGTTTCCCTTCGCATTTCCACCACAGCGCCTGTCTGTCGATCGTCGTTCGGGCGGAGCCCTGAGCGGCATTTTTGTTGATGGAGGCGTGTTCGACAACGAGCCCATCGACGTCGGTGAAGCACTCCTCAGATTAACGGGCGAATGTGGACAAGTGGATACGTCCTACGACTGCGCCGTCGTTTTCGCGGCGCCGAATAGACGACGAGTCGTGGCTGAGTCAACCTTGACTTTGGTACATCCCTCGCACGAGCACCCGCTTCGCGATTTCGCCATACCCGCATCGCTATCGCGCTACGTAGGCTTTGCAGGATTGATAAAGCGTGCCGCCGGGGATGCTGAGGTTGCGGGGTTAGGCTACGTGATGGACGACAGCGGGAATACTTGCCGCAACGCAAATAGCGACGGGAGGGTCTGCCTGATTGCGTCGGATCGTCGAAGGGCAATTTTTGGTTCAACTGCAATGTCATTCGGTGCGTTTCTCGGACAGCCGTTCCGAGAGTATGATTTCTATACTGGTGTGTATGATGGCCTGTGCGCGCGGGCGCAGGCGTTCCAGACCTCGCGGCAGAGAGGCATGGAAGGCTGCGGCACGGCAGCGCTAGGGCGCCAAATCAACGATCCAGCGGCTCTGCCCGAACTGAGTACGGATGGTCGCCACTTACTGCGATGGCTGCATTGCCTGGAAGTTGCGAACGGCGCGCATCCACCGCAGTGCGTGGCGGCGATACCTGAAGCCTCTGTGCACGTAGGCAGTCTCGTAAGACTTGGAACAATCTTGGATTCGGCCTCAACAGCTTGGGAGCTGCTTGAGCGCGACGAGGCGGAACTGAAAGATGTGCGGCGCGAACTGGCAACAATCTCGAGCGGAGAGCGGCCGCGGGTCCGCGTACTGCAAATACGCGAGGACAGTCTCAAGAAGGCAGCTAGCCGCGCTCGCAGTAAGTACTGTCCGACTGGAAGCAACATTGTGGCATTTTTCTGTAACGGAGGACTCTACGAGACAATTCGAGCGTACTCGGTATCGTATGTCTCTCTCAACGAAGAAGACCGTAGATCATTGAATCTTACAACTGAATTTGCTAGGCTATTAAGATATCCGGAGCAGGTACTTTTTCTGTATGCGCTCGAAGTCAGCCACCGTCTGCGAATGGTCGAAGAGATTGAACCTCTGCTTTCGCGTCGCGTTATCGGTGGGATAGTGGAATTCGCGATGAGCAAACAGTCTTCTCAATTGGATGGCCACTTTTGGCGGCCGTTTCACTCGGAGAATGGCATCCTATTCGATCGTCCGGAGCTGGCGGCTAGTCCCTGGAACCGCGTAATCTTGCAGTCTATTTTTCCGCTCACCGTGACATTTGGTGCAGATAGACGGAGACCCTCTGAGCTTCAGTTCGCGCCCCTCGGGGGCATCTTCCCCTTGGGCCATCACGTGGGAATCGGCCCGATCGTAGTGCCTCGCAGATTACTGTCAAGCGACCGGCGCATAGATGCCGGGGTTCGCGTGCAGTTCGCTTTGCCAGCCTCGCTCTCGGTCAACGCAGTTGGATATTGCCCGATGGACGATCTGGCCATTGCCGGTTTTCCATGGAACGTCAAATCGCGATGCTGGGACCAATCCACGGGGCAGCTCTACCTGTTCGGCCTATGGCGCACGTTGGGCGTCGGCCTTGAGTGGCGCGCATGGAACACGTGGCGCGATGCCAGAGTCTTCTTCGCCCTTGATGATGTGACCACCCTGCTCTTACTCTACTCGCGTGCTAGATAAAATTGGCCACCCCAGCCGCGCTTGTCCGCGTCGGAGGGAACCAGCACGCCGATACCGACCGTCCCACCTCTGCGGTGAGCGAAAGCTCGTTGCTTGCGCGGAAGCCAAGGTCCGCACAGCAGATAGCACGACCTCAGGCTCCCGCGGTGAGGTGGCGATTCGTGATTGGGAGTTTCCATTCGAGTTGGGGAGGACCGACTGAGCGCGGGTGCGAGGTGGAGCTTAGCGGTATTTTGCTGGGTGGGGAGTGATACCGCCAAGGTCCACTATCAACGCCTTCTTATCGTGTGCATCGCAATTGAACGGGGTTCATTTATCTACAGGGAGTAGACGTGCTCACATACCAAGTGCGCCCGCGGGTCTTTCGACACAAGCCGGATCAGGAATTGACGTTCCCCGCAATGTGCGAACTCCGCTTCCATTTTCAGCCGTCGCAGCCTTTTGGTACGCAGGCAGGCGGCGGCCGGACAGCGGTCAAGGGGGTGGCGGCGTCATTGCTGATGAATGCCAACTCTGGCCAGCAGTTTATTCAGTCGAAGGAGCCACTCTCGCCACTGAGTGTCACCCTTAATGAGCCAAACCGCACGCTTTGCCTAACGGGCTCCACCCTCTCAATCTCGGAGCGGTTTGAGTCTTTGAAAGAGATGCAGGAAACGATTGAGAGCGTTTACTTCGTACTGCCCTCTCTAGTGAACGTTCCTTTCGCGGATCCTCCCTATATTGAGAGGGTCGATGGAACGGTCGGTTCGTCGAGCTTCGGGTGGGAGTTGAAGGAATGGCAATTGGCGGTACAAACAACCACTCAGGAGCATCAGGAGCAGAGATTCGCAAGGGCTTGGGAGCGGATGGGCATTCTTGCAGCACCACATCGCCGTCGCCTCGTGGCGGGCCTTCACTACTTTCATGTTGCGTGCAGATTAGCTCGGGTGGGCTCGACCGCCGGCGAGTTCGTTGCAGAAGTAGTCCTGAACCTTGCAAAAACACTCGAAGTGCTTTTCCCGCCAGGCGGAAATGGCCGCACTCGTGATGCTGTCCGGGCCGGACTCCGAACTCTTGGCTATTTGGACAATGAGATCGAAAGCGATTTCGTACCTGCAATGGCGTTGCGCAACGAAATTGACGTCGGCCACGTCGAACTTGGCCTGTTCAAAATGGATCAGCTAAAGGCGATACACGCTTTCACGGAACGAGCCGAAGGCGCCTACCGTGGCATGTTCGAGCGTCTGCTCGACAGCGTCGAATCAGGATCACTGGATATCGCGCCCCACGACCTTGGTCCCCCGAGGGATGAGGCCATTAAGCTAATCGAGCGTCTGCAACAAGTTGTTCCCGGCGGAGCAGGGTAGCCTCACGCCTTCACGCCTTCGCACGCAGCGTCTATCGCACGGCAAGCGTGCGTCCACGACAATGACGGATTGCTTGCGGCAACTTCGGAGGAGATCCGTCGCGGGCGCGCGGCCGACGGGCGTCACATCGCGCACCAGGCGGCGTACTTCTTTCAGAGCAAGCGACTTAACGGAGACGAGCCTATCTTCGCAACGCCGCGATAGCGTTGGTGCGCCCACAATAAACGAAAGCTGGAGCCGCAGTCGGAGTAAGTGAGTAGCACTCCGCGCGCAGCGTTTCTTGCTTCACCTCCACTGCGAAGGTCACGCACCCAACAAACCACAAGCGTACCCGTGCCGCAGCTTTCGGCCGTATCCATAGTTTCTCTCACGAATCTGGGCACTGTGAAGGCCGTCCCTCGCAACCGCTCGCCTTTGCCCCGCGTGTGGGGTGGCGTCGGTAGATGCGGGGTCATCTGACACCCGACGGCCCCGAGTTTTCGCGCCCAGTTGTACGCTTAGTATCTCGGAACCAGTGAAGCCGCCTTCTCAATGAGGCAGCCCAACAGACACCCCTTTTTGCCCCGTCCGTATTCTCACCTAAAGCATCCTTGGCCCGAAGCCGATACTCCCGGGGATATGCTGCCCTCCAACTCCCTCGCCAACCCTAACGTCCGCCGATTTCTCGCGTTGGCCACACTGCTCACCCTCCTCGCGGCGGCCGCGCTCAACGCACAATCTCAGCGACGATTCTCGTTAGGCGACACGCGCGAACTTGTACGGCAGGTCCAGGGCGCCCCCGACCTCATTGAACGACTCGCGTCACAAGGCGTCGAACACTGGTCCTTCAACGACGCCACGGTGACCTTCGACTTCAACACCGGTCGCGTGGTGGAGTGGAACAACATGCGCGGCACGCTCCGCGCCACCCTGCCCTCCGCACGTAGCCTACACGAGCCTGCCCTTTCACTCGGCGCTCAACTCTCACAGGTGGCACGTTTGTTCGGCACACCGTGGGCGATCACGCGCGATGGTGCGCGCAAACAGATGTACCTCGCGTATGGACGCAGCGTTGTCCGCGTGGACATCGCGAGCGCAAAGGTGAACGGCTGGATCCGCCGCGACGTCGCCCTGCGGGTTAACACAACCGATGATTCACTGGCACACGCCGCCCTCAACTCCACGCCGACCGCGGTCGCCGCGAACGCGCCGAGTGGGAGACCTGACAACACGCGGGCTCCAGCCTCACTGACGCTCGCGACGGTTGTCATTCGCGACGTGACCGGCGACGGGCGCCTGGCGCCGCGCGAGTTCGCCGACATCACCCTTCGCATTCGCAACGACGGCCGCGCACAAACACCGGTGCTCCCCGCTCATGTCGTGCGATCCGCAGGCCTCGTGCTTATCGCCGGTGCGCCGGACACGCTGTGGATCCCTGCGCTCGCGCCGGGCGACTCCACTGACGTTGTGGTCACCGCGTACGCCACGGGCACAGCGCCGGCCCCCGAACTCGCACTGGTAATCCTCGCCACGGGCACCACCGTGCGCCTTGCAACGCGCATCCCCACGGCTCCGGCAGATGTCCCGGTCACGGCGGCGCCTGCTGAGAATTCAGCTGACGACGTGGCGTCGTCGATCCCGGCAGCGGCAGTACGGAACCCCGATGCCCTCGCGGTGATCATCGGCATTGAACCGTACGCTAAGCTGCCCAGCGCGCGCTTCGCCGGTCGCGACGCCGAGCTGATGCGCGCTTACGCGGTCCAGGCACTCGGCGTTCCCGACGACGCGTCACACCTGGCGTTCCGCACCGGACCTGCAGCGTCGGGAACAGAAATGCGACGCTTGCTGGGCGACCGTGGCTGGCTCGCGCGCCGAGCGAACGATAACAGCGACATCCTGGTTTATTTTGCAGGGCACGGCGCGACGGACCACGGGCAGAAGGCACCGCACCTCCTCCCTGCCGATGCCGACGCAAACTATGTCGGCGAGACGGGGATTGACCTTTTTGCTTTGCTGGACCGACTCGCCCGTCTCCCCGCGCGCTCGATCACTGTTGTGCTCGACGCCTGCTTCTCGGGATTGGGACGCTCGGGACGCCCGCTGGTGCCGGGCACACGCGCGGCGGTGGTCTCAATCGAACATCCGGCACTCGTCAGGCGGAACATGGCGTTGCTCGTTGCCTCGCGCGACGCGCAACTCGCCGGCGACCTGCCGGAGCAGCGTCATGGCGCATTCACCTACTACGTCGCGCGGGGCCTGCGAGGTGATGCCGACGTCGATGGCGATCGCACGATCACCGTGGCAGAACTCGGCCAGTACGTCGAAGCCAACGTCACGCGCGCCACCTCGGCGCTTGACCGCGAGCAACAACCGCTGACTATCGCACGCGATTCGTTGCGGGCGGTGGCACGCCTGGCGCCTCTCCGATGAACGTCACGCGCGTGATCATGTTCCTGATGGCGGTGCTCGCCACGAGCACGGTGCAGGCCCAGCAGGGCGAAACGATATTGATTGAACAACGTGTCCTGCTGCAGGAACAGCTGTATCCCGCTGCCGCTAAACGCAGAGCGCGTGAGGAGGCGATGGCCGAAGCTGTGCGCCGGGTCGCGGGGGTGCGTGTGCAATCGTCGGTCGTGAGCACCACCACCGAGGACGATACCGGCGTCGGCGGGCGATATCGCAGTATCGTTCAGCTGGACGCGGCCGGCCGCGCAACCGACGCACACATCGTCAGCGAGTCGTGGGAAACGACGTACGCACCGGGAATAGGTGAGCAATTGTACTACCGCGCCATGTTTTCCATCACCGTGCAGCGCGACACCGGCGAGCCTGACCCGGGTTTTGCTGTAGACGTGTCCCTCCCTCGCGCCGATTACATCGCACACAGCACCGACCCTCGGCGCAACGAAGAGTTGGTGGCCACCGTGCAGGTGACGATGCCTTCGCTCGTGTACGCATTTTCGATCGTCGATGACTCGGTGTTTGCGCTGGTCCCGAACGAATTTCTCAGGCCGATCGATGCGGTGGCGGGGACAACATTTGAGCTCCCCGACGCGACGTGGCGCGCGCGCGGGCTTCGCTTCCGGGTCACATGGCCACCGGGCGACGAACCTCGCGAGGAACTCCTGCCGTCGTCGCCGTGCGTAAGAGCGACGTAATCGCGCCGGCCAATCGTATGTCGCTATTGGAGTTCCAGCGTTGGCTCGTACGGATACCCGCCCCCGATCGCACGACCGGTTTCGCTGCGTACACCGTGCGTCGAGCCCCTCGCCCCCGGCAGCGCTAAGGGGAGTTCAGGTCCTGACTGCAGGTTGGCCGGAAAACGGCCGATGCTCTCACGGGATAACCTGTTCTTCCACAACCTCTGCTATGCGCATCCTTCGTCTCACCATCGTGTCGCTCGTCGTTGTGGGAGCCTGCTCCCGCGGCCCGCGCCCTCCGGTTGACCTGTCACCGCCGGCTAGTCGGCAGACCATCAAGGACCTGCCGTCCTGGTACCTTAAGCCGCCGACCGACAACAACTATCTCTTCGCTCCGGCGACCGCAGTGTCGCGCGACGTGCAGGTGGCGATCAACAAGGCGCAGGCCGACGGGCGTAACGGAATCGCTCAGCAGCTTGAGGTGAAGTACGCCGCACTCAACAAACGCTTCGTTGAGGAAGTCGGGCGCGAAGGTTCGCAGCTGCTCGACCAATACACGCAGGTATACAAGAGTGTCGTCTCCACTACACTTTATGGCAGCCGTCCCCGCCAGCAGGTCCTCCGTACCGAAGATGGTGTTTACCGGGCGATCATCCTGATGGAGCTCCCCGTCGGCGAAATGTCCAAGAAACTTCTCGAGCAGATTCGCGCGCAGGAGCAGCTTTACACGCGCTTTCGCGCGGGCGAGGCGTTCAAGGAGCTGGACGCCGAGGTGAAGCGATACGAGGAGTGGAAAAAGCAGCAGGGCATTCGGTAGCGCCGCACGCTGCCGACTGTCCATCGGCAGCAAAGCAGTCCGTCAGGCACCGACGTGCGTTACCGTACCGACTCGCACCTGAGGCAAGGCGCCGAGCAGCTCGGGAACGAGCGGTGCCAAATCCTCCAGTCGATTGGTGTGCGCGCGAAGGACAATCACGGCGACGCCGACTCGCGGTATATCCTGCTGATATTCAAGCTTGCGGTCGGGCGTTAAGAAGACGTCGAACCCGGCCGCCGCGGCGCGCCGCAGCAATTCGCCGTTCCTGATGGATGACCACCCCTCCGCCTGAACCATACGCGCATCGTGGCCGACCAGCAGGGCTACCAGTTGTCGCGGTAGCGACTCATCAACGAGAATGCGCACGTTCCGCCAGCGCCTCGCCCGCCAACTCCAGAGCCGCGATCGCCTGCTGCCGCGTTACACTCGGGAAGGCATCGAGGAACTTCTCGAGGCTGTCACCCGCGGCGAGATAGTCGATGAGGTTTTGCAGGGGTACGCGCGTGCCTACGAAGACCGGCTCGCCGCTCAGAATGTCCGGATCGCAATGGATGACGCTGGTGACAGCGGACAAAACTTCCTCCGGGTGTGCGCTTCCCAAAGCTACTCGATTTTCGGTTCGGGTGTCGAGTCGGTGCGGACGGGGGCTCTTCACGGGTCAGCTGCTGGGGCCGCATCGCTGCGGACGCCGACGGCATTCAAGGAGTTCGCGGCGAGGATGAAGCGATGCGAGGAGTGGAAGAAGCAGCAGGAGATTCGGAAGTGGTCTGCGGTAGATTTGCGGACATGTCCGCACTTCACGCGCTGTTGCGCCTGCTCTTCCCTTCGTGGGCGTTCTTTGATACTGCTGGCGCGGCGCCGGTGCTGGAAGTGCGCGCGCATGCGGCGACCGATCCCCTGTTAACGTCGTCGCCGCACGGATGGCAGCCTGTCGTACGACCACTCAAGAGGCGTTTGTGGCACGTGCTGTTTAACCCTGGTGGGACGCTGACTCTCGCCGAGCAGACGATAGTGGAGCGCTGGCACAGTGAGATTGAGGAAGAGGTGGAGAGCGATGTAACGCGTGCGATGGTGGAGCGGCTTGTTGCGGCACACGTGGCTGCTCTCGGTGCGGCGCGTCGTGATGTTCAGTGGCAGTACCGACTGCGGGTTGGCGACACCCTGCCCTTCGAAGGTGGCGGCGTCTCGGACACCGTGGGCGACGAGGATGACACCTCCGGCCGTAACAGCGAAGCGGGAGGCAAAGGCGAGGACCTCGTTCTCCGGTCGCTTCCTCCTCACGTTCTCTCGACGGGTCCGGAGCGACGGCAAGGCGACGAGCACAGTCGCGTTCCGTGAACACAATCGACGCGTCGCACGCGTACACGCTCGCCGTGATGTGGATGAGTTGGCTGGCTGCGCTCGCCATGTCAGTCAACGCGATGGAACTGCTCATCATACATCGCGCGGGCCGTGCCGACAAAGTATGGCACTCGTCTGCGCTGGCGGCTGAATGGGGAGTGTTTGCTCCGCTGCTGAATACTCGTGCCTTCGCCGGGGTGCAGGTGATACAGTTGCTGGCTTCGATCAGCCTCGCACTATTCCATGGCACGGCGGTCGGGACGATCAGTACACTCACGCTGCTCCTGACGACAATTCTCACGGCTTTACGCTTTCGTGGCACCGTGAACGGTGGCAGCGACGGCATGCTGTTTACCGTGCTGGGCGGTCTCACCGTGGCGCAGTGGCCCGGCGCGCCTGAGCTCGTGCGTGAGGGTGGCGTACTCTATGTAGCAGCGCAGCTCACGCTGTCGTACGTGCGTGCCGGAGTGGTCAAGGTGCGCGAGCGTGACTGGTGGACTGGCCATGCACTCGGCGCGTTTCTCCGACTGCCAGCGTACGGCGTGCCGCGATGGGTGCCGCAACAACGTGCGCTGTTGGTGGCCGGGAGTTTAGCAGGGATGGCCTTCGAGTGCCTGGCACCGTTGGCGTGGCTTAGTCCGGCGACGTGTGTGGCGTACATTATCGTGGCTGTGATGTTTCACGCTGGAGCCGCGATGGTGTTCGGTCTCAACCGTTTTCTGCTGGCGTGGGGCGCAGCGCTGCCGACGTTGTGGTTTGCCGTGCAGCGCGCGGGGTGAGAGCGCGGCGCATATACGGCTGTCCGCTTAACGTTCAGTAGCTAAGCACCGCCAGAGGATTGATTGCGTGCTGCTGGCTTAGTGCGGAAGTTGATCCCACTGCGCCTCGGTGATCGTATTCAGCTGGCGCTCCATCAATATCAGCCATCGACCGTTCGTTTTTACGAGCAGCGTCTCCATCCGTGTGTAGCCCGGCGTGGCTTTGCCGGCCCGGTCGATGGTTGTGTACTTGAAGGCGCCGGTTTCGAACGC
>JBGTBX010000328.1:0-1937 GCA_041749115.1 Gemmatimonadaceae bacterium
GAAGAACATGTGGATCGACGCGCACGGATCGATCACGAGCGCCTGGCCATCGGAGAAATCTTCTGTCTTGCAAAGCATCAGCCCCCTGAAGCGTTCCCACGGAGATGTCGCAACCTTGGCCGCCGTCGCGACGTCCGTACCTCTCGTGCTGTTGACAATTCGCACCAACATGTCGTCACTCTCTTGAGGCCGCCAGACGGCGTTGCCACCGCGAGTCCAAGGAAAACGACGTATTGGACGGGAGGCTAAGCAACATTACTGGGAACGGCAGCTTGATCGTCGCCTTCTATGGCTTCTCCTCGGCTCGCTGGGTGCTGCCCCGCAAAAATGAGCGTCGCCTGTGCCGACCCAGCCTCGTGATACCACGAGTTCCCGAGCGAAGCCGACTAAGGCGGCTCAGATAGCATCGTGACGCTCGTTCGGCTAGGTATTTATCGGTTGTGATAGCGCCAACGGTAGTAGTGAAGCCCGATGTTGGCGAATTCCACCTCCCAGCCCTCGTCATTGTCTGGGTTATAGGTAAGTGCCCGCCGCTCGAAGAGCTGCACCAACACTAGTTGCGTCTTGCCACCGAAGCGTACATCGATCCAATAGGGCTCACTGATAGGGTGACCCATGACGAAGAGCGAGTTCAGCCCCATATCTTTGAGGGTATGGTCGAAGTAATCGACGAAGACATCTGCAATGTTGTGCCCGGATACATCGTCGTATGCAGCAATCGTCACCGTGGCCGGCGGCGTAATCCGTACATCGTCTTGACCGCGCCGGAATTGCGTTGTCACTCGCTGGCCGGTTCGGTCCGGGACGCGCGCCAGCCGTTCACCCGCGTAGTCCGCGTAATGCGGAGTCAGGGAATCGACACGGTCCAAGTCGCCGGCTACCGGGATTTGAGCTGGCTCAAGATTTTCGAACGCGTCGCTGCCGATCTGCACCCGGCCAGTGACCAGCTCGACGGTCAGGAGGCCGCTCGTGACGTACCATGAGTCGGTTGGATCCCCGCTCGGATCGTTGATCTCCATACGTCCCTTGTCGAAATACTCGACGAGGCGTTCACCGCTACTCGCCTCGGCGTACGGCTCACGCTTCGCCCCTGACGGTACCGGCGGACCCCAGAGCCAGCTCCGCGATGCCGTTCCGCCGGCCACGTTGCCGTCGGAGAGTTCCCAGAGCGCCAGAAACGCTGGGTCGGCGAAACCCAGGTCGTCGAGCAGCACGCTAGGGCTCGCTGTGGCGCTCACCTCTGTGGGGCTCATCTCTGTGGCACGCACCTCGGTAGAGCTCGGTGCCGCCTGCGCCGCCTTAGGCAGCGGTGTCGCTGATGGCGTGGCGGCGCTCTGGGTCATCGTGGGCACGACAGCTGACTGAGCCTGGCTGCACGCGACGAGACCCAACGCCAGCAGGCTCGCTGCTACCGCCCGGCTTCTGCGCCACCAACTGTTTGCGCCTAACATAGAATGTCCCCTTATCTCCCGCCCAGGGCTACGATGCTCCGTGTCCCACAAATCCGAAGAAGACGAGCGCTACGCCGCCAACCAGGTAGGGCGCGTAGGCGATCGTGCCGCGACGGCCGATGCGACGTGTCACGAGTAACAGCCCGGCAGCGACGCCTCCGATTACGATTCCGAGCCCCAGTGCGGTGATGACGCTGGGAAAACCCACCAGTGCGCCGATGACTGCTGCCAGTTTGATGTCGCCCACGCCAAGCCCCGGAAGCAGGAGCGCCGGTAGCCCGAGGAGGAGTAACCCAGCGATCGCTCCTAACACCGCGGTTGGCAGCGATGGGCCAAGACCCACGCCGGCAATCGCGAACGCCGCCAGCACACCCGGCCCGGTCATGCGGTTCAGGACGAGGCGATGTTCGAGGTCGATAACGACGACGGCAGCAAAGTAGGCAACCAATAACAGGTGGAGCAAGAAGAGCGGACCGCCTCCATCAT
>JBGTBX010000329.1:0-5787 GCA_041749115.1 Gemmatimonadaceae bacterium
CCACCGCTGCTGCCTCCGCCGCCCGAACTGCTGGACGAGGGCGGCGATACCGACGCCGCCATCCCACCGATTGCTGCGCCGAACGACGCGCCAACTCCGCCACCGGAAAATCCGCCTCCACCGCCGAATCCGGTGAACCCCTGGCTTCCACCGCTCGATTGACCGCCACTCGAATATGAGGCGCTCGCAACGCTGGACGCGACGATGCCGCGGTTCGCCGCAGCGCTGCCGCCGAATGCCTTGAACCAGCGGTCGACATGTGAACCAAGTCCGAACGCCAGCATGTAGGGATACCACTCATCACTCAGCTGCGGTTCACGTTCCTTCAACTGGGTGCGGAAAAAATCGCGCGCAGCGACCATACGCTTGCGCGTGGCGATCCGCTCGGCGGACTGCTGCGTGCGCGCCGCGTTCATCACACTGTTAATCAATGCCAATAACCAACTCACGAGCCCGGCCAGAACGAATGGCCCCACGCGATACGTGTTCGTGAGAAGCAGGTAACGGGCGAGCAGGTAGATCATGATGGAGACGACCAGTAGGCCGAGGGTGCCGATCAACAACCGGTCGCTGATCCGACCCTTCCACACCGCCGCATACACACGTGCCACGGCGTAACCGACGAGTGAAGCGAAAACCGCACCTAACGCGACCAGTCCATCGTGGCTGTCGCGCACAACGCCTATCGCCACAAGTGCCACTGCCACAAGCATAAGGGTGCGCGTGAGGCGCGGCGATGCCTTGCCGGGCGATACGTCCCGCGCCATCGCGTTCACCAGCTTGGTAATTCCGGGACGGATCGCTTTGGCGGGATCAAAGCCGCTTGTTTTATAACGTTTGCGAACCGCGTCGGTATCCGTTTTTGTGCCGCGGGCGGTGAACAACTTGTCAATCAGGGCACGCTCATGCGGGCGCAGGGTTTCGCGGTCGGTCTTGAGTTCCAGATGCAGCACGTGTTGTGAAAACACGAGGATTTTCTTCGTCTCAACCCGACTCTTCAGCTTACCCTCCTGCACCAGTCGCGCCAGCGTGGCCGCCACTTCGGCGTGTGACGTTTGATCGTCCCATGCCGCCCCCGCGACCTCGGGCAGATGAACAAACAGTTCCTGCTCGAGCCACTCGGGCGTGATGGACGCCGGCGCCAGGACGGGGGCGAATCGCCCCAATCGTTTTTCGTGTGTGAAAAGCCGGATCAATGGCAGCCAGAATCCCGCAACGAGAAGTGCGAGGAGCGCCAAACGGATGGGAGTTGATGCGCCGAGTCGCACGGAGGCCGGTGCGACATCGGTCAGTCGAAGGAGTGGCAGATTAACGACAAATCCGTTGCCGGGGGGCAGCGCGGTCGCCTCATAACGCCCGGTGAAGTCGGCGGGCGGTTGCCATGCCGGATCGAGCGTGAGTTCCAGAGTGAATCGGTCGATGTTACCTTCGCGGTCGGCAAAGGTGAAATCATGTGACAGCTCGTAGGACTCGCCGTCAGCCGGCTCCAGAATGCGGCCGTAAGTGAACGCCAGTTCGTAGATGCGGATCGTGTTATTAAATGGCGGGTCGTTGGGCAGTCGACTGCGCCATCGCAAGGTGTGGTCGCTGAACATTTCGTATCCACCGACGCGATCGATCTCCCCTTCGGTGAGGGGAATGAAGGTGTTCGCTGGTGATTCGATGCGGTACAGACTTTCGAACGTGAACTTCTGTCCGAATCCCACTGCAAACCGTCGTTCGCCGCCGTTCCAGTCGCCGGAGAATTGCATGGTCTGTCGTTCGGTCACGCGCAGCAGGCCATCGGCGTCGAGGTGCGCGCTGACTGAAATCTCCGGCCAGGAGAGTCTGCGCGACTGCGCTTGGGCGACGCCGGGCAGGGTGAGCAGCGCCAGCACTATGGCGAGCGCCGGGATCGTGCCGGCAACGCGGAAATTTCGAGATCTGATCATGCTGTGATCGTGGGGGCGCGTGCAGCGTAACGCCAGCCTCGTTGCGGGCGAAAGCTGATCCGTGCACGCCAGAAGCCGCGCACATGATGGTGGTGCGTTCACTTGGCGTCAGCGGCCATGACGCCTGGACGAAGAAGCCGCCGCCCTATCGCGCCACGATTGCTGTCAGCCGGAACTCGCGCTCGACGACCCAACCGTCGGGTGCCGCAGGGTCAGGTCGCTCGAACGAACCCCACGTTGCGGTGCCGAGTCCCGGCGCGAATCGCTCGCGCAGCCGACGAATCGTGCGGCCGGTCGAGTCGGTCGTTGTCATCGTCGTTTCGACGACGCGCACGATAAACTGTCCGATGGTATCTGTGGCGAGGGAACCGGTGGTGTAGCGAAAGACGCTTGCGCCGGTCGTCGTCTCAAGTGTTCGCGCCGGTGCGACCGGGCGCGAGGCACGCCACACCTGGCCGGTCGAATTCCACGAGAAGAGGATCCCGTCAGTCTCACAGGTCGTGCGAGTGTCGGGGCCGGCGCGTGGGCCGCCCGCGGCGAAACGAACACGCACACAGCCCGTGCGTCCACCGATTGCCAGATCGCGTTCAGCGAGTTCCACGCGCCATGGTGCGCCGGCCTGGCCTCCGCTCGAGTATGTCAGCTCCACACCGACGGCCAGGCGGGCTTCGCGCAAACGGTCTTGTCCGCTGAACGCACCAAACACGAAGGCCGGCGCCAAGGTCCATCGCATTGTCGTTCCTCCTCAACAGGAATTTTGTGGTGGCACGCGCAGAAACTGCGGACTGTACAGTCTCTCGGAAAGTTGGACAGCTAGCGGCGACAATACCGTTGCCCGTTCGCGACGATGATTTATCTGCACGTCTTGCAGGCGGGAACGGGCGTGCGGAGTTCCTTGGACCGACTCTCCGCCAAGCTCGTGTGAACCCGACCGGCCCTACTGCTTCGGCAGAATTATTCGCACTCGGCGCGCTTGATGATCTGGCGGTGGCCTACTGCGGTTGCCGCGTAACTCGTTGTACTGCTGAGCATTGCATGGATCGGTCACGCGGCGCGCTGCGCCAGTTTGGCGCAACCGCGGCCTACCAGAGCGAATTAATGATTGGCGCGACTGTTACGCCGGTGACCTTACACTTTCCCATCCACGCGGCGACGGCGGGAAATTCCTTCCAGTCGCCGGACAGTGCAAAGTGCTCGGCCACGCCAGCCGCGGTCTCGTAAATCTCCATCAGCACAAACACGGTGTTCCCTGTCGGAGCCGACCCTGAGTCCATCGGATTGGTAACCTCTTGCGCTTTCGACAACGTGTAGCTGAGCAACGCCTTCTCTCCGGTCCGATGATGCGTCGCGTTCATCCACGGCCCATGGGCCTGAAAGAGTCGATCGCCCTCGGCAACCTGATCTGCGGGTGCAACGATCACGAGTGTGAGCTGAACCTTGCCCTTGTACGCCATGACGAACCTCCAGTGGATGGGCGGACGCGACTTAGGAGCGCAGGAGTCGCGGTCTCGGACGTGCAATATAGCCGCAGGCCGAGGGAGTGGCTGATCAACTGTGGCGAAGTGGGACTGAGTGCGACCACGTCCCCTCGGGCGCATCGATACCGGCACGTCGCTCAGGCAGCGTGTTGCGCGGTGCGGCATAACAGGCGCGTGAAGCCTGACGCCGCATTTTCAGTGTGGTCTGCGCCAACGCGCTGAGCGCGCTGGCGCTTTGTTGAAATGCGGCGCAGCTTACGCGCAGGTCGTTAGGCCGTGCCTACCACCGGTGAGGCCTTGTTCCTACGTCTTAGCTCGCGAGTGCTACGTCACATGACGTATGCCGTACCACGAGGCCGGCTGGTAGGTTGTGCATCGTTGAACCGCCCCGTTATCGGGGACCACCCGTCGGAGGTAACTATGCGTGCTTCGATCTGTCTCCTCGCCGCGGTAGCGATCTGCTGCCCGCTTCATGCGACGGCTCAAGTCGCCGCCACTCCAGGTGACCGAGTTCGCGTGCAATCTCGTGATGGTGCTGTCTTGGTCGGGGTCATTTCCGCCGTGAGTTCGGATGTCATCGTCCTCAGTCAGGGGGTGGCCGGCCAGGACCTCGCGATCCCCCTCGCGGGAACGGAGGGAATCGAGCGGAGCCTTGGTCGGCGCCGCAGATTCGGAAGAAACTTCGGGGTGACCCTAGGCGTGAGTGCTGCGGCGTTTGGACTGGCGTCTGCGCTCGCTTGGCAGCCGTGCAGAGAAACGAGTATTACTTGCCTTCACCCCATTGAATCCCGTACTGGCGCCTTTGGCTTTGGCCTCGCGGGCGGAGCATTGATCGGCCTGCCTCTTGGCGTGATCGTCGGGCTAGTGGCGAAGAGTGAAGAGTGGGAGCCCATCTTTGTACCGGGAAGCCAGAGCGCCAAGATCTCGATCACACCCTTCGTGGGTAGCCAATTCGGCGTTGTGGGGTCGATCTCGCTCGGCGCGCGCTAGACCCGAGCTTAGGAATGTCCAACGTCCGGGGGGCACGGCCCAACAAGGGTTTGCTACTGACAGGGTAAGCTACATAGCTTACCCACTCGAAAAACTTGGCTGATTGCCGACGCGATTTCACTTGGGTTCAGCACCGCCGCAGTCACAGTCAACGCTTGGCTGCGATACAAGCTCAGCCTGGGAGTGCTGGCCCAGTGGGCCGATCGATTCGCCTCTCCAGGGGAGTTCTTGTGGTGGTCAACACTTGGTGGCGCGTACGCGGGCAGGCCTTCCGGCGCTGCGGGAATCGCGCTGTGGGTTCTCGGTACAGCTCTGTTTTGGCTTCTTGTCGCAGCGGGCTTGCTGCTTCTTGTTGCGTGGTTGCACCCTTCTGCCGGAGGCAAGTCGCCTTCCAAGTGAGCAAACAATTCAGCACCCTTGGCCGCTGTATCGCCATTAACGAAAGGAGGATGCCTCTATGCCGAATGGTGGTTCCGATTGTTGCGGCACATGCTGGTTCAACGCGAAGAACAAGGGCGAGGAAGGGTACGATCACGCGGACGACCCCGAGCCGGCTTTTTGCACGATTCGCAGCCTCCCCATCGCCGATCCGTTCTACACGTACTGCGGCAACCACCCCCATCGGCGGCCGGAACGGGACCCCATTCCGATCGGTCCCGTCTTCACCGGCGAGGAGCGGGAGTCAATGCAGCCGTCACCTGACACCGAGGAGATTCGTCAGCATTTGCTTGCCTTGCTCGGCCAGATCGAGGAGCAACCCCCGTCGGAGTACCCGATCGGCTCTTCCGCCGACGAAGTCGTCGTCTGGCAGCTGGGTGAGTTCAGGGAGTCGCGGGCGGCTGAAGCATTACGACGGGTCGCGTCGTTCGCCCCGAACCCAGCAGAGGTCGGCCCATTTGAGCGGACGCCCCAGGCTCTTATTCGGCTCGCCCGGGAGGCCTTGGTCAAGATTGAGCATGGTTCGGCCTGACAACAGCAGGCAGCGGACGGCGCTGCGCGCCGCCGCTGATGCTGAGCGTTAGGCGACATCTCCTGGTGATGTCGACAACCGAGAGAAGGGCAAGCTGAGGAGATGCAGGGTCAGCGAGGCGGTCGATGGGGTTCAGGTGATCACGGCAATGGTCCCTAAAGCGATTTTTCCGGACTCTGTGCGGCGCCGGTGACGACGCTCAGCAGTGGGAAGCGTGATCCCCACGTGCTGGTTCTGCGAGCATCGAGTAGCGACCGCGTTCACGCTTTTCGGCGTAGCCGATGTCCTTGCGCGGTCGCGTAGCTGGCGCCTCATGGCTGTGCGCCGTACTATCGCCATTCCTGCCGTGGTCTCTCACTGTCATCGTGCTAAGCTGGAAGCGGATGGCATGCCACAAGAGATAATTGATTCGGCCTTT
>JBGTBX010000330.1:0-5488 GCA_041749115.1 Gemmatimonadaceae bacterium
AGAAGCGCGCCTGTGACTGATCTCGTCGTTGTCGCCGAGTTCAAGGATCTCATCTACCCGGGTCTCGTCGGCACCGGCAAGGTCGAGCGGGGGGGAGACAAGCCCTGCCACACAGTCATCAATGGAGAGAACTACCACGTCCTCAAGGCACTGACTTACACCCACC
The DNA here is from genome assembly GCA_041749115.1 of Gemmatimonadaceae bacterium. GTDB lineage: Bacteria > Gemmatimonadota > Gemmatimonadetes > Gemmatimonadales > Gemmatimonadaceae > JBGTBX01. The sequence continues at coordinate 167 of JBGTBX010000330.1, forward strand.
GCGGAAAGATCGACGCTATCTACATAGACCCTCCATATAACACTGGCGCCAGAGACTGGAAGTACAACAACGACTACGTTGAGAACGAAGACCTTTATCGGCATAGCAAGTGGCTCGCGATGATGGAGCGCCGCCTGCTAATAGCGCGTCAACTCCTTAACCCAGCTGACTCGGTCCTGATCGTCACCATCGACGAGAACGAATACCTGCGGCTCGGCATGCTCTTGGAGCAGGTGTTTCCGGAAGCCCCGAGTCGGATGATTTCCACACTGATCAACCCGAAAGGCGTGGGAGTCAATGAGGGATTCAAGCGAGTTGACGAATACATATTCATCGTTCGCTTTGGCGGTCAGGCAGTTACGCCCACTACAAGTGTGCTTCTCGGAAGCAAACCAGTGGACGCTAAGCAAAGGGAGTCCGAGGAGCCCGAAGCCAATGCTTCTCGAAGAATTGGACTGGATTGGCAAACGGCGCGACGGCGGGATCTACCGTCGATCCGTCCCTCACGACCGGCGCAGTTCTATCCAATCTACGTGGACGTTTTGACCGGAATGATCGATGCCATTGGTCAACCAATTCCTCATGAGCAGGATCGAGCAGCCGCGCCGACTCGTAAGGGTTGCGTGTCCGTGTTCCCTGTACGCGACGACGGCACCGAAATGAACTGGGCGGTCACAGCGCCAACGTTTCTCGAGCGCTGGAGAAAAGGATTCGCGCGAGCTGGCAAGCGTCAGCCGGGCAAGCCTCAGCCCTACATCATCCAGTACCTGAAGAGCGGGCCGATTCGGGACATAGAGGAAGGACGCGCGGCAGTTGAAGGACGCAATCCTGACGGCTCTGTGGTTGCGTACTACGAAGAACCGTGGGCAAAGGCTCCGCCAACTCAGTGGAATCTTCGGGCGCACAATGCTGAGCACTACGGCACCAAAGTCTTGCGGGTTCTAGTGCCCGGGCGTAGGTTTCCCTTTCCTAAGTCACTTTATGCCGTCGAGGATGTAATTCGACTTTTCGTTGCTCAAAAGCCGGAAGCAATAGTCCTTGATTTCTTCTCTGGTTCAGGGACGACGGCGCACGCCGTCATGCGCCTGAATCGTCAGGACAGCGGTCGCCGACAGTGCATCTCGGTCACCAATAACGAAGTCACCGCGGACGAACAGGTCGCGCTGCGCGAACACGGCCTGCGTGCCGGCGATGCCGAGTGGGAGCAGCACGGCATCTGCGACTACATCACCAAGCCACGAGTCGCTGCGGCGATCACGGGCAAGACGCCGGAAGGCGAGCCGATCAAGGGCGAATACAAGTTCACCGATGAGTTTCCGATGGCGGAGGGCTTCGCTGAGAACGCTGAGTTCTTTACGCTCACCTACGAAACTCCAATCGCCGTCAGCCACCATGTGGCCTTCGCGCGAATCGCGCCGTTGCTGTGGCTGCGCGCGGGAAGTCGCGGCCGCAGGGTGGACGAGTTGCCCGCCGAGGGGTGGCACGTCGTGGAGTCGTATGGCCTGCTGATCCAACTCGATCGAGCGGCGCAGTTTCTGAAGGCGGTGCGCGCAACCGAGGGTTTGCGCGTGGCGTACATCGTCACCGACGATGAGCGACGTTTTCAGGCGTTGGCCCAGCGTCTGCCGGATGGCGTGGAAGCGGTGCGGTTGTACGAGTCGTACCTCACCAACTTCGCCTTCGCCAACGGAAACGATGCATGAAGTTCACGCTCAAGGACTACCAAGAGGAAGCCGTCCGCGACGTGCTGATCTGTGCGCGTAAGGCGCGTAGGCGATGGCGCGAAGATGGGGATAAGCACGCTTTTTCGCTGACTGCTCCCACGGGCGCGGGGAAGACGGTGATGGCGGCAGCCGTGTTCGAGGCGTTGTTTCATGGCGATGATTTCTACGAATTCGACGCCGACCCCGGAGCGGTGGTGATCTGGTTCAGCGACGACCCTTCTCTAAACGAGCAGACGCGCTTTCGCCTGATGGAGTGCGCAGACCGGCTGCGGCATACAGACCTGATAGTGGTGGATAACAGCTTCAACCGCGCGCGTTTCGAACCCGGAAAAATCTACTTCCTCAACACGCAGAAGCTCGGCAAAAAGAGTCTGCTGACGCGCGGCTTCGAGGGCGACGAGGATGGCGGTCTTTTTCCGGAAACCCGACCCGATCTACGTTCGCACACGATCTGGGACACGATACGCAACACCATCGAGGATCCGGCGCTGACGCTGTATCTGGTGCTGGACGAAGCGCATCGAGGCATGGGAAACCTAACGACGGCCGTGCAGAGCGAGAAGTCCACACTGGTCAAACGTCTGATCAACGGAGAGAAGGGCGTCCCGGGCGTTCCTGTGGTGCTAGGTATCTCGGCCACCGTGGAACGATTCAATCGGGCGATGGAGGGCGCGAAGGGAAGGAACACACTACCCAACGTGGAGGTCGATGCAACCCGCGTGCAGGAGTCCGGCTTGCTCAAGGACACCATTGCCCTCGACATACCGGACGAAGCCGGCAAGTTCGACACCGTGCTGGTTCGCCGTGCCGCCGACAAGCTCAGGGAATCCACCGCCGAATGGTCCGCCTACTTGAGACAGCAAGAAAGTGGCGAAACCGTTGTGCCGTTGATGGTGCTGCAAGTACCGAACACACCCAGCTCCAACGACATCGGGCGCGCGCTAGACACGATCTTCCAGCAGTGGGGTGAGTTGCCGGAGGACTGCGTGGCACATGTGTTCGGCGATCATTCGACGCAGAAATTCGGTAAGTATTCCGTTCCGCACATTTCCCCCGAGCGAGTGCAGGACGCGACATGGGTGCGTGTGCTGCTCGCGAAGGACGCCATCAGCACCGGTTGGGATTGCCCTCGCGCCGAGGTCATGGTGTCTTTCCGCCCCGCGGTGGATCGCACGCACATCACCCAGTTGCTTGGGCGCATGGTCCGCACACCGTTGGCGCGGCGCATTCCTGGCAACGAGCGGCTCAACTCTGTCAATTGCCTGCTGCCGTTCTTCGATAGGGAGACGGTCGACAAGGTCTTGAAGTCGCTGATGCAGGGCGGCAGCGATGTTCCACCGTTGGGCCGCGTGCTGATCAACCCCGTAGAGATGAAACCCCATCCGTCGGCAACGGAAGCTCTCTGGGAGAAGTTCACGTCGCTGCCGTCTCAGACTCGCCCACAGCGCGGCGCCAAACCGGCGATTCGCCTTACCGCAATGGCGCACGAATTGGTGATGGATGACTTGCTGCCAAACGCCGGCCAGACAGCGCATGCGGCCATGCACAAGGCCCTGGATTCGTTCATCAGTTCGCGCGCGGAGGATTTCGCCAACAAGCGCGAGGCGGTGACAACGGTGGAGGGCCGGACGGTGCTGGCGAATCTCCTAACAGCCGAAGTGCAGTCTCAGTCGTTCCAGGCACAAGCCGATGACGTCGTGATCCACGACGCCTACCGGCGCACGGCGCGCATCTTGAGTCCGGACATCGCGCGGACGTACACGGAAACCCGGGCGAAGCAGAGGCTCGAAGCAGAAGACGATTTCGAGGACGCGCTAGTCGAGGCACGCGAGGACGTCGGCGCGTTGGGTCTGATGGAGAATCTTTCCGTGTTCTTCGACGCCGAGGCCGAGAAGCTCTCCAATACGTGGCTGGCGGAATACCGCGAGCAAATTAAGCGGCTGCCCGACGACCGCCGGGATTCATACCGTCAGATCAGTGCGATGAGCCGCGAGCCGCAGGAAGTCGATCTGGTGCGTCCGGTTTCTTGGATGGAAGCCACGGCTGTGCGTGAAGAGGACGGAACGGAAACCAAGATTTCCACGTTTCCGAATCATCTGCTGTGCGACGAGCAGGGCTGGTATCCGACCGAACTAACATCTTGGGAGCGAACGGTGCTGGCGATGGAGACTCATCGGGACGGCTTCCGCTTTTGGTATCGCAACCCTCCTCGTCCCACCCAGGATTCGCTCGGCATCGCGTATGTGGATGGCGATGACACGAAGATCGTCCGGCCCGACTTCCTGTTCTTTGCTGCGATGCCGGATGGCTCGGTCGTGGTGGACATCGTCGACCCACACGGCTTCCACCTGGCCGACGCCCTACCAAAATTGCAAGGACTGGCCCGGTATGCCGAAGCCCATCCGCAGAGCTACCGCCGAGTCGAAGCTGTTGCAAAAGTTGGCGACAAGTTGCGCGCGCTGGACCTGACCAGCGCCGACGTGCGCGAAGCGGTGATGCGCGCCACGAACGCAGCAAGCCTCTACCAAGGGGCTCACGCGCGCGACTACGATTGACCGCAGATAACGTTACTTACACGCTTGTGCTCCGCGATACCCCTTGACGACTGACGGCGAGTTAATCTCGTGCGTCCAGCTCGGCGTGCTTACATTCGTCACCTTTTCGTAGCAACCCAGGAGATCTCATGGGGCAAATCGTCTATGTAACGGGAGCTCCCGCGACCGGTAAGTCAACTTTGTGTACGGCGTTGTCAAAGCTCGAAAGTCGCGTCGAGTTGTTTTGCTACAGCCAGCGCCTGCGAGACCACATCAACACGAAGCGTGGCGCAGCACTCGACGAGACAGCCATTCGACGGGAGTCAGCGGGCGTCGTGACGTCCCAGGATGTGAACGAACTCGACGACCTTCTGCACGACACAGTGACCACAGTGAGAGCGTCTCCTTCACATCTCATCATCGACAGCCATCCTGTGACTAAAGAGACGTATGGTTTCCGGGTCACGCCATTTTCGGCTGACCGGCTGCGAGCTCTGGAAATCGATACGCTAATCTGCCTTTACGCCGACCCCCACCAGCTGGCGGAAAGAATTCGACTAGACCCGCAGGGCCGGCCCTTGCCCAGCGATTTCGAACTGTCAGTACACGTGCAGCTGCAGGCGTCGATCGTTGCGCAATACTCTGTTCTAGCGGGCCGTCCCTGTTACCTTGTTGCCGCGCGTTCAAAATTGACCAGGAAATGGCGGATCTGCGCGCTGAAAATTGACCAGGGTGTTCAACCTAACCTGCCGGGGAATTAAGCCTGGCGGGAGACGAGGTGCACACCATGGCGGTATACGCGAAAGTCCGGAGACTGCGTTTCCGGGAGGGGTTGTCGATCAGCGAGATTGCGCGGCGGACGAGTCTGTCGCGCAACACGATCAAGGCGTGGCTCAAGGACCCGGTGCGGCGCGAGATGAAGTACGCGCGTTCGGGTGGTCCCAGGAAGCTGGACGGGTTTGTGGGCTGGCTGCGTCAGGCGCTGGAGACGGATGCGCGGCGTCCGCGCAAGGAACGACGGACGGCCCTGCGCTTGTTCGAGCAGCTTCAGGCCGAGGGTTTCG
>JBGTBX010000331.1:0-8697 GCA_041749115.1 Gemmatimonadaceae bacterium
CCCGGCTCCAGCAGGCCGCGCAGCGCGCGCTCCAAGCTCACTTTTCCTACCTCGTCTTCGTCGGCTACGCGCTTCCAGTCGAAGAAATGCTCCCAAGTGCTCGTGAGCGTTCCCACCTTGGTGTCCGAGCCGTTGCTCAGCAGGATGAAGGCGTTGGGGTGAAAGAGCTGCGGCACGCTCTGACCGCGGTAGTCGCGCAGGTTGTCGTCGAAGGCGCTCTTCAGCGGCACGGCTGGCTTCTTCAGCTCGATGAACACCAGCGGCAGGCCGTTGACGAAGCCCAGCAGGTCGCAGCGGCGGCGGTACATGTCGCCGGCCACCCACATCTGGGAGGCCAGGAAGAACTCGTTGTGGGCAGGCGTGGCCCAGTCGATCACGCGCAGCGTCTCGGTGCTGTGCCCGCCGTGTTCGTCCGGCACCTTAACCTTCACACCGTCTTTCAGCAGCCGGTAGAAGTCGCGGTTGGCGTTGACAGCGATCTGCTTGGAGCGGTCTTGCGCAAGCTGCTCGACGGCCTGCGCGTAGGCGTCGGCCGGCAGACCGGGGTTCAGCGCTACCAGAGCCGTGCGCAGGCGGCGGGTCAGGATGACCTGGGATTCGCTCTCACGCCCCTCGCTGCCCAGTTCACCGAAGGTCTCGGCGTACAGGTTCTTGAAGCTCCAGCCCAGCGAGGTCAGCAGGCCTATCGCCGGCATCTCGACGAGTTCCAGCTCGCCATAGCCGGCGGAGACTTCCTTGATGCCGAGCGGTGGGGTCATGCGGGTAGGGCCTCGGGTTCGGGCATGGCCGAGACGTCCAACTCGCCAGAGATGAGTCTGGGCAGCAGCAGGTCGCGGGTCTCGCGTAGGTTGTTCTGTCTCGCAAGCGCACCCTTGACCCACGCGAGCATCGGAGCCACCACGATCTCAAACTGCCGCAGCAAGTTGTCTGGCGGCCGCAAGATCGGCATGCGAGCCAGCGAGCCGTCCCAAACGGCATATGGAATTGTCGCGCCTTGCGCGTGCTTTGCGGCGTAATCCACCGTGGATTCCGCAAAGGCAGTCATCGTGCCAAAGGCAGTGAACTCTGATTTTCTGGGTCGGAGCACGAAGCAGGTCGTTCTGGTGACACCAGGGAACGGTGCGATGCAGACCTTGTGAAAGTAAGCGCGCATCGCGCCGAACAAGACATCGTCCACTTCAAACAAGACGAGGCTACTCTGCGCGTCGGTCCAGGGCTTGAACTCCGCAAGAGCCAGGGTTTTTCGACCAATGCAGTCGATGGGCACGTAGCGCCTGGACGAAAGGTGGTCTCCAGCGCGCGAAGCGACTCTGACGTTTTCCAGAATGTCGCCGAGCACGCACGGGCGCCAACCCTCTGGCACCAACCCCAACTCAGACTCGACCATCCGCACGCCCTCGTGGCTGGGGAAGCGGAAGCGGACAAACCACTCCTCGTAGATGCGCCGGGCCATCTCCTCCAAGATCGCAGTGCGCCGCCTGTTGTTCTCGATCAGGTCGTCGTAGGAGGAGAGCATCGAGGCGATGCGCTCCTGGACGGCCAAAGGCGGCACCGGAACAGGCAGCGCGGCAACGGATTGCGTATTGATCACACCCTGCGCCGCGCCCGTTGTGGCTGAAAGCAGCAGGTGCTGCCCAAAGTCGCTACGGGTGAAGAAGCCAAAGAACCGGCCTGCGCACAACGGCCGTGCGAAAATGATGTTGGCGCAATTCAGTTTACCGAGGCCGTCAGGCACAACGCAGCTATCGCCGCGGTTTGCACCTACGCGGACAACCAGAATGTCACCTCCCTTCAATTGCGACTTCCTTAGACTCGCGTGAAAGTGCGGTGTAATTCGAGCACAGTTCTCGGCCTCTAACCGACCCGGTCGAACGTCCTGCGAGCGTATGAGCGCGATGCTGTCATCTGCGCTGGAGAAGAACTCCGTCGTTGGGCCAACGTGCCCAACCGATACTCTCTCACACACACTTGAGAGGCTTGACCAGACCCAGCCCTCGGGCAATCTCGGAAGCCCTGTCCCGGACATTGCCGTTGGCGTCTGCACCTTGCCTCGCAGTTGCTGCCGCCGCTGCTCGCAAAGCCGAATGAAGTCAGGACCTGTGCGCGCCTGATCGGGGAGCGTCATGCTTGTGCGCTCTCGATGACAGCGGCAAGGTTTGCCTCGATGTCGGCTTCAAGGGTCCGCGCCTCGGCATTGAGGGTCGTCAGTTGCTCGGCGAGTTCCCCAATGCGTTCCACGAAGTCGAACTCGTCGGCACTACGTGCTCCGACACCGACGTATCGGCCGGGGTTCAAACTCCATCCCTGAGCCTGGATCTCATCCACCGTCGCGGCCTTGCAGAGTCCAGCCACGTCGGCGTAAGCACTCTTCGAAAATCGCTCGTTCATCATCGCCTTACTGCCCTCGTCGAACTCTGGCGCCTCCCCGCGGTACAGCCGCACGATGTTCGCCAGGAACTCCAGTTGCTCAGGCGTGAACTCGCGGATTGCGCGCGTCACCTGCTTGAAGTGCTGCCGCGCATCCACGAACAGGACTTTGTCTTTTCGCGGCCCACGTGCCTTCGCCCGATCGAAAAACCACAGCGTGCACGGCAGCGTGACCGTGTAGAAGAAGTTGGAGCCGATGCTGACGATCACGTCCACCGCGCCGCTCTGGATCAGCTTCTTGCGGATCTCCAGCTCGCTGCCGCGCGCGGCGCCGGCCGAGTTGGCCGTCACGAAGCCGGCGCGGCCGGTCTCGTTCAGGCTGGCCGCGAAGAGCTGGATCCACAGGTAGTTGGCGTTGTCGGTGGTAGGCAGGCCCAGCGCGAAGCGGGGGTCGTCCTTCAGCCGGTCCTTGTCCACGCCGGAGACATTAAACGGCGGGTTGGCCATCACGAAGTCGAACCGGCCCGGGGCCTTGTGCGGGTCTTCGTAGTACGTGTTGGCCTCGCGCACGTCACCTGACAGTCCGTGCACTGCCAGGTTCATCTTTGCCAGCTTGACGGTGTCGCTGGCCTTCTCGGTGCCGAACACGGTCAGCTCGCGCGTGGCGTTCTTCTGATGGCGCTGCACGAAGGCGGCGCTCTGCACGAACATGCCGCCCGAGCCGCAGGCGGGGTCGAAGATGCGGCCGTGGAAGGGCTGCAGTATCTCGACGATCAGCCGCACGATGCTGGTGGGCGTGTAGAACACGCCGCCCTTCTGGCCCTCCTTCATCGCGAAGTTGCCGAGGAAGTATTCGTAGACCTTGCCGAAGGCATCGCCCTCGAGATCCAGTGGGGCCAGCAGGCGCAGGAGTTCCACCAGCGTGGCGTTGGGCAGCAAGTTGTAACCCCGCGGCAGCACGCCCTTCAGCTCGGGGTTGTGCTCTTCCACCAGGGACATCGCAGTGGCGATGGCTTTTCCCAAGTTTGCCCCCTCGGTTAGGGTAACCAAGTGAGAGAACCTGGCTTCCGCGGGCAGATAGAGCACGCCGTCGGCCTGGTAGTCCATTGCTTCGCGGTCGTCGAAAGGAATGCCCTTGGCATCCATGGCCTCGGACGCCTCCCGAAAGCGTTTGTCGGCATACCGAAGGAAGATGAGCCCCAACACCGGGGTCGAGAACTCGGACGGTTTGAGGCCCGTGTTGGCCCACAATTGGTCCGCCGCAGCCCAGAGGCGAGATTCTTCTGCGACGAGGGTTCCCATCCTGCTGTGTCATTCCTTGAGCCGAGGACGTAAAGAATACTCAGTACAAGCGCCGCCAGCCATGTTCCAAGTGCAGCTTCGAAGGGGAAATCAAAGAGGTGGCGCCAATCTGAGACTCCACGGCATCTGTCCGTCAGCGGTGTTCCACTCGATCGGGCGGTGTGCCGGCGGGTCTGCTCGGGCTCCACTCAGTATCGGCCAGATGAGGGCTTCACACGGTTATTGGCGCGTCGGCTAACCGCGAATGTGCTGTGCGCAATCCAACCAAGGTGCGCATTGCAAGCCGTTCTACAGCCGCACTTCGCAGACTCTCCTGTCAGTGAGCATTACCAAGCGCGTGAAGTGTCGCCAGCCTCTGAAGCTCTGCTGCCTCCCGGCGATGTGACCCATCCACCGCCGCTTCAGCCGACTCCCAGCGCCACTGCATCTCCCGCGCGCCTGCGTCCATCAGCTCCTCAAAAGTTCGGGAGCGCATTCCTTTCGGGCGTTTCTGTCTGCCGTCGGAACCTACACACGGGGGACCAAGCTGGCGATCAATCTTGCGGGTGCGTTCCCAACTTCGGCCGACGGAGTCCAAAGACTGGCTGGGATAAACGAATCCCGCGCATCGACGGCAGGTGAGCCGTTCGTGCAGGTACAGGAGAGCCGCACGCCGAGTGCAATCCGGACAGGCAAACCAAACCTGAGAACCTCCAAACGTGCAAGGCGTGCGCTCCAGGCGCACGTGCGCAACTACACGCTGCCCATCGAGAGGCCCTTCGGGCCAATGCAAGCTGACTGTCAACATGTTGCGGTTGACATTTAGACAGCCATTGCCCCGCAAACCCCACGAGATCGAGACGAACGACCCGGGATACGCAAATGCCCCCCGACGCTGCAACTCTCGCACGTCCAGCCGGGAAGCGGAGTTCGTCTTAGCATGCCAGCCGGGTCTACCCGCGCCTGGGCGCGAACCTCCTCTAAACACGTCTACCTCCGTTTGAATACGAAATCATCAATCGATCCGAGGTCAGCACCGTCTACGCGCTGCAACTGCCAGTGGTTAGCGGCTAGCGGACCTCGGCTCATAGTGGGACGGCGATTCCATTGAGTGCAAGAAGCTGCCTGTCCAGAGCCGAGATGATCAATGAGCGCAACGAGACCGACGTCAGCGGTCACCGACCTAATGGTAATAGTTTAATAGTGTGCTGCTGTTGCACATCGCGCGTCTGAAAGTGAAGCTGACTCGTGCACGGGATGCCTTAGTCACAAGGTATTGGTGCGGCCAATGCACAACGTGAGTGCACTGGCAGCACTAGTGGAGTGTTCTGATGTGCAGGCGGTGCACTAGGCATTTGATCAAGACACCGTCGATGATGACGGCGCTGATCTCTTCAATCGCCGCGGTTCTGGTTGAACAAAGTCAGGGACTGCAATTTTCCACGTATTGTGTGGGGTCAGCGTCATTGCTATGTCGAGAACCCTGCCCCGCTGCTCATTAATGTTCCGCCAGCTCAGCGCGTGCAGCGTCGCTACGTTCTTCCCGCCCTGCTTGGAGCGCAGAATGATTCCGTAGTGTTCCAATTCGTGCATGGCTCGTCGAACAGTGTTGTTCGAGCGCCAGCCTCGCTTCGCCATCGCTGACCATGAGCAACATAAGTAACCGTTGTTGTGGCCCTTGTATTGCCGGCCGAGATCAACCAGGAGTTTTACTGCGTGGGCGCTCAGTCGTAGGAAGTTTGGATGCTCCAGCATCGAGCTTGGAAGAATGAGGGCCATTCCACCGTCGATTTCGTGCCAGGGATTTGGTTTCTTCTTCGCCATTGCCGCTCCTAGCGTCAGGCCGTTCGCCGCTGCGACGCCCGATGCACCTCGAGGTTCCAGACTGCGTGTCGACGCGCTGCGCCTACCTGGCCTGCAGAACGTCCGTGATTGAGCGGTCAGAATTCGCCATCACCGGCAGTTCGGTGCAATGCGGTCAACTCGGCCAGGATTGCGGCAATGCCGGTTACGGACATCTTGGCGTTGCGTATCGCGGCGGTGCCTGGGGGAAAAGTCAGCCAGTAGTCAGTCTGCTTGGCGAAGGCCCGGGATCCGTCCTCCAGCTCGAGGAGGAGCTGGCGCATCCGGTCTCCCAACTCTCTCTGTCCACCGGCTTGCAATTCGGGCGCAAGCTGCCCACGAACCGCGCTCACGGCGTCACCTGCTGCGCATTGATCCACTTTTCGAACGCTGCCACATCGATGTACACGCGGCGGCCAACGCGGACGATAGCCTTCGCCTCTGCGAGACCATTTTGTGAGGCTTGAAAAATCCACCAGCGAAGCTGGTCCTGACTGAACGGAGTTTCGTTGGAGAATTGCGCTACGGACTGTAGGTCGCGCTTCATGACTATTGCTCACTGTTGGCCAATGGCCGGAGCGAGCATTGCGCCTCAGTTCCCCACTTGCGTCACTGTTCGGAAAGACGCCTTTTGCGCCCAACCACCATCGCGTAAAAACTCGCAAATTCTGGGCGGTGCGGCACACCGGCCAAGGATGACTTCGCTTCGCCAGTGCCACCGGCGGCGGCTCGGGTGCACTTCTCGGGTGAGATGAGGAGCTTCACTGCGGCAAAGAAATCAAGGAGTTGCTGGTCTATAGCCTCGGGCACCGAACGTGCCGGTTTCTTTCCCACTCGGTGATATTTGTCGATTAGGCGGTCAAGGCTGTAGCCAAGCCGGTCGCCCCGAGTGATACGCCACCACGCATTCATTCGAAGTTTTGCCGAGACCTCAGCATTGTTGTCACCGTGTGCCCTAAGTTCGCACCTCCGCTCATCATCACGTGCGGTCATCACTTCCCAGTCAGATCGTGTCAGGCCGATCTTGGTGAGCGTCTCTTCTGCTACCTCCCCTTGCTGAAGTAACTCGTGCATCTCTTCGGCGAACTCGTCGTCAATGGCATAGTAAGCGTGCTCACAGGCAGTGGGGATAGACACGTCAAAACTTTGGTGTATTGCCCTGACCATGTTGAAGACCGAACCTTCTACGATCGCCTTGATGCCGCTTTTTCGAAGAGGAACCCCTCCTCGCGTCGTCTTCAGTCCGAGCGCCTTGTCCAAACTCAAGGCAGTGTGACCATCCTCCGATGTCCAGTACGCTGTATTGACGGCGTCGAGCAGAATATTGAGTGCCCAATCCGGCACTTCACATTTCACGCTACGAGCCCCAGCTATTGCGGCCACCACAAAGTATGCGTTTCCCGTCTCGTCGAACATTCGTTGGGCGTGCCCTGCGAGACCAGCGGCCCAACTGAGGCGGTCTTCCTTCATGCCCATCGCGAAACCTGCACGTTCGTTAGGTACTTCCGGCGCGCTAAGACCGGGACCTTAGGTATGACGAGCCAAGTGTCGCGCCGAGCTTACTCCCGACGGAAGCAGTTCTAGGCAAGGAACTGCTCAGCCATACGGTCGATGGCAGCCGTGGTGTGCTGCTCACTCAAGTGGGAATAGCGTTTGACCATGGCCAGCGTCTTGTGGCCGAGGATCGCCGCGATGTCCATGAGGCTTGCGCCACTCATTGCGAGATAGCTCGCTGCGGAATGGCGAAGGTCGTGGAAGCGGAAGGTTGGGATTCCGGCCTTCTTCCGAGCCGCCTGCCATGCGTTATCGAGTACGTTCGGCGAAATCGGAAAGACCAGGCCAACAGGTAGGCGATCAGCCTTCCATGCAGCCAGAACGGCAACCGCGTGGGGCGCCAGCGGGACAGTCCGGCTGTCTCCGTTCTTGGTGTCGAGGAATCGCACGGTGCGCCGGTCAAGGCTCACGTTCGCCCACTGCAGCCCTAGAACCTCGCTCTTACGCGCGCCGGTCGCCAGAGCCAACTCGACAACCGGCGAAAGCATGGGGCAGTCGGACGACTTGCAGGCGGCGAGCAGCTTCGTGCGCTCCGAATCGGACAGAAACCGTTCGCTGCCCTTCGAGTCCGGCATGCGCGTTACGTTCGGAATGGGGTTCTTGTTGAGCCACCCGTATTCCTTGACCGCGACCGTGAGCACGGCGGAGAGAGCCGTGATCCTGCGGTTGATCGTGGAGCCTGTGCGCAACTTGCCGGTGCGGGTGGTCTCGGTCGCCAGCTCGTCGCGGACCTCGGCAATCGTCGCTGCGCTGATGCTGACTAAGGGACGAGCGCCTAGCTTTTGCGCCCACCAGGTCAGCATGCGGGTCTGCTCGCGGGTGTTCTTCTGGTGCTTGGACTGCGGGAGGGTGACTGTCAGGTAGCGGGTAATGGCGTCAGCCAACGTCCGCTTGCGTGCTTCCGAAGATGGAACGGGCTCGCCCACGTCCAGGCGATGCTCGATGGCGCGGATCCACTCCTCGGCGTCGCCCTTCTTCTTGAACGACTTCGTCAGCCATGGTCCGTCAGTCCGCCGGACCCGGACCCGCCAAGTTGTCTTGCCCGTCGTTCCCGCGCGTTTTTCGAGGGTCGCCACGCTGACTGTCCCAAAGTGTCCCAATTGGGACAAGTCTGGACCATTTCCCGGCGGTCCGCAAGTGCTGCAGCCCTTACTGGTGGCGGAGAGAGTGGGATTCGAACCCACGGTGGGGATAAGCCCACGGCGGTTTTCAAGACCGCTGCCTTAAACCACTCGGCCACCTCTCCGCAGTCAACCCGGTCACCATTCCGCAGCGCGCTCCGTCTCGCTGCTTTCGCAAACCTGCATCCGTGCCCGCTTCGCCGCCCCGCCCATGCTTACCCTCGCCCCGTGGCAACGGGGAGAGGGTGGCGCGCAGCGCCGGGTGAGGGGCTGCCCCTCGGCACTCGGCCCCCGTTGCTCCCCATTTTCGCACGCGTTACCGGCGCCGGGTGATCGCCGATCTTGGATGCATTCGCCCGATCGCGCAGCCCCTCACCCGCCCTTCGGGCACCCTCTCCCCGTTGCCACGGGGCGAGGGCATGCAAGCTGCCAGTCTCGCGGTGTCGTCGTGGGTGGGGTAAAGCGATTGCGCGATGTCGTCGCGGCTGTCTTGAAGCGATGGGACTACGCGATCAGCTCGAGGTTGCCGAGG
>JBGTBX010000332.1:0-33624 GCA_041749115.1 Gemmatimonadaceae bacterium
GTGTCGTGTGGATCGACGGCGGATTGCACGCCACCGAGACAGTCGGGGCGAATCAGCTGATCGAGACCAGCTACCAGCTGGTGAGCCGAAACGACGAGGAGACCACGCGAATCCTGAAGGACGTCATCGTGGTGATGGTGCACGCCAATCCGGATGGCATGCAGATGGTAGCTAAGTGCTACATGCAGAACGCGGTGAAGGAGGACAGGCGTGTGTGTTCGCCGAGGCTGTATAACAAGTACGCGGGTCACGACAACAACCGCGATTTCTACATGTCGAATCTCCCCGAGTCCCAGAACATGAACAAGCTCATGTACTGGGAGTGGTTGCCGCAGATCATGTACAACCACCATCAGTCCGGTCCCGCCGGCACGGTGATCTTCACGCCACCATTCCGCGATCCGTTCAACTACAACATGGATCCGTTGGTTGTGATGGGCCTCGACATGGTGGGCGCGGCCATGCACCAGCGATTCCTGCAGGAGGGCAAGCCCGGCTTCACCATGCGTTCCGGCGCGAGTTATTCCACCTGGTGGAACGGCGGTCTTCGGACGACGGCGTATTTCCAGAACATCATCGGCATCCTGACGGAGATCATCGGCAATCCGACGCCCTCGCAGATCCCGGTAGTGATGAGCCAGATCCTTCCTCGTGGTGATTTACCTGCGCCGATTGAGCCACAGCCGTGGCTCTTCCGTCAGTCGATCGACTATTCGGTCACTGCGAATTATGCCATTCTCGATCTCGCGCAGCGCAACAAGGATCACCTCTTGTTCAACATTTACAAGATGGGCGCCAATCAGATCGCACGAGGCAGCACAGATCACTGGACCATCTCGAACAAGGATGTCGAGCGTGGCGACTCGGCCGCTCGTGCCGGACGTGGAACGGTGCCGGCCGCGCCGAATCCCGGAGGCTTCGGTCAGCCGCGCGGGCCGACACTGACGATGGCGGGCTACAACGCCGTATTCAAAGATCCTGCCCACCGCGATCCACGGGCTTTCGTGATTCCGTCTACTCAGGCGGATTTTGCTACGGCAACAAAGTTCGTCAATGCGCTGCAATACATCGGGGTCGAAGTACAGCGCGCAACGGCGTCATTCAGCGTCGGCGGGAAAAACTATTCGCCGGGCTCGTACATCGTTCACGCGGCGCAGGCCGGCCGTGCGCACGTGCTCGACCAGTTTGAACCGCAGGACCATCCGGACGACATGGATGAACGCGGTGTTCCGCGCCGCCCGTACGACACTGCCGGCTGGACTCTGGCGTATCAAATGGGCGTGCAGTTCGACCGCTTTATGGACGACGTGACAGGGCCTTTTGAGACAATCAAGGGCCTCGCCACTCCGATGGCCGGAACCGTGGCCAGCGCCTCAGGGGCGAAGGGATACCTGATTTCAGGCGCAGTGAACGATGCTTTCACCGTTGCGAACAAAGTGCTGGCCGCGAAGGGTGATGTGTATCGCATGAGCCGGCAGACCACGGCAAACGGAAAGAGCTTCCCGGCCGGTTCGTTTTATGTCGCCGCATCGCCAGCCGTCACTCCGCTCTTGCAGAGTGCAGCACGCGAGCTCGGCGTGAGCATGGAAGGCACAACGGAGAGCCCCGATGCATACGCAGCAAAGCTGACCTCAAAGCGCATTGCGCTGTGGGACACGCAGACCGGTTCAATGCCGTCGGGGTGGACGCGTCAGATGTTCGAGCGCTTCGGCTTCGCCCACACGGTGGTGTGCGGCGCTGGCTTCGACGACACAGATCTCCGAAGCAAGTACGACATCATCGTGTTGCCGTCTGACGGCACTATCGGACCTGGTGGCGGCGGTCGCTTTGGTGGCGGCGGTGGCGGTGAAGAAGACGAGGCCGGTTCAGCTGCCTCAGCAGATCCGGATCTGCGCAGCCTGTGTGACGTGAAGTCCGGCACCGGAACTGGAGCGACCGCGCTGCAGAACGTGCGCAAGTTTGTTGAACAGGGCGGTATTCTCGTTGCGTCGGGCAATTCCGCACGTATTGGTCAACGCCTCGGACTCCCGATCTCGGACTACCTCGTCGAGCGGAAACCGGGTGAACCTGAAGTGCGTCTCCCGGCTGAGAAGTTCTACGTTCCGGGCTCGGTGCTGCGTATCGCGACCGACTCCACCGCGTCGGTGGGTCTGGGGCTGCAGGGTCACACGGACATGATCTTTAATAACAGCCCGGTGTTCAGGTTGGCGCCTGACGCCGTTTCTCGTGGCGTGAAACCGATCGCCTGGTTCGATTCAGCTACGCCGCTTCGCAGCGGCTGGGCCTGGGGTCAGAACTACCTGCAAGGTGGAACGACGGCGCTCGAAGCGACCGTCGGCCAGGGCAAGGTGTTCCTGTTCGGACCCGAGATCACCTTCCGTGGACAGTCACACGGAACGTTCAAGATGTTGTTCAACAGCATCTACAATGTGCAAATTTCTCCCTCGATCACACCATAAATGACTAAGCCGCGGTTGCATCGCCGAGTGGTACTCCTTTCCGTCTTGTGCGGAGCACTGGGCGTTGCACCCGTGGCCTGTGGCGCACAAACGGCACAGGATCCCTTTCCCGCACCGCTGGCGGCGGCGGCGGGAACAATCCGGGTCGGGTTCGTTGATTTTGCCACACTGCCCGACGTGCAGGGAGTCGCAGCGCGCATGATGCGGATTGTGGACGAGCCCGGAACACGGCGCCTGTTTGTCAACGATCAGCAGGGTCCGCTGTATCGGGTAAGCTACGACGGCAAGACGGTGGAGATGTTTGTTGATCTGAGCGACGCCAGATGGAACGTTGGCGTTCAGTCACAGGGCAGAGAACGCGGGGTGCAGAGCTTTGCATTCCATCCGCAGTACGCACAGCGGGGCACACCGGGTTTCGGGAAGTTTTACACCTGGTCCGACGTGCGTGACACCGGTCCTACGGCGGACTTTCTTCCCAAGGGGGGCGGCGACACACACGACACAGTGTTGCACGAGTGGACGGCGGTTACACCCGATGCTCCCAGCTACGACGGCGCGCCGCCTCGTGAGCTCATGCGGTTCCAGCAACCGTATGGCAACCACAACGGTGGGATGATCGGGTTCAATACGACGGCGGCAGCTGGCAGTGCCGATTTCGGATTGCTGTATGTAGGCAACGGTGACGGCGGCAGCGGCGGTGATCCGAACGGACATTCGCAGGACCTGTCATCCGGTTTTGGGAAAGTTCTTCGCCTTGATCCACTCGGCAGAAACAGCAGAAACGGGAAGTACGGTATTCCGGCGTCGAACCCTTTTGTGCGCAACGGAGCGTCTGCACTCCCGGAGATATTTGCATACGGCGTTCGCAATCCCCAGCAGTTCGCCTGGGACAAAAAGAACGGTCGGATGTTCCTGACCGACATCGGTCAGAACATTGTGGAGGAACTCGACACGCTGAGTGCCGGTGCTAATCTGGGCTGGAACACGTGGGAAGGGAGTTTCGCGTATGATTCGCGGTCTGTGTCGCTCAGCAATCAACGTGGCGACAGCAAAATGACCTTCCCGATCGCTGAGTATGCGCAGTCTGACGCGTTGCTCCAGAGCCAGTCTGCTGCATCGGGGCTTGTGGTCTATCGAGGGACACAGGTGCCGTCGCTGACGGGGCGTGTTTTATGGTGCGATCTGCCGTCTGGCGAGTTCTTTTACGTCAGCGCCGACGATCCTCCAAACGGAGGCCAGAGTGCGGTCAAGCGCATTCTGCTCAAGGATGGTGGCACGGCGAAAACGTTGATGGACGTAATCCGCGACCGAAACGCCAGGCTTGGCAAGGAAGCGCCGCGACGCGTGGACCTGCGTATTGGCGAGGGGCCGAACAACGATGTGTTTCTGCTGAACAAAGCTGACGGGGTCATCCGGAAGTTGGTGCGCTAAGCTGCCGAGCCCGCGACGGGCCGCTACCTGGTGCGACCGCCCGCGCTTGGACGATCAGGCAAATCTGGATTGATCTCTACGTATGCCCGCACTCAGCATTCGCCTACCAGTCGGCGAATTGCTCTACCCAGCGCCGCGATTCGTCGTCAACGGGGAGAAAGGTTTCCAACTGCAGCTCCTGAACCAGGGCATCACGCGTTGAGCTGAAGACCGTCGCCATTGATATGAGCCTGCGAGACCCAGATAGACGTTGCGGTGCACGGCTCCTCCTGCGGGATGTGGACGTAGGTAGGCCGTGAACGTTATGGATTGCGCTGCTGCGGGCCATTACGTGCAGGTAATTGAAATACCTATGCGATTCGTGTGAGACAGGAGTTCATGCTGACTCCCGCGTCTTTGAATCGAGCCATGCCCTGCGTCGCAACTGCTTTATGCAGACGTCAGTACGCCGGAAACCACGCTCGGCGTGGCAGTGGAGCGGTCCTACGGCAAATACGGCGACAGGAGTGGTTCAGGTCGCCTGACCGGGATCTCTCGCTCCATCCAACCCGCTCAGTGCGCGGTCGAACGTGAGCAGTTCCAGCCCCTCGCGTTTATAGTCCGCGAGAATCAGCCGATCCATCAATCCGACCGTGTGCTTACCCACTCGAAGTGCCGCTGGATCTGCCAGCACACGGCGTGCGACGCCTAACGCGAGCACCTTGGGGTCCTGAAGGAGGGCCAGCAGGGCGCGAATGGCCTCGACGTGCGGAACGCTGTAGTGGTGTCTAAGTGCGAAGTACGTCTCACCAACCACAAGATCTGAAATGCCAATGCTCTCCACGGCAGTCTGGAGCAAAACGCGGGCGCGTTCTGCCTGCTCAGCTGGTTCACCGATCAGGAGCCGCAGAACAACCGACGAGTCGAGCCCAACGCTCACTTTCCCTTATCCCTCGAGCGGCCTTCAGCTACACTCGAGCGGATGGCTGCCATCGAGTGATCGTCGACGGCGCGACCATAGCGACCAAGTGACCCAAACCAGGCCGGCGACTCTTCCTCGCCTGACACCGTAGTTTCGGACGCGGTCGAAGCGGGCGGGGTCTCAAGGACGCGCCGGATCCCTTCGGCCACCATTTCACGAACCGTGGCCCCGCGGCGCGCTGCCTCAACCTTCAGGCGGCGGTACAGGCTGTCGTCGAGATCTATGGTGGCTTTCATGCTAGCATGTTACCCAGCTAACTTGCTTCGGGCAAGTCTGAGGCGTCGGAACCGCTCGTTCGCGTTGGATCCTGAACGCCCAGGTCACAGCTAGCCATCGCCAATTTCGGATGTGAGACCGACCAGTTCAATTAGGAGACACGGGTGATCTGCGATGCAGACGACGAGCGGTTGGCGGCCAACCTGAACGCCGCCGTGCGTCGACTCGCGGTGTCAGGGCTGAATATCTCGTATGCTGACCTGATAACCGTCACGCGTCGCCTCGCGGATTGACTTGATTCCAGCCTCAGAAGCTGCGGCCACGATTTGCGTCCGAGCTATTTGCGATACCTCCTCCCAAGTATTAAACCGGAGAAGGAACCTCTGCCGCATGCCGCGTATCCTTCGGGGGGAGGCAGGAGAACACGCCACTCCTTCTCGTAACTCCAGTCGTCTGATTTCGTCGCGGCCACGCAACGCCCCAGTTCCCCCTCGTCTCCGCCAATCACATACTCACGAGGTGAGCTGCGGTACGTGACCTCCTCAGGATTCTCTAGGAGGAAGTCGCTTTCGGCTGGAGCGATCTCAATGCAGACTCCGTTGTAGGCTGCAGCATCGTGCGCCCACATAAGGGGATGATCTGGGACGGAGGAGAGGCAGCACGCGACGACCTTCCCGAGGTAATCCCTTGTCTGAAAGGTGTCGAGGTGGTGCTGCATCTCGAGAGCCCGATCCTGGAGAGCCTCCCGGCGCAATTGCTTCGGCCACGCGGGAGGTTTTCCCAAAATTTCACACAGCAGCTCATTGTCGGCTTTGGAGACAGGATCCGTCGGCATTTTTAGGCGCACGGCGCCCTCGTGCGCATCGTTGAAGCCGAGCGGACAACTTAGCCACAGAGCCGATCGCTCGATCGACTCTATTGCGCGACTCAGATCCTTCACGCCCCTAAGTGATAGGTACCGATACAAGAATTTTGGGACGGTCATCGTCTGCCAATCCGGGCAGTGAGATGCAACTCGCAAAGATCGCTTAGCAGATGAACGTCGGACACCGTGCGTCACGCATGCCCACGGCCTCCGCGGTAGACCGCACCGGACGCCTACCTACGCTGCACCCTCCACGTCCAGCTGACGCGCCTAACGCGGAAACACCGTCTTCCCGCCCACAATCGTCCTTGTCACCTTCGCGCTCGCGAGCGAATCCGTCGGCGTACGCGTGAGGTCGTGATCGATGAACGCAAAGTCGGCCAGCTTACCCACCGCGATCGTTCCCCGATCTCCGTCCATAAACGAGGCAAACGCGCCACCATAGGTATACGCTTTCAGCGCCTCCTCCACGCCGATCTTTTGCGCCGGAATCCAGCCGCCACGGTTTTTCCCGTCCAACGTGCGTCGCGTCACCGCAGCGTGTATCCCCATCAGTGGTGTCGGTGGTGCAACAAACCAATCGGAGCCAAAGGCGAGCACCGCACCGGCATCAAGTAGTGAGCGAAATGCATACGTGCGACTGGCCCGGTCAGCACCGATGAGTGGATCGGCCCAGCGACCATCGTCGATCGCATGATAGGGCTGCATCGACGCCACGACGCCAAGCGCGCCGAAACGCGTCAGATCATTTGCACCGATGTGCTGCGCGTGCTCAATGCGAAAACGCCGGTCCCGTGCACCGTTCTCCTGTGCCACACGCTCAAAGACGTCCAGCTGGATTCGAATCGCCTTATCTCCGATCGCGTGCACCATCACCTGCAGCCCGGCTTTGTCCGCCGCCGAGGTCATTTCGTAGAGAGCGTCGGGGGTGGTGACGAACAGTCCCATGTCGCGCGGTGCATCCGAATACGGCCGCTCCATCGCCGCGGTATGAGATCCCAGTGAGCCGTCCACAAAACCTTTGAGACCTCCGATGCTCAACCACTTATCACCGCGTCCCGAGGCCGCAACAGTGTCGCGGAGCTGCGCCCAGTTTTCCAGCGGAACGTTGGCATATATCCGTGTAGATAAGCGATTGGCCGCCTGCGCTCGACGAAACACCGCCAGATCGTTAAACGATCCCATGTTGTGGACACTCGTCACGCCCTGCGCCGCCACATATGCCATTGCGGCATCGAGCGCACGATCCTCAAGCTCTGGCGGCGCCTGGGGAACCACGCTCATCACCAGACCCATGGCGTTGTCCTTGAGTATCCCGGTGGGCTCTCCCTGCCGATCGCGGACGATCTCGCCACCTGCAACGTTCTCTGTCGTCCTGGACACACCTGCTGCACGCAGTGCCGCCGAATTCGCGAGGATCATATGCCCGTCGAGCCGATTCACCATCACGGGATGATCGGGCGTTACTGAATCAATCCATGCCGCGGTCGGCAGCTCGCCGCCCCAGTTGGTGTGATCCCAGTCGCCGCCCTGAATCCAGGTCCCGGCCGGCACGGTCGCAGCGAATGCCCTCACCCTCTCAATAAAACCAGCGGGCGTGGCAGCGTCGCGCAGTTGAACAGACGAGAGACGGAACCCGCCATCCACAAAGTGCACATGCGAATCAATAAAACCGGGCACCACCATCTGCCCGCCGGCGTCAATAATCTCTGCCTCGCCAGCCACTTTACGAACCGCGGCGCTCGACCCGACCAGCACAATCGTATCACCACGCACGCCGATACCATCGGCCCACGGGCGCGCACTGTCGCCGGTCCAGACCTTGGCATTCACGATCGCCAGCGTCAGACGCTCGGATTCACTCACGGAGCAAGAGGCGAGTGAACAGATGACAACAAGAGCGGCAAGCGACCACCAGCGTGCATTAATCCGCACAACTAGCGCCGCTCGGAGGCTTCCCTGATGTCGAGGAGAATCTCGAAGTAGAGTTGTTCGCGACGGTATGCAAAGTCCAGCGACGCCATTTGCGACTCGTCGCCGGAATCCTTGGCGCGTTCGAAGGCGTCCTTATACATCTCGTCGAGGTTGAGCATGACACGTTCACGGGAGCGGGACATACGGGTTCTCTCGATGGCTTTAGGGGTGAGTCTCGGCGGATCGTCCGACGGAGGCACGCGGCCCGGCTTGGCCTCCACCGCGCTGAGGAGGTACTTCTTGGCGGCACCAATAAACAACCGACGCCCGGAAATCGGATCGATCACTGCGCCTGGCAGCTGAAAGAAAAATCTTTGGGCGTCGAGCGTGGCAACATGGTGCACCAAATGTAGTCGCTCATTCGATGACACGCCTTCAGCGATGGCCCGCGGAAGCCGCATGGCGAGTCCGTCTCGCCCACTCGATCACAGCGTCCCGCCCCGGGCAGCACCGGCGCATCCGACCGATCGTGCGGATCGCCTGGCCCAAGCTACACCCCTCGGTGCGAGTGGAAGACGGCCTCCTGCACCACACGACCTGCCTTCAGGTGCTCCACGACAATCCGCTCCAGCAGCGCAGGCGTCACCCCGGCGTACCACGTGCCCTCCGGGTAGACCACCATAATCGGTCCTTCTGCGCACACGCCGAGGCAAGGCGTTTCTCCTCGTTTGACCCTGGTTGGGCCGAACAGGAGGTCTTCGCGCTGAAGCAGGGAGGCGAGCAGCGAATAGAGCTCGCGCCCCCGTCTGCTCGGCGAGCAGAACCCACCCGTGCACACGAGCACGTGGTGAGCATAAGGCTCCATGACAGGAGTAGCAGGTTGGGGCGTTGGGATGGCGATACCGGGGCTTGAGACGTGAAGTAAAGCGACGACGCCCGGGCAAGGTTTCCACTCCCCCCACAACCTGCCAGCGAAGAGCTACCTCGTCCGCCCGGAGACCTTTCGGCCGATCTCGATCGCTTTGAAGCCCGGCTCGCCCCAGCCCATGATGAACACGGTGAAGCCCTGCCGCATACGCTCTTCGATGTCGGTATCCGTCGCTGGATAACCGCATGGGACGTTGAATTCCTTGCACGCGCTCAGCACCTGCTGGATTGAGGCTTCCCACGCCTCCGCATCAAGCACGCGTTTGCCCTCTGCGTCGGTCGTTGAGAAGACACCGCGAAGAGTACCCGCTCCCGGGAACAGC
The DNA here is from genome assembly GCA_041749115.1 of Gemmatimonadaceae bacterium. Lineage (GTDB taxonomy): Bacteria > Gemmatimonadota > Gemmatimonadetes > Gemmatimonadales > Gemmatimonadaceae > JBGTBX01. The sequence goes on from JBGTBX010000332.1 coordinate 9,097, forward strand.
ACGCCTACGCCCGGCACGGCCGCGATCTCGCGAACATTTGCGAGTCCCTTCTTTGACTCGACGATCGTCCAATTGATCAGCTCGCCCTGTTTATTGAGCGGCCACAGATCGGCCTTTTGGCGATACTCCTTCTCGCTCATCCCCCAGCGGGCAGGCGCCGCGCCGACGTCATCAGCGCGCGTTCCACCGTGCTGCTTGAACCGCATCATAGCCAGCCCGGCCTTGGTCTCTTCGGCAGACTCGACCGAAACAAATACGACACCGCTCACCCCTTCATTCAGCTGCTTGCCAATGCGTTCGCGTGCCAGATCGAGGTTCTCGGCGATTTCGGGAGTTTTGGCTGTGATCGGCTGACGCAAACGCGGTGAGGGACCACGCTCCAGGTTGCCGCCGTCGGCCATTCCCTTCGCGAAGTCGACGAAACTCGCGTACCCGCGATCGAAGTTGCCCTCCATGCTGCCGTCGAAAATGAAATCGGTGGTCGGGTGTGCGAGCGCCTCGTTGGCCAGATCGCTTTGACTCTTCTGCGGAGCGGCCGCTGCCGCTGCGCTTCCCCCCCCTGGGGCACGACGGTTGGCTGGTGCGTACAGACCGAACACAGGCTTTTTCTGGTCCAGGAGCTCAATGATGGGGTTGAGCCGCTTTGGGGCCTGGCTTGCCCCGGCGCTCAGCGCTCCCACAAGAACTACTGCGCCTGCTGAAATCCATGAAAACCGCACGGGACTACCTCCGAATCGGACGTATAAGAGAATGGAGGGGAGGGGGGAGCTGCAACTGGAGCCAATACGCGAATCAGCGACCTTTCGTTCGTTGAAACGAGACGCGACGTTGGCACAGAGCGACGAGGGACTATCTTGAAAAACCTCTTCACGGTTCGGACAAATGACTTCGGAAATTCTCGACAAAGGATACGCTCATCCAGACGTCCTGGTGAGTACTGAATGGCTCGCCGAGCACCAGAGCGACCCGGAATTGCGCGTTCTTGAGAGCGACGAGGACGTTCTGTTGTACGACATGGGGCACATCCCCGGTGCGCAGAAAATCGATTGGCACGCCGATCTGAATGACGGCGTCGTGCGCGACTACGTAGACCGGGCCGCATTTCAGAAGCTCTTGCAGGCCCGCGGGATCGATGAGTCCACCACTGTCGTATTTTATGGCGATAAGAACAACTGGTGGGCCTGTTATGCTTTTTGGGTGTTCAAGTTGTTCGGTTTCCAGAACGTGAAGATTCTCGACGGCGGGCGATCGAAGTGGGAGCTGGAGGGTCGACCGATGGTGACCGATGTGCCCACGTTTGCTGCTTCTTCGTACGTGGCGCCGGAGCGTTCGGACAAGGAGATCCGCGCGTTCTTCGGCGAAGTCCGCGAACACCTTTCCCGAAAGGGGAAGATGGTCGATGTGCGATCAGCCCCTGAATACACCGGCGAGCGCACGCACATGCCGGATTACCCGCAGGAAGGGACGTTACGCGGCGGCCACATCCCAGGTGCCCGCTCGATCCCGTGGGCACGTGCCGCCAATCCGGACGGAAGTTTCAAGCCGGCGGCGGAGTTGCGTGGCATTTATGAAGAGGAGCATGGCCTTTCAACCGATGACGATGTCATTGCATACTGTCGCATAGGTGAACGTTCCTCGCACACGTGGTTCGTTCTGACGTATTTGCTGGGCTACGAACGCGTTCGCAACTATGACGGAAGCTGGACGGAGTGGGGAAATGCCGTCCGGGTGCCGATCGCAGTCGGTGAGACCCCATGAGTACGCTTGAAACCAAGCCGGGAATCCCGGTCGCCTTTACCAATACTGTCCACATTACCTGGGCGGGGGAGCATCGTTTTGATGCAGCGCGCCCCGGAAGTCCCCCGATGCGCGTGGACGCCAGCGCCAAAACGGGGCCGAGTCCCGTAGACACGCTGCTTGCCGCGCTGGGAACGTGCACGGCGGTGGACGTTGTTGACATTCTGGAAAAGCGGCGCACGCCGGCTGAATCCGTGACGCTCGAAGTTGTGGCAGCCCGTGCCGATGCCACACCCAAACGTGTGATCGGGGTGCTACTCAGCTACACTATCGTCGGGGCCGACGTGGAGCGTAGCCACGCAGAACGCGCCATTGAACTGGCCGTGACAAAATATTGTTCCGTGCGGAATTCCCTGGATCCCGATATGCCGGTGCGATGGAGTCTTACGTTGAACGGCGAAATGAAGGAGTAAGGTTACGCTTCGAGGTGTATAAGTTCGACCGGGGGCTACCCGGTCGAGGTCACCCGCGGCCGGGCGGCTCCGCTATCAGGGTGGCGCCCCGGTAACCGCATCTGCAGCAGGCGGCAGCATTCATTTATCTCGAGTCGTTCGCTGAACCTCGAAGTGACCCAACGGCTCGATCACTCCATTCGACTGCAGTTCCACGCGATGCCTGCCCGGGTAGTGTTTGCGCGTGGTCATGTCTGCCAGCGAGATGGTTTTGCGAAGCACGATCTGCTGCCCCGGCGCCAATTCAACGTTTGACAGCTTGAATACTTTTGGCGCCGTCCCCGCGTTCGCCTTCACAAAGTGTACAATCAAATCGACCACCGCGCGCTGCGTGTGTTTGGTCGGATTTGCAAGCGACACCGTCACGGTCACCTTGCCGCCCAACGGCACTTTCGCCGGTGTTAAGCTGCGTGCGACCACGCGGAGCGCTGACGTGGACGCAAAGCCCAGAACTGCCAGAGCCGCGGGATTTCCCTTTTTGACAGACGACCGCAGTGCATGCGCCACAATCCACCGCCGTTCCGCTGACGCATTCTTCATCCACCGTCCGGTTACGTCGATGAGTCGATCCGGGTGGTCCTTGCCGATGTCGTTCAGATGGTTCGCCACGCTACGCCGCACATAAAGCGACGGATCGTCCTTCAAGCGTTCGAGCAGTGCGAGTACGGGAGAGGGATCGTCGGCGAACACGTGGAGTCGCGGCGCCCAGGGCAGGCGCGGCCGCGTGCCCTCTGACACAAGACGTCGCACATGTTCGGTCGGATCACGTGTCCACTTACTCAGCTGGGCCATCGTGGCTTTGGTGCGGCTCTCAAGAAAAGGTCTCAGCGCAAACTCACTGGTGAACACCTGCGTGAGCGCGTGCAAAGCCCGCATCGAATCTGCGAAATGATCAACGCCGAATAGTCGCACGAATTCGGTGTGCGGCAGATAATAAAACGACGCCATTCCACCGGCGGGGACTTTTTCTGCCGGCAGCGTTGCGAGCAGGATGTCGATCGCTTTCCCGAAATCAACGGGAAGATGTCGACGCAGCGCACGCGCTATGTGGCGACCACGGTCGAGGAGCTCCATGGCGCTGAACCCATGGAGCGCGTCGCGTACGAACGTGCGGCGATCGAATTGTGGATACGCTGCGGCGATCTCATCAGCTAATCGCCGCACGACGGGTGCACCAAACTGGTTCTTGAGGGGCTCGGCCATTCCTCGCAACGTGTCCGAAATGAACTATTCGAACGGAAGTGGCCGCCCCTCGGCCAATTCGCGTACCATGCGATCGTCCCCGGTGACCTCCCAATAGATGAGCGATACCGGGATCATTCCAGCTGCATTAATCTCGTCCATCACCCGCTTGAGCGTAAAGCTGTCGCCGAGTTGTCTGGCGCGTTGAGCAATGACTTCATCAAGCAGACGACCGCCCGTGACGTACGACGCGCCATAACCGGGCTGCCGCAGGTACAGGTGCTGTTCGAAACCGAGGAGCGGGTCGCGGCGCATCCACCCGCGCGGTGTCCACGTGACATGGATGTCACCCGCCTTCTCCATGTTCAATTCGTTGGAATGCGCGTACAGATTTCCCAGACCACGGGCAGCACGATTCAGGAGCATGATCCACACGATTTCGCGGGACCGGGGCGAGTCGTCATACAAGCCCGCGTGCATCATGTACTCCTCCATCGCCGTTGCCATCCCTTCGGCTCTGCTCATCCAGACGTTGTACAACAGCGCGTTTCTGCGAATCGGACTGGCGTGTGGTGCCACACGGATCCGCATGTTGTCCCACCAGTGATAGAGATGTGTCCAGAGCGGGAGAGGATCGCGCTGCGTGGCCTGCATAAAGAAGTTGCGCGACGCAGAGGGCGAAAACGGAGCCGTTCGTTCGCGTAGGGCGCGCTCCATCCACGGCTCCATCGTGAGGATATCGTTGTCCCGCACCCAGTTGATATAGCGGGGAATCGCACGGTCCTGCAGGGCGCGGTAGTCTTCTGGCGTATCGGCGACGGGGAGTTCAGGCAGTTTGCGGTTGCGGTTCTCTTCGAGCCGGAGCGACGCGTGCGCTCTCGCCAACTCGCGACGAGTGATTGCCACTTCATCATCCCACGAGAGGGGCACGAGCAGCACGTTGCGCAAATACCATGTGTACTGCTCCTTACCGATCCCGGACGGGCCCGTTTTGGTGCGCGATTGTGTGCGGATCCACTCCGCGAACTGATCGGTTGCCGTGCGTGCGTCGGCGACTGCCTTGCTTAACGCTGCGTCGGCGGTGCCAACACGTGTTGCGAGTGTGTGGAGTGCCTCACTCTGCTCTTCAAACGCCTTCACCCCGCCAACCCAGAGGTCCCGGGCATTGCCTCCTGCAAGATTGGTCCTTGCTACCTGCAGCAGTCGAGGGATCGTCGCGATGCGCGAGGCCAATTCTGCGCTTTGCTCAGCGGTGAGCGCCCCGGCGGTATCAAGCAGTGTGCGTGGCCATACCGGGTAATCGAACAACTTGATCGCACCGTGGATCACCGGACCTTCCTTGGCCGGCGTATCACTTTCTTCGGTGATGATCGAGACGTAGTACGCCGGATCGCGCGCCCAGGGACGCAGCACGCGCAGGTGATACTCCATGCCGTTCATCTCGGCACGAACGAGATGATGATCGATCTGCTCGCGCACGGTCCATCCGGTGGTATCGATCGCCTTGAGCCTCGCCTGCATGCGCCGCAGCGACGCGAGGCGACGCGTATTGGTCGGCGTCGAATAGTCGGGCACGCCACTGAGCCGCGGTGGCTGCTCGAAGGTTCGCCATTCGGAAAAGAGCGAGAGCAGCTGGCTGTAGGTGCGGCTGTGTTGCGCGCTCGGTTGCGCGTGCAGCGCTGCACCCATGCACACGGCGAACGCGATCTGGGCAATTCGTGAAATGCGGAACATCGGGATGGACGTGAGAGTGGTGGGCACTGACTGCGACAACGAAGCTGCCACATCGAAGTTCAACACGTAAGGTAAGTCCTGCTTGACCTGCCCACAGCCAGCGGCGATGCTGATTCGTGGCGCGTTCGGTGTCCGAAGGCGCAGCTCTCTCACGATCACCATCGTATGACATCCACTGACTCAGAGGCCGCCTCTCCCGCGGGCGAATACGGCATCTCACTCACGCTCGATCGCGGCTATCGCTTTGAGGTTGACGCACAGCTCCCAGGGGTCAACCCATTTGTCATCGACGAGGGACCTCCGCTTGGCGAGGGGAGCGGTCCCAGCCCAACGCGCGTCCTGCTCGCAGCGATGGCGAGTTGCCTGGGCGCGAGTCTCCTCTTCTGCCTCGGCAAGTCGCGGATTGACGTACGTGGCTTACGGATCAATGCCTCGGGCACGACAATCCGCAACGCCCGGGGCCGACTGAGGGTGGGCCCGTGCAGCATAACGCTGCACCCTGACGTTGCACCCGCGGATGTGCCGCGGATGCAACGCTGTCTGGATCTCTTCGAGGACTTCTGTATTGTGACCGAGAGTGTACGACAGGGTGTTCCGGTCAGCGTTCAGGTTGCGCCGCCGGAACCGGCTGCCTGACCGCTTATCGTTGCAGCTGCACTATCAACCAGCCCGTTGTCGTTTTGCTAAGCACGACAGAAACGGTAGTGGCCAGAGCTTCTCCGCGCCACGTCGCCCATGCGACTTGGCCATTCACCTGTATCGATCGCACCTCTCCCCTGCCCTGACCGGTAAACGCGCGAGCCAGCGCGCTGGCCCGGTCGGCAGCCGGAACGGTAACGCCAGTGATTGCCACCGTTGCGCCCGCAGCCAACATCGGGCTGATGGCGGCGACGTCACCACTGTCGAGAGCAGCAAAGAACCGCTTCAGCACATCGTTCACCTGCGCGGAATCGTTCGCCGGTGCAGCCATCCCCGGCATCTGGTGTCCCGCGTGCGCATCTGCGGCCGGAGTCGGCGTCGCCGCCATCTCATGGCCGGCATGTTCGCCGATCATGTTCCCCTCGCGATCGTGCCGCATCACGTATCCACGTTCGACGCTGGGCGTCGGCCGCGGCGTAAACACATCGGTGGCAACGCCACCCATGTTCTCGACACCCATCATCGCGGACATGCGCAGCCATCCATCAACAGACATGACCTCGGTGGTATCGTCGCGATATTGTTCAGCTGCGATAAGAATCTCGGCGCGCTTGCGATTTCTCGGCACCGACGGGTTGGCCAGAATATCCGAGATCACGTCGTGCATCGAGTGCAGATTGTCGAAGATGATCGCGAGTTCCTGATACTGTTTGGCAAACTCCGGCGCGACCGCAGCCGTCATTGGCATGACGTACGGCAAGTGTTCCGGGGCGTCCACCACCATCGACTTGAAGCGTGCAACCGCGCCGAGTACTCCGGCACGGCGCGCGTCGGCGGTAGCGCCTGTGACGAGCGGTTCGTACAGTCCGACCTGGAGCCAATGGTACGCCCAGATTAAGCCGTTGAACTTCGGGTAGTTGTTCCGGAATGCCAGGGAGTACGGCTGCTCCTGCATGAGCGCCATGGTCTTGGGCTTGCTACTGAATGCCAGACTCGGACGTGTCTTGTAGTACCGCACCAAACGATCGATCTCCCTGCGCTGTTCGGTCGCATTCAATCGGTCATCGGCCAGAATATCGTACGCCTGGCGATGCAGGATGTGCGCCCATTCAAACATCGCTCGTGCTTCGGGAGCCAGTCTGCCATACGTCGGCTCAATCGCCAGCTCTTCCAGCGGAACACGGGGCGGATTGACGAGGAGTTTTGTGGTGAGGTAGTTGTACTGCTTGACCTCGAGTTCCTCGACGGCCTTGCCTCGGCTCGTATAGAGTTTTTCGTACAGAATTGCGTGCCCGTAGTCGAAGGCGTTGAACAACCGGTCGGCCGCCGGATGTTCCGTTCTGAAGACCCAGTTGTGCGGCGCCTGAAGATACGCCTGTTCGTAGACCTGACTCCATTGAGCGTCCGCTTGCGCGGGGAACGCGACCAATGCGCCTAACGCGATCGCCAGCAGGCGAGTGTGAGTGTTGCGTTTCATGATTATCTCCCTCCCCATAAGGCACCGAGCATGCGTGTTGAACCAAACGTAACAACCCACCGTCCGTCTCCCGGGCCTGAGAAGGTCCGACCAACACCAACGTCCACCGCAGTCCGCGGCCCGACCTGATACCGCATTCCAATCATACTGGTCAGCGTACGCTCGATATCGCTAATCTGTGGAGATTCAAGCACCACTTCTGCACCGATCAGCAGTGCCCTGACCGCCAGCGTTTTGTCGACAGCAACACCTACCCGCCAGCGCGACGCATCAGCGTCAGCCCCCGAGCCGGCGTTGCCGATGCCTAACGCGGCATTCGCGTGAATCCGACCAACCGCCGTCGTGCGTGTGGCAATGGCCAGAACTTCTCCCATGGGGTTGCCCTCACCAAATCGCCCGAACGGTGTGTGAAGGCTCGCTCCGATGGCGATGCCAGGAATGGTGAGCGTTTCTGCGTTCAACGCATGCAGGACCTCGATTTCGGCACCCGATGCCCCGAAGCCATTGCCATCCTGACGTGCCAGCGTGAACGACAGCTCCAATTGGGTGCGAGGCAGGATACCCCAGCTTACTTCCGGGGAGAATTCCTGAGAGGCCGGCCCGCGGGCTCCACCGCTGAAGCGAAACGAACTCAACTGAAACTCCAATGCGCGTCGTTCAACCGTCAACGCATCTTCGGTCCTGAAAGGTCGTCCACTGTCCAGATTGTAATAATCGGTCTGTGCCACGGCGCTTTGCGGCGCGGTGACTGCAAAAATCGTGAGTGCAGCCGCAAGTTTTGCAGCCGTGTAATGTTTTGACATGTTGCTCTCCCGTGAGTCAAAGCGACGCGCACGGTGCGCGACGCCAGCGTGCTCAGACTCGCAGTCGCGGAGGCGGGGGCTCGAGCGCGGGAACGGGCGAACGATGAAACTGCACGATCAGTGGAATACGACCTTCGCTGAACTGAAGGGTCTCGTCGGGCACGGTCGCCGCCACGAGGTTCATTGTCGCTTGACACATCATCGAGTGCTCACACACGGACGCGGAGGTATCACCACCCTCCTCCGAATGTGTGGCGCGCTCATGCGTTGACTGCGGCGCATGATGATCGCTCGACGCGCGCGTCGCCATGGCGCTACACGTGGTGGCTGCACGGCTGACCAGCGGCGCCACGGCGGTCAACGCGCATAGCAGCAGCGCTGCTGCACGAAGGCAGGCGCGCGCGACTTGCGTTGCGTGACAGCGAAGCGTGCGCCACGCGGCGACGGGGCGTGTCACGAGAAGGCGGCTCATCGTGCGTGCTTGTGCATGAGGTCCACCAGTTCGTCGTACATCGCTTCTGCCTGGCTTTCACCTTGTCGGATCGCCGAGGATGCGCAGTGTTTCAGGTGATTGCGCATGAGTTCCCGCGATACGGATCGCAACGACTCATGCACGGCGGATACCTGGGTGAGGATATCGGCACAGTAGCGTTCTTCCTCAATCATACGTTGCAGCCCCCGCACCTGCCCCTCAATCCTGCGCAGCCGTGTGAGGTTGCCCTTCTTGATCGCGTCGTCCACGCCCACGGCTTTACGTGACGTGTCCGACTCGTTTTCATGGCCGGTCACGTCGCCACACGCACAGTGCGTATGAACCGCGGAGTCGGACACGGGCTTGTTCATGATGATTTCACCGCGCGGCGCAGCCGCAGCGAGTTGGTCACAACACTCACCGAGCTTGTCGCCATTGCCGCGCTTGCGATGATCGGGCTGAGCAGGATGCGGAAGGCCGGATACAGCACACCGGCCGCGATCGGGATACTCACAACGTTGTAGATAAACGCCCAGAAAAGGTTCTGCTTCATGACCCGCCGCGCAGAGCGGGCGAGCTCAAGCACATCCGCGACCACCCGTGGGTCCCCACGCATCAATGTAATGTGTCCTGCATCCTTCGCGATATCGGTGCCTGTTCCCATCGCAATTCCTACGTCCGCTCCACTCAGCGCCGGCGCATCGTTCACACCGTCGCCAACCATAACAACCCGCTTCCCCGTGGCCTGGAGCTGCCGGATCACGTCCAGCTTGTCAGCCGGCGAGACTCCGGCCGTCACCTGCGAAATACCGACCTGAGCGCCGACGCTTCGCGCGGCGGCCTCGGTGTCGCCGCTGAGCAGATGCACTTCGAGGCCGAGTGACCTGAGGCGCGCGACCGCAGCCGGGGCGTGCTGTTTAATTGCGTCGGCAATCGCCACCAACCCGGCAAATTGCCCGTCCACCGCGACATACACCGGAGTCTGACCCTGCGAAACCACGGAGGTGATGCCGGGCAAATCATCGACCGTGGAGATTCCACGCTCGCGAAGGTGCGCGAGGTTGCCAACGACGAGCTCGTGTCCATCCACGGTCCCGATCACACCGCGACCAGCCACGGCCTCAAATGAAGACGGTTGATTCAGCGGCACGCCTCGCTGCGCCGCGTAGGCAACGAGCGCTTCACTCAGTGGATGTTCGGAGTGCTGCTCCACGGATGCCGTCAACCGCAGCACTTCGTCGGTGAGGTCACTCGCGACGACGCTCGGTCGACCTTCGGTCAGCGTTCCCGTCTTGTCAAAAACAACAATGTCTGCCTGAGCTGCGCGCTCCAACGCATCGCCGCCTTTTATGAGTGCGCCGAACTGCGCGGCTCTCCCGGTCGCGACCATCACAGCGGTTGGTACCGCCAGACCCATCGCGCACGGACAGGCGATGATGAGCACCGAGACCATAGCGGCAACCGCTCGCGCCAACGGCGCGACGTCGCTGGCCACATACCAGATCACACCGGTTAACAACGCCAGAACCAGTACCGTGGGCACAAAGACCGCACTGACCTTGTCGGCCAAGCGCTGCGTCGGTGCGCGCGTTGCCTGCGCATCCCGCATCACGGACACAATGCGCGCCAGTACCGAGTCGCTGCCTAACGTGGTCGCACGATATCGCAGGGCCCCCGATCGATTGATGGTGCCTCCGACGAGCGTATCACCTGTGTCTTTGCTCACGGGGAGCGGCTCGCCCGTCAACATCGATTCGTCCACGGCGCTCCTGCCGCTCAGCACCACACCGTCCACCGGAATGCGCTCACCCGGTCGCACCAGGACCTCGTCGTCGCTGACAACCTGATCGAGAGGCAGGTCGACCGTGACACCATCGCGTTCCACACGTGCCGTGTCGGGCCGCAAGTCCATCAGTTTGCGCAGTGCCGATGCGGTCTGGTCCTTTGCGCGCGCCTCCATGCCATTTCCAACAAGCACCAGTGCAATAATCAGAATGGCTGCCTCGTAATACACGTCTGCTGTCACGCCATTGCGGGTCAGCAGGTCAGGGGCAACAGTCGCCACGGCCGACCAGATGAACGCAGCACCGGTGCCTAACGCCACGAGTGTATTCATGTCGGTGGCGCCGTGCCGCGCCGCCTGCCAGGCACGTACGTAGAAATGTCGCCCTGACCACGTCATCACAAACAACGTGAGCACGAGGAGAAACCAGGACAGCGTGCTTGTACTGACCGCATAGAGCCACGGCCAGGCCGATCGCAGGGCCGGGTCGACCGTGCGCATGGTCCATTGCATCACCGGGTCACCGCCCATCCAGGGACCGTCATGCGCCGCCATCGTCATGAGTGGCATCGACACGATCATCGCGATCACACCGGCGACGAGTGCGATGCCGGCCCGACGCATCATCGACCGGTACTCCCCGGCAAAATGTTCATGCTGTGCTGCCTGTGACTCAAGCCCAGAACCAACCGCGCCGGGCAATTCAGCCCCATATCCCGTGTCCCGGATACGCGTGATGACATCCTGGACATTCAGCTGCGACGGATCAAAGCGCACCGCCGCGCTGTTTGTCATCAGATTAACAGTCGCATCAAGCACGCCGGGTGTTTTCTGCAACGTGCGCTGGATGCGCGACTGACAGGCGGCACACGTCATCCCGGTCACCGGAATGGTTACGCCAACCGCGTCTACAGGTTCTTCTGCTGGCGGTACGCCAGGCTCTACGTCGCCGGAACGCGGGGGGGTGGCCGGCCCGGATTTGATGGCGGGCGTCATAGTGATCTACCGCGTCACCACGTCGGCGGGGTAGCCCGCGTCGTCGAGCGCATCAAGCATCGCAGGTGTCACAGCAACGGGATCCTCTGCCGACGCCATTGCCTTGCCGATCTCGACTGAGTTGACCGTAAGTCCGTCCACCGATGCGAGCGCCTTCTTCACGGCGGCCACACAATGGCCGCAGCTCATTCCTTCAATCCGGAGTTCTATGGTGCTCATATATCCTCGCTCGTAGGGTTCACGACCGAAGAATAACATACCCCCTAGGGGTATTCAAGAGGCAGATTTCAATCCTTCGTTCTGCAGACAGACCATGATCCGTTGTTTGAGCGTGCCGGGCATGTCATCGGTGGGCCTGCAGCGGCCCAGAGCGGCCAGAAAACGCTCCGCGAACTGCGCATGGGGATGGCACGCCGCGCAAGCGTCCAGATGGGTCTTCACCGCACTCATGGTCTCTGGCGTCAATTCCTCATCGAGGAAATCCCAGAGCTGAGCCATCGCCTCACGGCAATCGAGTTGTTTCACTTCGGGCATTCTGCGCTAGCTCGGCTGGGCGGTGGAGAATCCGGCATCCCTGGCGTAGTCGTGCAACATCTGCTGGAGCTGCCTCCTGCCTCGAAAGAGGCGAGAACGCACGGTCCCGATGGGCACTCCGAGAACTTCCGACGCTTCTTCGTATGATTGATCCTGCACATCCACAAGAATCACCGTCGAGCGAAAGGGTTCCTGAAGCTTGCCCAATGCATCGGTCAGCGCCGGCGCCAGGTCGATGCGTGCCAGCAGCCGATCGGTCCCGTCCCTATGCATTTCGGCGCTCTGGGTAACGGCGGCGAGCGTCTCCATCATCGGGTCTTCGACGTCTACTTCGTGGCGAAGCTTTTCCCGCTGCCGAAGGAACGCATTTCGGCAGATCGTGAAAAGCCAACGTCGGGCGTCACTTCCGATCAGAAATGTGTGCCAGCTCTTGAAGGCCCGCAGATAGGTCTCCTGCACAAGATCCTCGGCTTCCGCGGGATTACGAGTCAGCGAGAGCGCGAACCGGTAGACGTCCTGCATCCACGGAATCGCGATCTGCTCAAACTCGGCGCTCGGGTCTCGGGTCTCTGTAGAAGTCGTCACGTTCTGGTGGACATCGGTGAAAGCGGAGGATATCACTCGGCGACGCGGTCCGCGAGTTGTCATAATCGAGACAACGGGACACACTGCGACCCCATGCTGCGACCGATACATTGTATTGAGTCGCAACAGAAGTCCACCGGATCAACGGGATTCGGCCCTGCTTCGCTTAATGATGTTTCATCGCACCGTTTCATTCCGGAGAACGATCCGTGACGCCTGAGAAGCCCGACACCGCACGTTCGCTCGCAGACATTCGTCAGGAGTACGCAAAGCAGGCGCTTGACGAAAGCGTGCTGTTGAACGATCCGGTCGCACAGTTCATTGCATGGTTCGACGATGCGGTGAACGCCCAGGTTCCTGAGCCTACGGCGATGACGCTCGCCACCTGCACTGCGTCCGGTGAACCTTCGGCGCGCACCGTGCTGCTCAAGGAGATCGACACGCGTGGATTCACCTTCTTTACGGATTACCGAAGCCATAAGGCGCGCGACCTGGATGCGAACCCACGCGCCTCGCTGCTCTTTCTCTGGAAGGAGGTCGAGCGTCAGGTTCGTGTGACCGGGACTGTGGAACGCGTCAGCACAGACGAGTCGGATGTTTACTTCACGTCTCGTCCGTTAGGCAGCCGGCACGGAGCGTGGGCGTCCGAACAGAGCGCCGTGATCCCCGACCGCGAGTGGCTCGAGCAGCGGGTAACAGACGCGGAAGCACGATTCGGCGACGAAGTTCCCCGCCCCGAGCACTGGGGAGGGTATCGCGTTTCTCCCGACGTCGTCGAGTTCTGGCAGGGCCGTCCCAGTCGGCTGCACGACCGGCTGCGCTTCCGTCGCAATGGCGCCGCATGGGTCGTGGAGCGCTTGTCGCCGTAACTGCGCGTGGATTCGTGGGGCGCTCGTCGCGGTGATTGCGCGTGGATCGCGGAGCGCTTGTCTCCGTGATTGCGCGTGGATCGTGCAACGCTTGTCACCGTGATTACATCACGCGTATGAGAGCATTGTGGCTTCGCACGTACCGTGGACTTGCGACGTTTGACGAGCCGTTTAACATCTGTCCGCGCACAGGGAATGCGCGGCCAGACGCAGCATATGCTCAGGGTTGTGCGTCGCGCTCGTCCTGCTGAATCTCGCCGAGCAGATCACAGTAGCTGCCGTATCGGCCATCGGTGACTGCACCGGTGGTGACCAGCTGCCGTACTGCGCATTTGGGTTCGGCGACGTGGCGACAATCACCAAAATGGCATTCGCCTAACGCGCCGCGAAATTCCGGAAAACATTGATCCAGCGATTCAGAAGCGAGTCCCCATAGTCCCACCTCGCGCAGACCAGGCGTATCCACAACAAACCCGCCGTCCGGCAATGGAACCATCCACGCGCCGACCGTGGTGTGTCGCCCCTTGTTCACCGACTCGCTGATCTCGCCAACGCGGAGAGACATCCCCGGATATATCGCGTTGAGCAGCGACGATTTGCCCACTCCTGAAGGGCCAGTGAAGGCTGAAACGTTCTGCTGAAGGGAGGCACGGAGTTCCTCCAGACCTGCACCGGTCTTTGTGCTCGCAGGATACACGTCATACCCGATGTCGCTGTATGCCTGAATAAACGCCCGTGCTTCGTCCTCAGACGCGAGATCGATCTTGTTCATGACGATGCGCGCCGCAATGTCGTTCGCCTCGGCGATAACCAGAAACCGATCCAGCATGCGCAGATTGGGTTCTGGCTTAACCATCGCCAGAACCACGAGCACCTGAGAGAGATTGGACGCAACGATGCGTTCTCCATATCCACCCGGCCTGCGGCGGGAGAGCGTCGAGATCCGGGGAAGAATCGCCCCGATCGCCATCGAAGCATTGCGTTCGTCGGGCACCAAATGGACGCGGTCGCCCACCGCCAGTTTCGTATCGGACTCGTGTTTCACTCGACCGAGCAATCGCGCCGGGACTTCTCGTCGCTCGGTCATGATCCACACGTTCCAGATGCCCCCGGTACCGTTGAGTACTACGCCCTCAACCTGTGAATCCGTCATGATGGCACGTGGGCACGGAGTGTCATGATCGCTCTTCATCCTCGTTCATGACGTCGAACCATTTCCTTTCACTCGCGGAAGCCTGCAGGAGCAGCGCATCGAGCGCGCCTGCCACTTCATTCAGCTTCCAGGCGCCAAGCGCCTGCCGCGCATCCTCGCTGGTCTGCGCAAATTCGATAAATGGCGTTTCAAGGTGTCCTTCAACTCCCTGCGCACCGATACGGCGCCAGCGAAGGAACACGAAGTACGCACCGAACGGCCGTTCCTCATCACCGGTAGGCTCGACCTCAAGTGCCACGGAATATGAGATTCCGTCACGTCCCTCAAATGCAGCGGGTCTGCCATGGGCGCGCGCATACCCTGCGATGGTGTTCGCATCGCCCAGCGAATGATCCGCAGGGAGATGTCGCCCGGCCATGATCAGGACGACCGCGAGAACGTCTCTCGCATCACGCTGCCAGCCATGAACCACACGTTCGCGGGGCGTTCAGCGAGCCGACGCATGAGGTACGGATACCACTGTTCACCGAATGGTACGTAGACCCGCATGCGGAACCCTTCACGCACGATCGCGTCCTGCAAATCCCGGCGCACACCATACAACATCTGAAACTCGAAGCGATCGGGAGGGATCCCGGCGTCGGACGCGTAGCGTTTAGCTGAAGTGATCAAGGCCGGATCGTGCGTCGCGATCCCGGGATAGTTTCCCTCAGACATGAGGTGCTTCATGCAACGGACGTAGTTCGCGTCGACATCCCGTTTGTCCGGATACGCGAGCGATGGTGGCTCCCGATAGGCCCCTTTGCACAATCGCACCCTGCACTGCAGCGTCACGGCTCTCTCGACATCGGCTTCAGTGCGCCGCAGATAACTCTGCAACACAATGCCTACGTATTCGGGATATTCCGGGTAGAGCTTCTGCTCAAACATGTCGAGCGTCGGCTGTGTGTAGGCCGTGCCTTCCATATCGAGCCGCACGAAACTTGAATGCCGTTTGGCACATTCCAGCACCCGGGTCACATTCGCGAGGCACACGGCCTCCGAGATATCCTGTCCAAGTGCCGTCAGCTTAACGGACACGTTCGAATTCAGGCCCTCTGCTGCGATCCTGTCGAGGAGGATCTCGTACGTGTCGGCGGTCGCGGACGCCTCTTTCTCATTGGTCACGCTCTCGCCGAGGAGATCGAGCGTGGCAGTAATGCCGGCAGCGTTTAAGGCTCGAATGGCGACGAGAGCGTCGTCGACTGTTTCACCCGCCACAAAACGACGCGCGAATTTTCTCGCGATGCCGTTCTTTCGAATAAAGCGAAAAAATCCGTGGCGATTCGATGCCCACAGGAAGAAAGGACGCATCATGAGTGATAAGAGCCGCGAGGCCGCGCCACGAGCGCGTCAGACAGAAGGAACATCATTGTGCTGTAAAGGGCGATGTGGCAACTGGTGGGGGGCCGATAAGTCTGGTGATTCCGTGGCGCAAACCACGTCCCGCGCGTAACCCGAGGTTCCACGCGACCACTCCGTCATCACTTTCCGGTTCCAAAAGATACATGACAACAACGCCAAGGGGCTGCGCGGTCGGAATTATTACCGTTCCGGAGGGCAGGTCCGTGTTCTGACTTCGCCAGCTGCCTTCGATCAAAGCCTCATTGTGACCCTGAAAGAGGCGGGTCGAAATGATGGCGGTATCGGCCTCGAATTGTTCGCCTTGCACGGTGGACCATGCGGCATTCAGGCGCTGCATGCGCACGCCATGCGCCGCGAGGACTCGAATGGCCGACGAGTCGTCCATCCGAATCGCGTAGCCCCAGGGCATGGGCCGCGGCCTCATGCCGTCGAAACGGTCGACGATGGGCATCGTGCGAGTGACGTACTCACCACTCCGCCGAAGGGCGCGCGGAACACCGATTTCGTGCGTGACGCTGTCCGTCTCTGCCACAAGGATTTCGTATCGGACGGGACCCTGTCGTGGATTTGTTGTCAATCGCGCCCTGACCGGAATCTGCACGGAAGACACGGTCGCCGGTGCGCCGCTTAATGCACGTTCCGCGGCACCGGTGAGGCTGATAATGGCGTCGCGGCGCGCGGCCACTGACGACAACAGCTCGCGGGTAAATGCGTAGGTGGACTTGACGCGTCGTTCGAAGGGATCGTGCGAATACGCCTCACTGAGCACGGCGATGCGGCCGCGCAGCGCAAAATAGTTTGTGCCGAACCGTGGTCGATGGTCGTAGGTCACCCACGACTGCGGCGGCGGGGATCCGGGCGTCTGGTTCTGATTAAAGTTGCCGTAGGGGAAGATCGCGAAGCCGTGTCGTTGCTGAACGTTGCGTTGCACCTCCGGAAGGATTGAATCTCGTGCGTAGGCACCCCCGAAGGTCAGGCCCGGGATTTCGGCCGCTGGATTGAGTGATGGCGCCCAGGTTAAGGCGTATCCGTGGTAGCTCCCGTTGGTGGTGTGCAGATCAACGAACACGTGCGGGTTCCATTGTGCGAACATGGCCAGCGATGCCCGCGTTTCCGGCGCATCCACTTTCATGTAATCCCGGTTCAGATCGAACCCCTGTGCGTTGGGTCTTTGACCGATCATGGCGGGTCCTTGCTGCGCGCCTCGATTGCGCTCCTGTTTATCGAAGCGTTCATTGCCATCGCCGTTGTAGATGGGCACGGCGATGAGGATGATCGAGTCGAGCACGTTGCGACGGTTTTCGAGGAGGAGATCTCGCACGACGGCCTGAAGGGCCTCTTTGCCCTCGACTTCTCCGGCGTGAATGTTGGCTTGGACGTAGACCACGGGTCGACCGGACGCCTGCGCTTCACGTGGTGTGGAGACCGGAGGTCGAGCGGCGATGATGTAGGGAATGGAGCGCCCTTCGCTTGTTTTGCCGATCTCGCCGACGGTCATGGCAGGATCGAGTTTGGAGAGGGAATCGATGAACGCCATTACATCGGCGTGCGTCGAGGTCTCCTGGAAATTCGTCAGCTCGGCCCTGGTTCGAGGGCCGTCGGAAGGCGATTGCCCGAGCGAAGCCACGCCACCGCAGGAAAGGAGCAGCGGAGCGAAGGCGATGAAACGTGCGAGGAAGTGGTGCGGTCGAGGAGCCCGATGCGAGCTATACTCCCGGTGGGGGGGCCCCCCCGCACCATGTTCGGTCCCGGCATGCATATCAGTGTCCGTTGTATTGAGAGTGGAGCCAGAAGCGACGCACAACCATCAGGGTTCGTTCTCTCCTACGACTTAATCTGTTGCCCGATCACGGATCAGCGCACGATGATGAACCCCACCGCACCCATGAAATCATCCTGCGTTCGCACGAGATTCAGCGGTACACGCATTTCGGTGCCATCAAGGCGCAGGTTCACCCGGTGTGCCCCTTCCGTCACGTGGTAATAGCCACGCCATTCACCGTTCGGCTGGCGAATCAGCGGTACGGGAATCCAGTCGACAAAATCCGCCATAAGTTCAACAACTCGCGCTCCCGGAGCCCACGCGCGGATCTCACGAATCCCGAGCGAGTCGAGGGCCGGACCGATCACCAGAGCAAGGGGATGGGATGTGGGAAGTTCGGGCCGCAACGGTGCAGTCGGTCGAAGCAACGGAGACGGGGGCGTCCGACGGAGAGACCATCGTGCCTCCGGCAGGCGAATTCCCAGCGACACATAGGTTCCCCCGGGGAGCCCTTGAATCAAATCCACGGGATATTTGCCTGCACTTGCCGTCACAAACATATCGTTAAACAGTGGAGCAGATACCGTCAGTGCCCCCCAGGCAACCGTTTCCCTCCCCGCCTCTCCGGTACGAACACCTAACGACGTTCCCCAGATTGTTCGCCCCCGCATCCATTCGATTGACCCTTCGTGATCTCCGAGCAGATCGCCGAATTGCAGCTGATAGGGCACACTGCGCAGCGCAACAATTGTTCGCTCACCCACGCGCGCCCATCCGCCAATGTCCCCAAGCACCGTCGTGCGCCACCCGACTCCGTCAAATGTGCGCGTCAGGCCTGCCCCGGCATAAACACCCCGATCCTCGGCCGTCGCGTGCATGCGACTGTGACCGGTAAACTGCAGCGTAGGCATAAAACCGTACTGAGCCGTCGACAGCGTTGCGAGCGACAGCTCTCCCTGCAGCGCATCAAACCATCGACCGAGTGTTCGACGGGGCGCCAGAACAATGGGATCCGAGAAGCGCGTGCCGCTCAGGAGACCCTGCATGCTCCATCGACCGTCATTAAACAATGAAACGAGGCCATTGGCGACGAGGGAACCCGATGATCGCTCCAGCAGCGCCGTTTCGTTGAGCGTCAACGCGGTAAAGGTCTTCCCGTTGTCAAACGCTACCGTCGCGAAGCCGACATCGCGCGTGCGCACAAGCGGCTGCCCGCGCACGTCACAGGGAGCGAGCGCGATGGACCAGAAGGTGCCTAAAAACAGTCGCGCGGCGGAGGCAATGGCCCCGCCGCGCAGAAAGACTCGCGGAATACGGACTGGGGTGGGTTACGGATTCTTCGGCTTCGGTTTCCCGCGCGGTCCCGCCGGTCGCGCCGCGTCGGCACCGGTGACGTTCGCGTTCCCGGTCACCGAACCCACTGCTTGCGGCGTCGCCAGCGGATCTATCGCACGTGACTGACCACGAATCGAAGGTAATCCGCTTCCCGGAGCACCGCCATTGGTTGTGGTTGAGCTCGCCGCGAGCATCTGGGCCAGCCCCTCACCACGCATCGACGCTGCCGTCGACGCGGCCACACCACCAGCAATGTCCCGCTCCACCGCCACTCGGAGTTCAATAAGCTGTTCATCCGTGGCCGATGCGAGCACCAGGCGTACGACCACCGGAGACACGGTCTCCGCCGGCACGCCGACATTCACGAGATAACTCATCACATCCAACGCTGCGGCGAGCCGAACCCCACTCCTCGCAGCGCGCATCTTCTCCAGTTCTTTCACGCTCACACCGGCGCGCAGCGCAGACGCTCCCGCCTCGATGTCGCGAATGGACGACGCCGGCCCGAGCGCCTGTTTAGCGTCCCGAAGATGCGTTGACCAGCTGCGCACAGCAGAAATGATGCGTGACGGCGCGGCGCGTTTACTCGCACCCTCAAGCGCCAAATCAACCAGTGGCTCCGTAGGGAGTCCCTCGTTTCGTGCGGTCTCAATTATCGCGGACACCTCCTGACGCGTCGCCGCATCAAGACGGCCGATGAGGCGCGGATCATCGGCGAACGACGAAAACGCCGTCAGCGCGACGAACCCGGCTGCAAGGCCGAGCGCACGAACGCGTGACTGAATCATCGGACGGGCACCACAGTTTTCACGGAGTTCGCCGAACTGAAGTCACTGGTCACCTCAGGCGCGGTGGGATCGGTAACATGATCCACGCCATTAACCAGGAACTGATACTGATGGCGGCCAGGTAGCAGCGGAATCGTGACAGTCCATGCCCCGTTCATCTCATCGTAGATCATCGGATTCGTGGTCGGATCCCAATCGTTAAACTGTCCGATCACCGAGACTGAACGCGACGCAGGGGAGGCAAAATAAAACTGGACGTTCTGCGGAATGTTCATCACATCCACAGCAACATCCGCAACCGGAACCAGCGCTACCGGCGAACCGGCGAAGGGCGCCGCGCCATTTTTGTTGAACTGCAATGCGCCAAACACAGCCACACCGCCGATGGCGGCGGCGGCAGCGAGCCCGCCGAGGCGAAGACCAAACAACGACGGAGACCTGGGCGCTACGCGTCGCTCAGTAAACCGCGACGATATAGGGACAACGACCGGGTCGAGGGCATCCATAACTCGCGCGTCAAAACGCGCGTCGATCGCCACGGGCTTTTTCAGCTCGCGGGCGATCTCATCAATGAATGGGTCAAACTCGTAGTCAGCCATCGTGCACCTCATGTAGCATTGCCCGCATGCGTTCGCATGCACGCTTCACTCGCATTTTCAACGCGGAAACCCCAACCCCCGTCACCTCCGACATCTCGTCATACCCCATATCCTCCACATGCTTCAGAAGGAACGCTTCCCGCTGCTCTTTGTCCAAACGCATCAGAGCCCGCTGAATTTCTTCCCGCCATGCGCCCCGCTCCGCGGGGTGTTCCTCGGCCGCCGTCAACACCGCCACTTCGTCAATCACGAACGTCCGTTCACGTCGGCCCCGTCTCGTTCCGGCCGTACGACATCTGTTCGCCAGAATCCGGAAAAGCCACGAGCCAAACCGGTCCGGATCATCACACCTCGACAGCGATCGAAAAGCGCGAACGAAGGCATCCTGCATTGCCTCTTCCGCATCCTCCCGATTCCCAAGCATCCGCAAAGAGAATCGACCGCACTGCCCCTTGTACCGTGCTACCAGAACAGCGTATACAGCGGTCTCCCCAGCGATGACCCGAGCCACCAACTGGCCGTCGCTATTCTCGTTCTGCAATAGAAGACCCTGCGATTGCGTCATGCGTCAACGTTGATAGTAAATGTCTGGAGCACTCTGACTTGGAAACGTGCTTCTAAGTGATTGTCACTGCGCGAGATATGTCACTTTCGGTCAAATCGTCCGGTTGTGACAAGCCACACAGCACGTAGCTCGCCCCCCGGCGGACACCTGAATCTGCTGCCCCTCGGACCCGCATGCGAGCGCAACGCGCAGCTTAGGGGAATCGTGAAATAATTATGTGCGGCACGTCACACCGGTCGGCCCTTCGCAGGATAAAACCGGGCGTGACGCGCCGCGATGTCCAAAAGAAGAGGTGCCGGGTCGAACCTGCCGGGAAATCTCGCATTCAATTCTTCGAGCTCGGCAACCAGGCGTACCGCGCCAACCGCGTCCACGTAGCGGAAAGGCCCCCCTCGAAACGGAGGAAAGCCGAATCCGAAGACCGCAGCGACATCGCCGTCGCGTGGTGAAGAGATAATCCCCTCCTCGAGACAGCGAGCAGCTTCGTTGATCATCGACAATATGCATCGCCGCTGCACCTCGTCCCCGCTCACCGGTCGCCGAGCACCGTTGTGGCCGAACTCGGCATACACGCTCTCATCCGCGCCTCCCTTCTTGCCAGCTTGATCATAGAGATAGAAGCCACGTCTCTCCTTGCGGCCCAGGCGACCAGCCAAAATCACTGCCGCAACGGCAGCAGACGGCGCAAAGCGTGCGCCAAACGCTTCATGCAGAATTTTCCCTGATTTCCCGGCGATATCCAGACCTACTTCATCAAGCAAGGTGATCGGGCCTACAGGAAATCCGAAACGCACCATCGCATCATCAACTTCGGCGATGCCGGCCCCACCCTCGAGTAACCGGCCCGCTTCATTAAGGTATGGGGCAAGAATCCGGTTCACGAAAAAGCCCGGGGCATCCTGTACCACAACCACCGTCTTGCCCAGCTGCTGACCGAAAGCGACGACCGTCGCCACCACGTCCGGCAAAGTTGACGGCGTTACGATGACCTCAAGAAGAGGCATCTTGTGGACCGGCGAGAAAAAGTGCATCCCTACCACGCGCTCCGGACGTCCGGAACCCTCAGCTATACGCGCAATCGGAATAGTACTGGTGTTGGACGCAACAATCGCCGTAGCAGGAACCGCGCGCTCGATCTGACGCACCACGTCATGTTTCACGGCAAGATCCTCAAAGACCGCCTCAATGATCAGATCGGCGTTGCCAAATCCGGTATAGGAATCTGTCCCGCCAACCCGCAGCATCTGGTCCGTAAACTCCTGCCGAGTGATCTGCAGTTTAACAAACCGTTCGCGGAGCACACCGTGAATGGCCGCCATCCCTTTCCCGACACGTTCAAGCGACGCGTCCTTGAGACGAACGATGAATCCACGTTGCGCGGCGACTGCGGCAATACCGGCCCCCATGAACCCGGCGCCGAGCACGCCGATTTTACCCACCCGCGCGGCCGTCTGGACCGATTGCTCGATCCCCGGATCTTTCTTGAGCGCCGTGGTCGCGAAGAACAGGAAGATAAGTTCGCGACACTCCGGCGTCGTTGACAGCTGAGCAAAGCGTCTGGCCTCCTCCACGAATCCGCGTTCCCGATTGCGATACCCCTCAGCGACGACCTCCAAGGCCGCCAGCGGCGCAGGATAGTGTCCCCGCGATTTCGCCAGTGTCGCCGTGCGGGCTTTGTTGAACACCAGCGCGCGGCCAAGTGGATTACCATCAAGCGCCAGATCGACCAGACCCTTCTTTCGGGCTGGAGCGTTGCGACGGCGCTTACCTGCAGCGATCTCACGTGCCCGCTGTATCGCCACATCAAGCAGTATCGCCGGGTGAACAAGCTCATGCACCAGACCCATCTTCAACGCTTTGCGGCTGCGCACCTTGCGCCCCGTGAGAATCATGTCGAGCGCTGCGCGCAAACCCACCAGTCGCGGAAGGCGCTGCGTTCCCCCGGCCCCGGGGATCAGACCCAGCTGCACCTCGGGCAGTGCCAGCTGTGTTTTCGGATGATCGGTGGCAATCCGATGTGCGCAGGCCAGAACTGCCTCCAGACCTCCTCCAAGGCACACCCCGTGAATGGCGGCCACAATCGGAACCCGAAGCTGTTCCAGCCGGTCCAGCATGGCTTGCCCCTCGCGCGCCGCAGTTTCTGCATCGCCGAATCCCGTCCATTCCAGAATCTCTTCAATGTCAGCGCCGGCGATGAAGCTGTCCTTTTTCCCACTGACCAGCACCGCGCCTTCGATGGTGGTATCGCGCTCCAGCGCACTCAGCACCTCGGCGAATTCCTTCTTTGTCGCCTCCGTGAATGTGTTCACCGCGTGCCCGGGCACATCGAACGTCAGGATGGCCACGGCGCCGTCGCGTGACAGCTGAATCGCGTGTCCGCCCGACGAAACGGGTGCCGCGCGCTCGTCGTTCATGTGCGCGGCCGCTCCACAACCATCGCAAAACCCAACCCGCCCGCGGCACACACGGTCATCAAACCAAACTGCGCGTTACGGCGAACGAGTTCATTGCAAAGTGTAGTGGTAATCCGCGCACCCGTTGCCCCAAAGGGATGTCCGAGTGCGATTGAACCACCCATTACATTCAGCCGTGTGCGATCCACTTCGCCGACCGGCGCTGCAACCCTTGCACGCGCGGCCCACTCGGGCGAGGTGAGTCCCTTCAGATTGCTTAACACTTGTGCCGCGAATGCCTCGTGCATTTCCACGAGATCCATGTGGCTGAGCGACAGGCCCGCTCGCTGCAGCGCGATGGGCGCTGCCAGCACGGGAGCCATGAGTAACTGTTCACCGGGATCAAGTGCGGCGTACGCGTAGGAACGAATGAATGCCAGGGGCTCATATCCGAGCGCTGTGGCCTTCTCCTCGCTCATCAGGAGCACCGCTGCCGCACCGTCGGTGAGCGGGGACGCGTTCCCCGCCGTCACAGTACCGTAGCGCCGATCGAACACGGGCTTTAACGCGGCCAGCTGTTCCAGACTTGTGTCGCGACGGACGCCATTGTCACTGCTGATCGGTGCAAACGTCGGCGGCACAAACAACGGAGCGACCTCCGCACACAAGCGACCATCGCGAATGCCCTCGGCCGCATTGCGATGTGACTGCAAAGCAAACGCGTCCTGCGATTCACGACTTATTTCATTGATCTTCGCCATCTTCTCTGCCGATTCACCCATTGTTTCGCCCGTACTCGGCTCGGCGATGGCTGGCGTGATCGGAACCAGATCCCGTGGCCTGATTCGCGCCAGGGAACCAACTCTCGCTCCGAGCGATCTGGCACGAGACGCCGACACGAGTGCATCGCTGAATCCGCGCGAGTGCAGGATCGGCACGTTCGAAAGCGACTCCGCACCACCGGCGATCGCGACGTCGATATGACCCCGTGCGATCTGATCCGCGGCGTCGGTTATCGCCTGATTGGCAGAGGCACACGCCCGGCTCACGGTGTACGCGTCGACGCCCTTGGGAATCAACGGCATCAGGGACACTTCACGCCCGATGTTCGGCGCTATCACTGAATGAACCACCGTCCCGAAGACCACGAGGTCCAGCTCATGTGTCGCCAGGGAAGTGCGCTGGATCAATTCTGCAACGCACGCC
>JBGTBX010000333.1:0-1627 GCA_041749115.1 Gemmatimonadaceae bacterium
GCTCGTCCTCGCGGTAATCCACTGCAAACGGCTGCACAAGCCCATGGACGAATGAACATTCGTCCAAAGTGGTCGCATCGGTCGCTCGGATTTCCTCGGCCGGGAACAAATCGAAAAGAAATGACAGATGAGCTGAGTGGCTATCAGGATCGCGTCGAAACTCTTCCGCCGAGCGGATCGCAAGCCGAAGCTTGGGATGCAAGTGACTCTCAGTTGGCGTAGAGAAGGCGTCCGCTTCCTTGGCGCTAACGCCGGAGTCTGGATTTAAGAGCTCCGTCAGAGCCTCGCCCACGCCTGGAGCATCAGCGTCCGCTACAAACAAGCGCACGTCGTAGCGCAGGTCGGAAAACTCCGCGTTTCGCTGCAACGTCAACAGCACATCCGCGAGAACGGATGCACGTCCCGCATTGAATCCGTTGATCGTGAGCGTGCTCACATACGGGTGTTGGAGTAGGTAGCGCACTACCCTTTCCGCCACGTATCCCGAGTCGATCAGGGCTCCACCAATTGAGGGCTCGGAAAGTCCTAACGCAGCACAAACTTCGCCGATCAAGCCGCGCGGGTCTGGCTCATCTGACGCAGCGTACAACGACCAGAATGGGCTGATATTGTCCACCGCCAGTGCGGTGCGCCCGAGCTCCTCGCCGAAGGGGACTACGGGCGGAAAGCTGACCGGCGACAATTGCTTAAGTATGGCGTCGCGTGTCGGTACAACGAATTCCCGATCTGCGGCGCCCGCCTGCTTCAACCACTGCTCCGCGAGTGCTACCCAAGCAGCATGCCAGCTCGCGCGCATGGGATGCGTCGGCCCCAGCAACACGGCCTCACGCCGCCGCCCTCGGTAATCCGTCAGAACCAGAGACACGGAGTCCACGCACAGCGCAAACCGCAACTCTTCCAAAGCGTTGCGGGCGACGCTTGCTTCGTGGGATGCACCTCTGGCCAAGGCCGCGTCCAGCCATGCTATATACGCGCTTGCGTAGTTCTGAGCGGGCACTCGTAGTTCGTTCAGATCCGCGCCCTGCGTCACAAATTGCTCTTCACCCTTGACGATCGCCCCGAAGTACTCCGTCCGGCTCTGACAAAAGAAGCGCGCCTCTTCGCTATCGGGCCAATCGATGGAGATCGACGCGCGTCGCAGTTCATTAGTGGCGTCAACATTTAGTCGTAGACGCGTGGTGCCGTACGGATCGGTGAGGAACGCCAACTCGGCATCCACCAACACGCTCGATAGCAGCACGTTGGCCTTGCCCTCCTTGCCGAGCTTCACTTCGATCGTATCGGTTCCCGCAGACTTGCTTCGTGCGTGCTTCTCGACCCAACTGCGACCAGACAGCGTCACGAGATCCGGGTCACGATTCTGTGCAAGGGCAGCGAACTTTGCGCGTATCAGAGCATGGGCAAGACTCGGATCACGCGGGACCGCGCGCTGAGGTGGGTCGACTTCAATATCCTCATCGGTCAGGACGTAAAAGAGATCGCTCTCATTCGGCGCATCCTGTTGGCTATCTCCGTGCGAGCCGCGAGAGATCACTGCGCCGTTAGCGTTAACTAAAGGAACACGCTCGCCGTCCTCGGTTTCCGCATACACGCGGACACAGTGCCATCCTTCCTCCCCTTCAACCTT
>JBGTBX010000334.1:0-2055 GCA_041749115.1 Gemmatimonadaceae bacterium
TGCCGCGAAGTCGACCTGGCCGCTCCGACTGGCGGCAAGGCGCGAAGCGTTCTTGGCTTGAAGCGCCCGCAGGGCTGCGTCTGCAGCGTCATCGGCCAGCGCCCTCGCCCCGCGAAGGGCGCCGCCGCCGCCGCCGATCAATCCCGTGCAAAACTTCCCGGCGCCAAATCCCAGGCCGTGCGTGTCGACCACGGTTTCGCCGGCGAGAAGGTTGATCAGGTTCGCAGTGTCCGTCACGGGGTTGCCCGTCGAATAAGCGTACATTCCCAACGAACCTTCAGGCGGCATCGGTGGCGTGGGCACTGCCCACAATCCCAACAGCAGATCGGCGAGGCCGGCGCCCACCCCCACGACCGTATCGACGATCGGATCGAGTCCGGCGGGATCGATCAAGTTGAGCGGGTCGTTGCGAACGTACCGATACAGATTCGGATCCTTTCCGGTGAAGCCGATCGGGTCCTTGGCGGTCCACCGCCCGACCTGCGGGTCGTAGTCGCGTGCGCCGAAGCGCACGAGACCCGTCGCCGACTCGTAGATCCCGCCCGCGAATCCGAACGGCTGGAAGCCGGGGTTGGTGTCGGCGAGCACATTTCCGAACGTGTCGTAATCGATGCGTTGCGCGATCGCGCCGGTGCTCGCATTCACGACCAGTCGGACGCTGCCGAGATGGTCGGCGACGATGCGATGCGCAACACCACCTTTGATCAGGTAAGCGGGCACATGCCTGCCCGCGTAAACGAAGCGGCTCGTAACCGCGCCACTGCCGTCAAGCTCGGCGATCGGACGCAGTGCATCGCCGTAGAGCAAGCCCTGGACCGGGGCTCCGTTGACGCGCTTGCCCACCCGTCGATCGCGGCCATCGACGACGTAGCTGATCGATGTTCCGCCGGGCAGCGACACCCCGAGCAGGTTGCCGACCGCGTCGTATTGGAAGTTGGTGATCGGGGCGCCGGTCGTCTTCGCGGACAGCTCGCCCGCTGCGTTGTAGGCAAAACTTGTCGCGCCGCGGGCAACGAGCCGATCCTGGGCATCGTACGTCGCAACCACGCTAGTGCCAGCGACGGTGGAAGTGATGCGGTTGCCGTTGCTGTCGTAGCCATAGCTCTCGACGGCGGTGCCGTTCCTCGTGACCAGCGTGAGCTGCCCCGCGAGGTCGTGCGTGTAGACGTAGACGTCGGTGACGCCGCCGAGCGTTTCGGTTTTCTGGGCGATCCGGCCAAGCGCATCGCGAACGTAGGTCGCGCTGTAAACCGACGCGCCGCTGGCCGTCGTCGTGAAGCTCGCAAGCTCGCCGAAAGCGCTGAAGCCGGCGGTCGTACCCACCAGGCCCAGCGTGCTGCTCGTCGCCAACCCATGCTGCGGGTCGCGGGTGATGGCAAGCCCGCCTGCACTGACGAGCAGACTGTCGCTGTCGTAACCGAAGGCGATCGCATTGACGCCGTTGACCGATTGGCTGGCCAGCCGCAGGCTCGAGTCGTAACCGAAGGCGACGCTGCCAACCGTCGCACCGGTCCAGCTCTCGCTCGTCAAGAGCGATCCGGCGTAGGCATAGTGGGTCGTCACACCGCCTGCCGCGGCGACACTGGCGACGCGTCCCGCACTGTCGTAGCTGAACGTATCGGACCCGGTGGTGACACCGGCCGTGGCGAAGACGCGGCTCGCCCATCTGCCCGCAGCGTCATAGCCCGACGTGACGCTGCGATTGTCAGGCCTGACAGTCGACACATCTTGCCGATCCAGGTTGTAGGCGAAGTTGCTGGGCCCGGCGCCGGCAACAACCGGGGGGGGTGGCGAGCGTCAGCTCGTCGCGATCCGAGTAGGCGAACGTGTGCGCCGGTCGGCCAGGCGGCGTCACGCTCGTGACGTTGACCGCCGCATCGTAGCCAACCCCGACGACGCTTCCATCGGGCAACGTCTTGCTGGTGACGCGTCCCGCAGTGTCATGCGTGAACTGGACGTTTCGGCCGATCGGATCGGTGATCGACTCGAGGAACCCCTGCGGGTTGTACGCGAACGCGAAGGTCCGTGCGCCGGCGCCGCTGCCTTGCGTCAACG
>JBGTBX010000335.1:0-9923 GCA_041749115.1 Gemmatimonadaceae bacterium
CTAGCCGACCAGTCGATCGTATTCCGCATGGGTCCCGATCCACCACCACACCACGCCCTCGTCGGCCTCCACTCCCAAGGCTCGGTAATGCTGCCCGACCCTTACCGACCGGAACCGGCCAACGATCTTGTAGTGGAGCGACGGGTGCCGCGGATTGGCCTTGAGCAGTTCAAATTGCTTATCAGCGAGGCTGCGGATCGGCGCAGGAAGCGCTTCATAGCACCGCCAAAAATCAGCGGTGGCGTGGTGTCTCAAAGCTTGCGAGTTCGCTGATCGCGGTGCTCGGCGAGTGCGGCGTCAGCCAGACCCTCCAGCTTACCGGCCGCGATGTCTGCCTCGAACTGGCGATCCCATTCGCGCGCGTCGAAGGTAGCGTACCACGCCCGAAAGCTGGCGCGTTCGGCGGGGGTGAGGCGTTCAATGGCCTGTTCGAGCAGCTCGACCTTGGTCATCCGTTAATGATAACGAGTCCGTTTTCATTCGGCTAACCGCAACCAGCTACTGCCCTCTGCGTGCACCGCGGGACATATTCGCGCCCGAAATGACCACGCCTCCGACTACTCCCCCGCCCGGATCGACCCCTCCGCAAGGCGATTCGCTCCTCCTGAAATGGGGACTCGTCCTCGGCGTCGCGTTCGCCATCCTCTGGATCGGGCCGCCTGAAGGCATCACGGCGCAGTCCTGGCGATTGCTGGCGATCTTCATCGCAACGATCGTCGGGTCGATTGTCCGCCCCGTGCCCCCCGGCGCGGTTGTGTTCCTGGGCATTTGTACGATCGCCTTGACCGGCGTCATGACGCCGTTGCTGGCACTCAAGGGATACTCTGATCCGGTCGTCTGGCTTGTCCTCTGCGCCTTTTTCATCGCGCGTGGGGTGATGGTCACGGGACTCGGCCGCCGCATCGCATTTCTGTTTATTCGGGCGATTGGCCACAAATCGCTCGGGCTAAGCTACGCGCTTATTGGCACCGATGCCGTCCTCGCGTCGATCATCCCATCGAACAGTGCACGCGCCGGCGGCATCGTTTTTCCCATCGCACGCAGCCTCGCGGAGGCATACGATTCACGCCCCGGCCCCACGCGGCGACGACTGGGCGCCTTTCTGATGAAGGCCATTTACCAGTGTGATGTCATCGCCTGCGCGATGTTTCTCACTGGCCAGGCATCTAACGTACTGATAGCGAAGTTCGCGCTCGAGATCACTCCTGTCGAGCTCACATATGCCAAGTGGATGCTGGGCGGCATTGTGCCGGGCATCGTCGCACTGATGGTGGTGCCCTGGCTCCTGTTCAAGATCTACCCGCCCGAGGTAACGCACACGCCGCAGGCAACACAAATGGCGGTTGCGGAGCTTAACGCGATGGGTCCGATGAAACGCGGTGAGCGGCTGATGCTCGCCGTGTTCGTGATGGTGGCGTTGCTGTGGATGACAACCAGTATTCATAACATTCATTACGCTGTGGTCGCACTTTTGGGTGTATCCACGCTGCTCGTTGCAAAGGTCATTACATGGGACGACCTGATGAGTGAGAAGCAGGCGTTCGACATCTTCTTCTGGTATGGTGGCCTGGTGCGGATGGCGGAAGCGATCGGCGAAACCGGAATCACAACTCGATTCGCCGAGTTTGCCGCGTCGATGACGATCGGATGGAACTGGGCCCCCGCGCTGATTCTGCTCATCCTTGTTTATTTCTACGCACACTACGCCTTCGCGAGTATCACCGCGCATGCAACGGCGATGTTTCCGCCTTTCCTTGTAGTACTTCTCGCGGCCGGCGCCCCACCACAGCTTGCCGTCCTGTCCCTCGCCGCAGCGTCCAACCTCGACGCATCATTAACACACTACGGCACGACAACTGCCCCGATCTATTTCGGCGCCGATTACATCACACAGAAAGAGTGGTGGAAACTCGGCTTCATCGTATCTGTTGTGACCCTCACTATCTGGGGCACTGTGGGTGTCGGGTGGTGGAAGATTCTTGGATGGTGGTAAAATGAACAAGCGATCCCGCTTTACTTCGTTGTCTGATCAGCAGACGTTGCCGAGGAGTTTTGAGGAACTCGAGACTCCCTGTGCGTTGGTTGATCTCGATCGACTGAGTGCCAATCTGGATCGGATGGCGTCGTATACCGCCATTCACAGCCTGGCGCTGCGGCCTCATGTGAAGACGCACAAGTCGGTACGAGTTGCTGCTGAGCAGATGCGATTCGGTGCTGTTGGTCTTACCTGTGCGACACCGCGTGAGCTCGAGGTCATGAGCGAGGTCACGAACGACCTGCTGCTTGCCTATCCCCTGCTCGGCAAGCCTCGGCTCGACCGCGTAATGGCACTGCCTGAGTCCGTGCGGATTACTGTGGCACTCGACAGCATGATCGCTGTTGACCAGCTGGCCGAGGCGGCACAGGAGGCTGATCGGCCGATTGGTGTTTATGTCGAGGCCGACATGGGGATGCACCGCGTTGGGTTGCAGTCACCCGATGATGTTTTGGCGCTGGCCACGTATGTGGGGACGCAGAAACCATTGGAGTACAAGGGGATCGCGTTTTATCCCGGCCACATCCGGGAATCCGGTGAGGCGATGAGCACTAAGCTGGATCAACTCAACGTTGATCTGGCCGCTCTGCTCGATCGATTGAAAGCCGGGGGTGCGGAGCCACCGATCGTGAGCGGCGGGTCAACGCCGCTGGCGTGGCGCATTCATGAGGTCGCTGGGGTGCACGAAGTAAGGCCTGGCACCTACGTGTACAACGACCGGACCACGGCGATGATTGGTGCGTGCGGGTGGGAAGACTGTGCGTTCTCAGTGCTGGCGACCGTGGTGAGTACTGCCGTGGACGGTCAGGCCGTGATTGACGCGGGGGCCAAGGCGTTGGGTAGAGAGCCAGTGCGCGGTGCGAGCGGCGAGGGATTTGGTGCGGTGCTCAACATGCCCGAGGTAACCGTGCAACGTATGAGTGAGGAGCACGGGATCCTCGACCTGAGCCAGACCTCATGGCGCCCGGTCGTGGGCGAACAGGTGCGAGTGGTGCCCAACCATGTATGTATCGTTGTGCACCTTAACGACTTGATCTACGGCATTCGTGGTGATCAGGTGGAGTCGGCGTGGCCGGTGAATGCACGGGGGCGGATTGGTCAGGGCACCTGATGTCCAGTGGAACAACTAAGTAGTTGTTCTCACGCCACGTGTAGCGACCCCGGCCTTGCGGCCGGGCTCAGCGTATGAAATCACTTGGCGGTGCCAGGAACGACTTCGATCTGAAGGTTCCAATCGTTCAGGTCTGACGCCGGGCTAAGGAACCAGCACCGTCCCGTTCATGTTCGAATGCAACGTGCAGGTATACGCAAAAGTGCCAGCTGTTGGAAAAGTACGCGAGACACTCGTGTTGGAGCTATTCGGAATATCAGCCGGCGCACCACCTCCAGCGCCGAACGTCACGTTGTGGATCAGCGGTCCGAAGGTGTAGGTCACTGTACCGTTGCGCGCCAGTGCCACAAAATTCGGCGTGAAATCCTGCGTGTTCGCCCCGGCCACAACCGTGACCGTCGTCGGCAGCTGACCGCTCACTGTAACATTCACCTGTGCCGTCTTCGTAATGTTGTTGAGCGTGAGGCTTACGGTGATGGTCGTGGCGCCGGCACTGAGCCCAGTGATCACCCCTGCTGTCGATACACTGGCCACGGACGGACTTGCCGACGTGTAGCTGTATCCCGTAGCGCTCAGTGTGGAGCCGGTCGTACTCGTCGCAGTCATCGCTATTGTGCTGCGTTGACCGGCGTTGAGCGTCACGTTCGCAGACGCAGGAGCGATGGACGCCAAATCCTGATTCGCTGGCGGCGGCTGGGTGATTGGATCTTTCGTGCCGCCACAGGCGGCGATGCTTAGCGCGAACGCGCCAATCACCAACAACTGTTTGTTCATGACCTGATCTCCGGATAGGGTGAGTGCCTGTGCCTCGCGGGTCGGCCGTTGCTCCGCAGTGGTCGGCGGACACACGAGACAACACTTCACCGGTGAACTACCCCAGCCCGGCCCAGCCGGGCCGGTGCACCCGCTTTCGGAGACACCCCGCGTTGTTCACTTAGACCGAGCGGGTGACGGGATGCGACCAATTTCGAGCGGGGTGGGCCCGCCATGAGGGAGCGATTGACCCGCACGACGTGGCGATGCTCGATCGGTCGGTCACGCCGAGGCACGCTGCGACAACCTCGCCTTGCGCACCCCAGCCCCGTCTGACATGATCGGCGGCTGCCTCTCTCCTTAGCCGCGAGAACTTTACCATGCCAGCTGCCCGCTTACGCTCCAATAGCCGCTGCGTTGCGGCTGTGATCACCGGTTTCACCATCGCGCTCGCCTCCGCCGCACCTCTGCGTGCTCAGCGACCGGAAGTCACGCGGTTCGTGCGATACGCGCACGTGGCCAACGACGGCCGCCTGGCATTCACCTACGCCGATGACATCTGGGTCAGCGACGCGAATGGCGCAAATCCTCGGCGCCTCACCGCACACGTCGCCCGCGATATCTCGCCGCGCTTTTCCCCGGATGGCCAGTGGATTGCATTCACCAGCAATCGGACGGGGAACAACGACGTCTATATAGTAGCGGCTGCCGGCGGCGAACCACGCCAACTCACATGGCACTCCGGCGACGACCAGGCGTTGTACTTCGCGCCAGACAACAGCGCCATCGTTATCACGTCCGCCCGCGGACCCGATGCGTGGGGATCGCCGATGTATCGGCTCCCGCTGGATGGATCGGTACCAACGCCGTTAGGCATGGATATCGGCCGAGCCGGTATGATTAAACAGGACGCCACCGCGGTGGCGTTTAATCGTGTACTCCCGACCTACTGGCGCAAGGGATATCGCGGCAACAACAGCGGCGACATCGCGGTGCAGGATCTCAAATCGGGGGAGATCCGGGAGATCACCGACACGGACCTGCAGCAATTCAAGGGGCATGCCAACGACGTCCATCCGATGTGGGGAGTGGACGGCAAAATCTACTTCGCCTCGGAGCGCGACGAGACGTTCAACATCTGGCGCATGGACGCGACCGGTGCCAATCCCCAACAGGTTACCAAACATTCGGACGACGGCGTGCAGTTCCCGTCCATGTCGCCGGACGGCAAACGCATCGTCTATGAAAACAACTTCCAGCTCTGGACGCTGGACGTGGCATCGGGACGGACGCAGGCGGTGCCGATTCAGCTGTCCTTCGATCCCAAGGAGAACGACAACATTCTGCTGAACACCTCCAATCGTGCGGAAGGGTTTGCCGTATCACCCGATGGCAATTCGCTCGCGGTGGACTTCCACGGTGAAATCGTCGTGGTGCCGGTCGAATCGGGAGTTGGTGATAAACTCCAGATCACCAACTCGCCGTGGCGCGAACGTTTTCAGGAGTTTTCGCCTGATGGTCGCCAACTCGCCTACATCTCCGACGAAAGCGGCGAAGAGGAAGTATGGGTCGCAAATATTTCGACAGGCGCCAAACGAAAACTCACGACGCACGAATCCGTGAAAGGTGATCTCACGTGGTCACCGACGTCGTCCAAGGTGGCCTTCACCGCCGCCAACCGACTCTTCGAAGTCGACGTCACCGGCTCATCACCGCGCGAACTGGCGTACAACCCGGCTGGGGGATTCGTCAACGTGCAGTACGCGGCCGGCGGCAACTGGATGGTATACATCAAACGTGATGATGATCAGAACGCCGATGTTTTCGCGCTCGACATCGCCGCCAAACGGGAGTACAACCTGACGGCGAGCCCGTTTAATGAAACGAACGCTCAACTGAGCCCGGATGGACGAACTATTGTGTTCTCGTCGAACCGCGACAACGGCACCGTACATCTCTTCGCGGCCTCACTCGCACGTCTCACCGAGGACCCCGACGATCCGCTCGTACGCGAACGCGCCCGCCGAGGCAACACTCGATCTGATTCATCTGCAGCCCCCACAGTAACAGCGCTCCGTGTCGACACCGCCGGAATCGCCAAACGGGCCGTTCAGCTCACCCGTGGCAGCACCGCCGCGGGGGCAACGTTCTTTCTCGCGCGCGATGGGCGCACAGTGTACTTCACACAGGGCGCTGGCGGTGGATTCGGCGGCGGACAGGCACAGGGCGGCAGCGACAACCCCGAAGCCGGACTGTACTCGGTAACTATCGAAGGACGCGACCGAAAACGTGTCGCTCAAGGCGTCTTCACGGGAATGGTACCGTCGGCAGATCGTCGCTCGGTCTTCTTTCGCAACACGCCTCGCGGCGATGCGAACAGCGACGACGTCGGGTTCGAAGTCCACAAACTCACGATCGCGACCCCACAGCGCGCTGAACGGGTCAACTTCGCGTTCCCGGTACGTGTGGACCGACGCGCCGAGTGGAACCAGGTGTTCGAGGAATCGTGGCGGGTGATGAAGTACCGGTTCTATGATGAAAAGATGCATGGTCGCGATTGGAATGCGATCCGCGCACGGTATCGCCCGCTGCTCAGCTACGTCGGGACAAACGAGGATCTTTACGATCTCACGAACGAGATGATCGGTGAACTGAACGCGTCACACACGGGAGTCAGTGGACCGCCATCGCGCGCGATGCCCACGGTCTACCGCACACGTTTCCCTGGCTTTGAACTGGAACCGGCAAACGGCCGATTCAAGGTGACACACATCTACCGCGACGGCCCCGCCGATAAGGAATGGATTGACCTCGCCGTCGGCGACTACGTGCTCGCGATTGACGGCACAGACTTGAAAGCAAGTGACAATTACTGGAAAGTGCTCAGCAACACACTGAACGACTATGTCTCGGTGCGGTACGCAAAAACTCCGGGCGGTGAGAACGCCAAAACGGCTCGCATCGCGACGGTGGCATCACTCACCGATATCAAGTACGAAGAATGGGTCGCTCGCAATCGGGATGAAGTGACTGCAACAACCGGTGGAGACATTGCTTACGTCCACATCCGTTCCATGAACCAGCCCTCGCTCGCCCGCTTTCGCAACGAGATCGATCAGTTCTCCAACGCCAAGGGGATCATCGTCGACATCCGGTTCAACGGTGGTGGCAATATCGATCAGGAGTTGATCGACATTCTCGAACGCAAGCCTTACCAGTTCTGGAACAATCGCAATGGCTCGCGCACATGGGGGCGCCGGCCGAGGCAGGCGATCGCCGGGCCCAAGGTCATGCTGATTAATAATCGGTCGGGATCAGACAGTGAAGTGACACCGATGGCGTTCCGGCAGCTCGGACTCGGTCGCATCGTGGGGAACCCTACGGCTGCGGCGGTGATTGCAACCGGCAGCTATGCGCTTATTAATGGCGGCGCGATTCGGACACCGGGTTCGCTCGTTGTCACGTACGATCCCACCAAGCCCAACAACTACGGTGAGAATCTCGAGAATCTGGGCGTCCCACCGGACGTATGGGTCGAAAACTCACCAATGGACGCGGTGAAGAAGATTGATCGGGAGTTGCGCACGGCAATCGAGGAGGCGATGAAGATGTTGAAGGCAGCAACACCGCCGCGCATCTCAGAGCAGCCGTAGCGCGCGGCGGAGAGAAGGTCGAAGATCCGGGAGTCATTCCGGATCTTCGGAGTGAGACGCACTGGGATGTCGGCGCATGCGGCCACCTCGCGGGCACACAATCAGTTCCGGGAAGACTCACCTCGCATGCACAAAGGGCACCGGCTGTACGCCGGTGCCCTCTTCCGTGCTAACGTTCATGGATCGACGATCAGATTCCGTTCACTTGCACACACCCCTTGGGCAACGGTGTGCGCTGATTGCATTCATCTGCAGGCAGCGGCACGATCGAAAAGATGAGATGTGTTGGCAGCGCCTTGGGCAGCTGCGCCAACCTTCCATACCGGCGCATATCGTGCCACCGATGACCGTACTCGAACAGCAGTGAGTAGCGGCGCTGGTACAGAATCTCGGTCACCAGATCTCCCGCGAAATTGCTCGGCAGCGCATCCAGCCCGCCGGAGTTGACGCGGATAAAATTGAGATCCTGAATCGCGGAGGCTCGGTTGTTCAGTCCATTGTACGCCTCCGCCCTGAGTAGAATGAGTTCTTCATTCTTGATCAGCGGCACCGACGTAACGTTGGTCGGATACATCGTGAACCGGAGGTTTGACGTGATCCCCTGATTTGAAAGCGTCGCACCCGTGGTGACCTTGCTCACCCGCAGGTCGGGTTGTCCGTTGCCTCGCAGTTGCGCATCGGTCAGGATCGACGGATGTGCAACAAGAGCACGCGGCGCGGGATCAAACAGTGGATTTGTCGCGTCACCGGCCGACGCGGAATACACATGATACACCCCACTCGCGAGAGCCGCCGGTGTTGTAGCGGCGGTCGAGAGAAAACTCTCTCCGAGTGCAGTCAGCGCTTCCTGCCAACGTCCGCGGTAGATCTCGGCGCGTGCCTTGATGGCTCTGTTAAACCGTAGGAACGTTGTGGGATT
The DNA here is from genome assembly GCA_041749115.1 of Gemmatimonadaceae bacterium. GTDB lineage: Bacteria > Gemmatimonadota > Gemmatimonadetes > Gemmatimonadales > Gemmatimonadaceae > JBGTBX01. The sequence goes on from JBGTBX010000335.1 coordinate 8,472, forward strand.
GTTGAATCCGGTAAAGCCGGAATGCAGGATAAAGGGGAACGCGGTACCACCGGAACTCAGATGCCCTTTCGCCTCGTCCAGCAGCTGAGCGACACGATTGAATCCTTCGTCCTTCGTAACAAAGTCGCCGAGTTGTTGTGCTGAAGGATCCACGTTGATGACAATTCCGAAGGTATCGCGCACCCGAAGTTGATCGAGGAACGCCAACGCCATAAACGTTTTGGTGAATCCCTTGACCGCATCCTTTTGTTGTGCGCTGTAATCCGGCACGTTGTCCACGATATCAAGAATGGTCTGCGCTGCCAGCACCTGTTGATACGTCGCTGACCATCCCAGATCTGTTCCGAACCCGCCGCTCGTCAGTGGCTGTGCGAGCCACGACAAAACAAAGCGAGCCTCGGCCTGATCGAGATTGTACGACTCGCGGCCGAACACACCGAGCTGGGATGCATATGTGCCTACAACAGCGCGGGCACCGACCAACAGACCAAGTACGGTGGTATTCACCACAGACGCGCGAGGCGCTGTGAGCAACTGATCAACGTTAGGCGAGTTGAGGTTGGGGACGGTGACTTCCTTGCAGGCTCCGAAGACAAGCACCGCAGCGGTTGAAACGACGGCGAGTCCACGCGCCGAGCGGAATATTGAGGGGCGCATGGGTCAGAACTCCAGGCTGAGGTTGAGCCAGAAGGACCGGCTGGCGGGATATGCGGCGAGTTCGCGGTTGCGCTGGACTGATCCCGGCACGTTGCCGGCACCGAAGTTTTCAGCCTCTGGATCACCGCCGCGGAAATTGGTCCACCAGACGAGGTTGCGACCGCTCAGCTGGAGGCGGGCATTCGACACCCGCGACGTGATGGATTGTATCATGGAGTTGGGCACGTCGTAGCCCAGTGTGACCTCGCGCAATTTTGTATAGCTGGCATCCTGATAATAGATGCGCGTCACTGACAGATACGTGGTGCGCCTGAACTCACCGAGCTTCTGACCCGTCGCCGTGAGCTCGTCGTAGTCACGGGAGTTCTGTCCGAGGTCATAGTGGCGCCATGTACCGTTGGCGAGCATGCCACCCTGTTGACGATCGAGGAGGGCGAACGCGGAGAAGCGGCCGAGTCTGACTTCGTTGGACCAACCGGCGTTGTACTCGGGATTGCCGTCGCCCATCAGCACGCCGTTGGGATAGAGCTTACGGCCCGGCTCGGGGAGTGTGTCGTTCCCGAAAAGCTGCGTGGCCGACTTGCCCTCTTCGATCTTAATCGCCCCAACCTGGAAGGTGCTGAGGAGGAACGATGGAACGGGAAGGTTGGTGATCTGACTGCGGTTCAACCCCATGTTCACGCGGGATGTCCACGAAAGCTTCGGCCCCTGGATGGGGAAGAGGGAGAGAGAAACCTCTGTTCCGCGAACGCGCATTTCGGCACCGTTTGAGATTTCAGAGGAATACCCGCTGGT
>JBGTBX010000336.1:0-6439 GCA_041749115.1 Gemmatimonadaceae bacterium
GATCGGCGCGGCGGCCGTGAGCAGGCTGGTGACCAGAGCAAAACCTAGCGCGGCGATTGCTACGCGCGCATCGAACTGCACGTCTGCCACACGTGGCAGCTGAACGCCGAAGGCGGGCAGGGCACGCAGCGCCATGACAGACAGGAGACTGCCGAGGACCGTGGCCACGACGGCGACGAAGCCGTATTCGAGCAGAAGCTGTACAGCTAAACGCTTGCGAGACGCGCCGAGTGCGAGCTGAACAGCATGCTCCCGGGCGCGCGCGGCTGTACGGGCAAGATTGGCCGCGGCCAGGTTGGTGCACGCCAGCAGGAGCACCGCCGCAACCGCGATGATGAGGAGTCGGAGAAAGGCCGTGTAATCTCCCACGAGATCATCCTGCAGTCGCTTGACCACGACGCCATACGAATAGAACACGCCGGTTTCCGCTTCTCTGATTCGCCGGGCGATCTCACCCAGATCACGACGTGCGGCTTCGAGCGAAACGCCTGCTTTCAACCGGCCAACGCCCTGCCAGTTGATATTGTTGCGCGCCGATCCGCCACGCTGGACATGTCGATAGGGGACCCACAGCTCGCTGGCCTCGGGGAAAATCTGGGACTGCCTGACGACTCCGACAATGATCATCGGCGTGCCATTGACTGTGATCGGGGCTTCATGGGGCGCGCTCAGACCGAAGAGGTCACGCCACAACGCCTCAGATACGACAATGGCCGAAACGTCCTGATCAACATCGCTGGCTGTGTACGTGCGTCCCCACGCCATGCGTGGGCGCATTACGTCGAACAGGTCACTCGGCGCAATGGTGGCCTGACGCATTGATGGGGTGCCGTTCGCCACCACCGATACGTTGGATTGCTGATAAATTGACGTCGCGTCGAGTGTCCGATTCTGATTGCGCCAATCAAACCAGTTGTCGCTGGATACCACGACCACTGGCGTTCCCGCTGAATCCATGCCTTGCAGCGCTACGAGTTGTTCGGCGTCTTCGTAGGGAAGGGGCTTGAGGAGCACGGTATCCACGAGCGCGAACACGGTGCAGCACAGTGCGACGGCGATCGCGATCGTGGCGACCTGCAACGCCATTGCGCCTGGACTTCTACGGAGGCGACGCAGCGCGTGCACGGTATCGCCAAGGACGGCATCGAGGCGCTCGCGATGCACCATGTCCCTCTCACGTTCACGTGCAGAAGAGATCAACGCTTCCTCTGCCATTGCAAAATCGCCAAAGCGCCGCTTCGCTTCCTGCAGCGCACGATCGGGATCCATGCCCTGTTCAATTAACGAGTCTCTCCGCAGCAGGACGTGCGCCTCGAGTTCCTCGCGCATATCATGGGCGGCGGCATCAGCGCCTCTGGCTCCCCGATCGGTAAGCCGCGCCGGCGATGCGGGAGGGGTGGAGCGATCCGGATCTGGCGGCATCTTGTTCACGAGCGCCTCGGCGAAGTCAGGAGTTTTGTGGCACGACTGACAGAATGTTGCTTACCATGCGCGCGTACGAGGTCCAGGTGTCGCTTTCTCGACGCAGCGCCGCGCGGCCGGCCGGTGTGAGCTTGTAGTAGCGCGCCTTCCTTCCGTTTTCGGTGACGGCCCAGTTGCCTTTGACGGACCCGCGGGCCTCGAGCCTGTGCAGAGCATGGTACAGCGCGCCGTCGTCGAGCGACATGGCACCTTCCGAGTGTCGTTCAAGCCACTGTGCAATGCCGAAGCCATGCTGCGGGCCCCAGCTAAGTGTCTTGAGGATCAGGAGGTCGAGCGTACCTTTGAGGAGCGGGAGCTGCGGTTGAGTCATATGTACCCTGAATACGTTACCCGTGTGTGTTCAGGGGTAACATAGTTCGGCAAGCCGTGCTCCGTCAATACGTCGACGGGTGAAACGTGCTTGCCTCAAGTGTCGTAGTGGCCCTAGGTTACGCCGTTGCAGCACCGAGTCGCTGTTCCCCTTCACAGGATACCTCCACGATGCGAACGTTTGCCGGCCGCAGGCTTGGCTCTTCCCGCGTACTCCCGCTGACGGTGGTCGCCCTGTCAGCCGCCATGCTGGTTGCCGCCGGCCAATCAGGGCCGTCGGTCGCGGCGACCGCGGCGCCGACGTTCGCGAAGGACGTTGCACCGATCCTCTACGCGAGTTGCTCCTCGTGCCATCGTCCGGGGGGACTGGGACCGTTCTCGCTGCTCACCTACGAGGATGTCAAGGAAAATGCGGCAGAAGTTCTCGATGCCATCGCCACCGGCTACATGCCGCCGTGGCATGCCGAAGCACCGCATGGCACGTTCAGCAACGACCGTCGGCTATCCGATGCGGAAAAGAAGGTGATCGCGGAGTGGGGGAATGCAGGTATTCCGCTCGGCGATACGAAGGACCTGCCGCCCGCGCCGAAATTCTCCGACTCGTGGACCGCTGGGACTCCCGACGCCATTGTGTCGATGCCAAAGGAGTTCCACGTGCCGGCCAAAGGCACTGTTGAATATCAGTACTTTCAGGTTCCGACAAATTTTACCGAAGACAAGTGGATTCAGGCCATTGAGATCCTGCCAGGTGCGAGAGAGGCGGTGCACCATGTACTGGTCTATGCCGCAGCACCGGAGCAGGCGGCTGCCCCCGCTCAGCAAACAGCGGCAGCGCGCCCGGCACCTCTCTTCATTCGGAACCCCGATCACGCGATTCCCGACTCGCCGGCACGCGGCACTGTCGAAAACCCGCCGCCGAACCGCATGGGCGCTCTGGTTGGCACGACCGCTCCCGGAACCAACGTGCTGCAATTCGCGGAGGGTACGGCGCTTCGAATTCGCGCTGGCACCGTGCTGACGTTCCAGATGCATTACACGGCGAAGGGGCACGCCATGACCGACCGCACCAGTGTCGGGTTCGTGTTTGCGAAATCGCCGCCGAAGGAGGAAATGCGCGCCATCGATTTTCACAATGGTGGGTTCACCATCCCGGCCGGCGCAAAGGATTACATGGTACCCTCGGAGCTTGGGTTCAGCTCGGGCGTGAAGGTCTACGGAATATTCCCGCACACCCATCTGCGCGGTGTGCGCTGGGAGTACCGGCTGGAGAAACCCGACGGAACGAGTGAAGTCATTCTCGACATACCGAATTACGATTTCAATTGGCAGACGTACTACATGTTTGCAAAGCCTCTGGACGTCCCTGCTGGCGCACGCATCACCGCCAAAGCGTGGTACAACAACTCGGCGTCGAACGGTTCCAATCCCGACCCGAGTATTCCCGTGAAGTGGGGCGAGCAGACATGGGAGGAGATGCAATACACGGGTCTTCTGCTCAGCATTAATCCGCGCTAGTCTTTCCACCGCGGTGCTACATCCGCGACAGGCTGCAGACAGGGCCCGACCACTCCACGTAGCGCACTTGTGCCGACGCTCGGAGGGCGGGGAGCGCGGCATCGGAGATCGATCCGATGAGCGAGAACGGCGCTGCGGTGGCGGCCCATGTAACGGTGCCGCCGAGTGATGTGAAGAGTTGTGCGTCTGTCTGCGCCGTGAGTCCGACACCGACCTGTACGGTGTACGTACCAACCTGACGCACGCCAACGATTTCGTCTGCGTTCAGCTGTGAGACGGCGGCCGGTGATGCAATCACGCGCACGCCGTTCAGCTTGAAGCGATGGACGACGGTACCACCCGCAGCAACAATGGCCTGAATCTTTGCCTGCGACGGTTCGCTGCCGGGATCAGCAAAAAACACATCGAAGAGACCGAACCCCACGGTGGGTATAGCTGGTTGCCACGCGTTGCATCGGTAGGCGACGTCTGTCGTAAAGACATACTTCGCCGGGTCTGAAAGATCGGGTGCCGTCGGCGTCAGGCTGCAACCAACCAGCATGATGGCGGCGAACGACGAGAGTAGGCTGCGTTGTTTCATGAAGTGTGCTCCAAAGTACTGTGTTGCGTTCAGGTGCTATTGCGACACGGGTTGAGCCGCAGCCCCTGACGCTGCATCGGCGAGCTCAAGTGGTTGAGCGCCCGTACGCCTGGTGTCGGAGCGCGCGCGTTGTCGCGTTCAAACCCTGTCGTACCCATAAGTATCTAAGGGGTTAACTACATCGACGAGGTCATCGTGACGCCGCTGCCCATGCCGCTCATCAAAGGGACACTCGAGGTCCTGATTCTTCGCACGCTGGGGTGGGGACCAGCGCATGGCTACGCCATTTCGCGATGGATCCGCGAATCCTCGGGAGACGCGCTCCGCATTGAGGAAGGGGCGTTGTATCCGGCCTTGCGACGCTTGGAGGAGCGCGGCCTGGTGGTGTCGAGGTGGCAACGAACGGAAAGTGGGAGGGATGCGCGCGTTTACACGCTCACGACCACCGGCGAGCGGGCCATGCGCACAGAGGTTGCTCAATGGAAGCGATACGTTGAGGCATTCACCCGCGTGATCGCGGCCCGTCCACACGGAGGACTCGTATGAAGCGACGATCGCGTTCCGATGACGAGCTCCCGATGTCCGGAGTCCCGTCCGTCGAAGACGACGTTAAGCGGGAACTGGATTTTCACGTGGAGAAACGTATCGCCGAGCTCATCGCACAGGGAAAGTCGCCCGACGCTGCACGACGTGAAGCGATCGAATACTTCGGTGATCGATTCGCGATCGAGGAACAATGCAGGGACATCGAATCTCGTCGTCGCACCACCAAGCGGCGCGCCCGGTGGTGGGCAGATGTGCGGCAGGATGCACGTGTGGGATTGTCCCTCCTGCGCAAGCGCCCGGGATTCACCGCGATGGCCATTGCCACACTCGCCGTAGGAGTGGGCGCAACGACGGCAATGTTCTCACTCGTGTACCAAGTGTTGCTGCGACCATTGCCGTACCCTGAGCCGGAGCGGCTCGTTGACGTCGTTGAACTGCACGAGAAGGGCTGGGGCAACCTGCCGTGGAGCAATCTCGTGGATCTCGCACGCGATGCCCGTTCGTTCTCAGCGCTGGCTGCACATGGTACGTCGGAGGAAACGGTACTGGGTGCTGACGTCCCGCTGCGTGCGGTGGTGACCGAGGTCTCGCGCGACTTCTTCAAGGTGTTCCCCGTGACGCCGGTGCTTGGACGCACGCCATTCCCTGAGGAGCACGTGCTCGGAGCCCCTCCCGTTGCAGTGGTCAGTTACGCGTTCTGGCGCGACCACCTGGGAGCGCCGCGTTCGTTGAATGGCACGCGCATCAAACTCGGACACGATTTTGAGGTGGTCGGCGTGTTGCCACCGGAGTTTGATTTTCCGTCCGGCACCCAGGTATGGGGGCCCGTAGAGCTTCGGGAACAGCCCATGAGCCGAACGTCGCATAGCAGGGAGGCGACCGCGCGTTTGCGTCCCGGCGTCGACATGAGCACGGCCACGCGCGAGGTGGATCAACTACTTGCACGCTACGCACAGCAATTTCCAGCAGATTTCGACGCCACCGGGTCGCGGCTTACTCCACTTCAGGATAACCTCACGCAGGGTTCAAGTCGGCCCCTCTATCTGCTGCTGGGTGCAGCAGGATTGGTGCTACTCACGGCGTGCTGCAATCTCGCCGGAGCCATGCTGGCGCGGGGGACGTCCCGTGCGTCGGAACTCGCAGTGCGTACAGCGCTCGGCGCTACGCGGGCCCGCATTGTGAGGCAGTTGATGACTGAATCCGCGGTGCTCGCCATGGTGGGTGGAGCACTTGGCCTGTTCATGGGATTTGTTCTGCTGCGTATGGTCTCAGCGGCTTACCCTCTTCCTCTCGGCAGCGTGCAAGTTCGGTTGGAACTGCCGGTGGTAGGATTCGCCACACTGATGGTTGTTGCCACCGTGCTGCTGTTCGGTCTGCTGCCCGCGCTCCGGCTGTCAGCGATGGGGCACACCGCATCGCAACTGAGGGATGGACAGCGAAGCACGGGGGATCGTCAGCGAATGGGGTCATGGCGCGTGCTGGTGGCGGGCGAGGTCGCGCTGGCGGTGACACTGCTGGTCGGAGCGTCATTGCTTATTCAATCGCTTCGCAACGTCCTTGCCAACGAGCTGGGCTTTGACGCCAGTGGCGTACTGATCGCCGAAATCGCGCTACCGTCGTCGCTTTATGGTGGAGAGGGTGCTGACGTGGCCGCGTTCCATACACGCGTGGAAGAATCCCTTCGACAAGTGCCAGGCGCCGAGGCCGTCGGGTTCACCAACATCCTGCCATTGCAGGGCGCGGGGCCGAGCGGGTCGCTCCACGTCGAGGCAAATCCTCTGGATGCGAGTGGCCAGGTTAACGGATACGCCCTGTATCGGATTGTTGGCGGTGACTTCTTCGGAGCCGCCGGGATCCGCGTGACCCGCGGACGCTCGTTCACGTTGTCAGATGACGCGACCGCCCCGCCGGTGGTGATGGTGAATGAGGAGATGGCGCGTCTGCAGTGGCCTAACGAGGATCCCATCGGGCAGCGCGTGCGACCGGTCGGGATGGACTCGGGCAGCG
>JBGTBX010000337.1:0-5705 GCA_041749115.1 Gemmatimonadaceae bacterium
GTCCGCGCCGAACGCACCAGCGACGGCGAGCCGCTGCCGCGCATCCCGCCGCAGCGTTTCATGGGCGGCCTCCGCTTCACTGGCGGCCGTCTCGAATTCGGCGCCAACGCCACTGCGGTGGCGCGGCAGGACCGGGTGTTCGGCGGCGAGACCGAGACGGCGGGCTATGGCCTGCTGCGCTTCTACGCGACCTACTCGATTCAATCGACGCGAGCCCTGCAGACGATTACCGCGCGCCTCGACAACGCCACCGACACGCGCTACCGGAACCATCTGAACTTCCTGAAGGATGTGGTGCCCGAAATCGGTCGGGCGTTCAGACTCGTCTACGCCGTGAAATTTTGAAACAGGCTGCCAGGAGGGCGACATGGACCGACGCACCTTCGTGACGGGCTCGATGGGAGCGCTGGCCGCTGCCCGTGTCCACGGCCAAGCCCAACTGTCACTGGAGGCGCGCGACCTGCCGTCGCTGTGGGACGTCGACCGCTCGGTTGCGAACCTGGAGAACGCCTATTGGGGCGCCATGCCGCGCGAGATCGAGGACGAATACTTCGAGCAGTCGCGGTTCCTCAATCGTCGGAATGTGGTCTTCGTGCGAGACGCGATCGCTGGGCACGAGCGGACCGCGGCGATGGAGCAGGCGCGGTCTGCCGTGGCGACGTTGATGGGGGCGCCTGCGGCGGAGTTTGCCCTGACGCGCAACGGCACCGAGTCCCTGCAGAACCTCATCATGCAGTACGGGAAGCTGCGCCCCGGCGACGCCGTGACGTATGCGGACCTCGACTACGACGAGATGCAGCAGGCAATGGAGTCTCTGCGCCACTACCGAGGCGTGACCGTGCTCAGGTTTGCGATCCCGGAACCGGCCACGACGGCGAACATCCTCGCCGCCTACGAGCAGCAGTTGAAGGCCGCGCCGGCGAACCTGAAGATGTTGCTCGTGACGCATCTGTCGAACCGCACCGGCGTCGTCATGCCGTTGAAGGAGATTGTGAGCCTGGCTCGCGCACGCGGGGTCGACACCATCGTCGACGCCGCCCAGACCATCGGGCACATGCACTTCACCCTGGCCGATGTGGACGCCGACTTCGTCGGCTTCTCCCTGCACAAGTGGCTGTGCGCGCCCATCGGCACCGGGGCGATCTGGATCAGAGCGTCACGCCTCGGTGACATCGAGCCGTGCATGGGCAGCACGATGTTCGCATCTGACGACACCCGCAGCCGCAGCAGCGTTGGCACGGTGAACTTCGCCGCGGCGATGACCGTGCCGAAGGCCATTGCGTTCCACAACCGGATCGGCGGCCTTCGGAAGCTGCAGCACTTGCAGGCGCAGCGGAATCACTGGGTGGAGCGCGTGCGCGACATCAAAGGCATGGAGATCCTGACGCCTGACGATCCGGCCCGGCACGGTGCGGTCACGAGCTTCCGCCTGCCCAGGATGCGCGACTATGCCGAGGCGCAGCGAATGGCGCGCCTGCTGCTCGAGAAGCACCGGATCCTCACCGTGGCGCGCCGGGGCATCGAGAGGGGGGCAGCGGTGCGTGTGACGCCCACGCTATACAACACGACGGCGGAACTTGACCGTCTCGTGGCTGCGTTGCGGGCAGAGAGCGCAGCGTTCGCCTAGCTCGTCCCTTAGTCGCAGTGCGAACATGACCGCCGGCGCACTCGCTCCTACCCGGGCCGAGCTGCTCAGGTTGCCGTTCTTGTCCACGGCGCTTTGGCTGGGACCGCCGGCCGCGTTCCGGTTACGCCGAATTCCATCACGGCGGAGCTGCGTCAGGGCGGGATTTCACCTGCAGGCCACTCACGCCTCCTGCCGCAGCGCTGTTCGTGATCTACGGCGTGAGTAGCCGAGGGCGCGTGGGTGCGGTGCCCCGCCTAACGACCGTAAGTTACAGAGCGAATCATGCGTTCATCCAGCCATGCAGCGTTACGTAGCCGATCGCGCGTCATGTGCCGAAGCGCCAAGCGTTGGCGCGCTCGCCAGCGGGCAATGGCGGGCAATGCCCGACGGCATCGACGGCATTCATGGCAACGGCGGCAATGTGGTTTCTGTAACTTACAGATTCTAAAGGAGCTGGAAGAGTTCGAATCCCACCCTCTCCGCCAACAATAAGTCATTTAAGCTCAATAACTTACGGCCAGTGAACGGCTGAGCTGTACTTGTTTTGTACCTGAGTCGCCACGTGGGTGGGATGTTCACCCGTTCAAGCGAGCCGATTCCCGCCCGAAATCGCGACCCCGCCTCGGGCCGATCCCTTCCCCCAAAAAACCGGAGACTAGTACCGTCCAATAGCCGACGGCGCAGCATACTGCCCTGACGGCCGTCCTTCTCCCCGAGGAACGCCAGATGCAGGTCCGACAAGACCAACTTGCACCATCGTGCAGCGGAGGGGTTGTGTCGCCTCAGACACCTCCGAGACCATCGACTCTGGCCAATGGCCTCTCTAGCCTCGATCCCACCGTCGCCGCCGTTGGCGGCAGTCCAACTTGGAGGGCAAGGGCGTGAGCCGGGTAGCCGACGACGCGTTTCAACCGCGCGGACGAGACGAAGTCAAGCGCCTTCGCGAGCTCGAACGGCGCAGCAAGGAACAAGCAAAGCTAGACGCACTCGAGCAAGCCCGCCTTGAGGTCGACACACACGAGGCCCGGATAGGCATGCTCCTGTCGATCCATGCGGAACCCGCCGCGACTTGGAACTGGCAGGAACTGAATGCCACGCTCGATCCTAGCCCTCCCTCAGTTGCACCGGCACGTGAGCTTGCTGAACGGTTGCTCGCGTGCTCGGAACTCAGGGCGATTGAGGCGGCCGCCATCGAGGCCCTGCGCGCCGATGATCGAACCGCTCTTGAGGCGGCCTTGGCAGATCACGCGAAGAGCCAAGAGGTGCGAAAAGGCCGTCGCGGCCTTGCCTCTCGCGTGCTGCGTGGTGATCTAGATGCATGGGCTCTGGCCGTCGCGGAGCTCCGACCGTTCGAGGAGCTCGAAGGCCTAGGCGTTACCGTGAGGGCAGATTTCGCCTCGCAAGAAGCCGTCCACTGCCAGCTCAAAGTGAGCGGCTTTGACGTCATTCCACAGTTTGCGAAAACGCTGACATCGACAGGCAGACTGTCCACCAAGCCAATGCCGAGGAAGCGCTTTCACGAACTCTATCAGGACTACGTCTGCGGCTGTGTGATCCGCGCGGCCAGCGAGATGTTCAGTTTCCTGCCGGTGGAGAAAGTCATCGTCACAGCCTCCGTAGGATTCGTCGATCCTGCGACCGGGCTGTTCGGGATCCGTCCTGTGCTGTCAGTCGGATTCGGCAGGACGGCCTTCTCGACCCTCTCGCTCGCCAGGGTGGACCCGTCGGACGCCATTGACGGCTTCGTTCATCGGGGCGACGCCAAGACGTCGCGGAAGACCGAAACGTTCGTCGTGGTGGAACCGCTGCGTGTCGAGGAGCTCGGTCTGCAGAGTCGTCGCTCGAACCGGTTCGACGATGCCCTCGCGCAGGCAAGGCGTGCCCGTGAGGATGTGCGCCGCGACGCCACTGCACTCGCAGGTCGACTGCGGAGAGCCCACCCACCATCCTCGACTGGGGCCTAGCATGGACAATCCCGCAATCCTATTCGGCGCCCTGTTCGCGTTGATTGCGATCATAGTCCTCATCAGCAAGATCCGCGCTTTGCAGCGCGATCTGGCGAGCGCTGTGAAGAGCACGGAAGACGTTCGAGAGCAGCTGACCAATTCAGCGGAGGCGGCCAAGAAGCTGATAGCGGAACAACGCGAGAGGGCCGCCACGGCCTCCGCCGAGGCGACACGCCTGATTGATGAACAGCGCCAGCTGATGGCGCAGGAGGTCTCCAGAGCAGAAGCGCACTTTCAAGCGCAAGCCTTACAGCGGCAATCGGAGGCATCCGAGCAACTCGCAAGCGCACTCCGACGTTTGGAGGCGCTGCAGCATCTTCAGGGCGTTGCGGATGCCGAGGGGCAAGCAGTGGCCATGCTGAGGCAGGCCACGGAGGAAGCACTCGCCATCCGCTCTGAAGCGGCCGCTCTGCTGCAACTGGCGTCCGCCGAGGCGCTGGAGGAGCGTACCGACGCGACCAGGCGAGCGAGAGATATCCGAGAGCAGGCGGACGCCTTGCTCGACCATGCCACGCGGGAGGCGGCGCGGATCGTGCAAGAGGCCCATGCAAACGCCACCAAGATCGGCGGCGATGCGTACATCGCATTGCGCGACAAAGAGCAGATCGACCAGTCCCTCATCGCCATTCGCAACCTCGTGGAGGGATATGGCGACCGGTACATCGTGCCGACGCGAAGCCTCTTGGACGACCTCGCGGCCGAGTTCGGCCATGCGGAGGCCGGACGAGCCCTTACTGCCGCGCGCGAGCAGACGAAGCGCATCGTCGAGGAAGGGCACGCGGCGGCGTGCGACTACGCGGAGGCCGGGCGACGCGCAACCGCCGTGCGGTTCGTGGTGGATGCGTTCAACGGCCGCGTCGACGCCATCTTGAGTCGATCGCGACACGACAACTATGGCACCCTCGCGCAAGAGATTCGTGACGCATTCGCGATGGTGAACCACAACGGCGAAGCGTTTCGCAATGCGCGCGTGCTGCAAAGCTACCTTGAGGCGCGCCTCGGGGAGCTCAAGTGGGCTGTGGTCGTCCACGAATTGCGACTCAAAGAGCGCGAGGAGCAGCGGCGTATCAAAGAGCAGATGCGCGACGAAGAGAAGGCGCGTCGTGAGTACGAGCGTGCGATGGAGTCGGCCCAGAAGGAGGAGCAGATCATCCAGCGCGCCCTGGAACAAGCACGCGCGGAGGCTGCGGTTGCGTCGGCCGAGCAGCAAGCCTCTCTCAACGCGACTATCGAGGAGCTCAACCGGAAGCTCGCTGAGGCAGAGGCGAAGAATCAACGAGCCCTGTCAATGGCCCAGCAGACGCGCAAGGGGACCGTCTACGTTGTGTCGAACGTAGGGTCGTTTGGCCAAGAGGTCTTCAAAATCGGGATGACGCGACGCCTGGAGCCCGCTGACCGCATCAAGGAACTGAGCGACGCTTCGGTGCCATTCGAGTTCGACGTCCATGCCATGATCGCCTGCGACGACGCGCCACGGCTCGAGGCCGAACTCCATGCCGAGTTCGAGGACCTCCGAATCAACAAGGTCAACTATCGCAAGGAGTTCTTTCGTCTGCCGATCGAGCGCCTTCGCGGCGCAGTCGCCAACCGGTCCGTTGATGTGTCGTTCACGATGGTTGCCGAGGCCAGGGAGTATCGCGAGTCGGTCGCGCTCTCGAAGATGAGTCCGGAAGAACGCGAGCGGTACGTGGAGCATCTGCATGTCAGCGCCGACGTCGAGTGACGGGTCCACAAGTCAGCGGAACCGACCCCCCCCCGCAGCTCGAAAACGACAAGCGGCACGATCCGTGCCTCGCGAGCAGGCGCTGGCGATGTGCCAGACTCCCCGCGTGCGTCTCGCCTCGATGCGATAACGACGACCTCGACGTCCGGACATTCGGCGTCTCTCGCGGTGCACGCGCGCGATCGGATTGGCAACGGCCCGTGGCCCGAGGGGTGGTCGAGGACCTACACCGTGCCCGGAGGCAAAGCGGGAGCTACTCAGCGCGTAGCGCCGACGCCGGATCGACGCGGCCCGCCCGTCGCGCCGGCACGTACGCGCTTGCGATCGCGCATGCAGCGAACAGCACGAC
>JBGTBX010000338.1:0-2551 GCA_041749115.1 Gemmatimonadaceae bacterium
AGCAATTCCGCAGGTTGATTCTTAAGAATCTTAAGAAGTGGGTATCGCCAGACGATCCGTCCCAAGCAGACTATTACAAGGGCTTAGTACGATTGCAGCGAGACCTGCAATTTCCATTACACATTTTCTCTTTGAACTATGATTTGTGCGTGGAGCGTTTGAACTCAAGTGAGTTCAGAGTAGAGACTGGGTTTGCCGGAGTTGGAATCAAACATCCTTGGGATTGGGAGCGGTTCGAAGAAGGCGAGCAGTCTCAACCATTGCCGCAGGTGTTTCTATACAAGTTGCACGGCTCCATTAACTGGCGACGCGATAGCCAGACGAAAGAGCTGTTTTCATTGGAGCAGACTGAAGGTATCGAGCCGGAGGATATGGAAGTCATCTTTGGAAGAGACTTCAAATTAGAGGCCGCAGATCCGTATCTTTTTTACGCCTATGAGTTTCGACGTTTTTCTTTGGATGCAAAATTAGTTGTATCCATAGGCTACGGCTTTGGTGATGGCCACATTAATAAGATGCTTGCTCAGGCCCTCAAAGGTAATCAGGACGCCCGCCTGCTTGTCATAGCGAATTGTGGAACGCCACACAGTGCAAACGAAGTCCGTTGTAGGGTTATACGCGATTTGGATGCACGCGAGCCACAAGTGATCGTTTATGAGGGCACCGCAAGGCAGAATCTCGAGATTGAAGATCTGCATCGCAAACTTCTCTCGCATATACCTACGCCCGAAGGGGCGCCGTTCTAAGTTCGCACCGCCGGAACCGCAATTGCACCTTAGGTCAAACGAGCCAGAGCCCAATAGACAAAATAAACAGTATGAAGAAACGTCAAAAAAAGCATCTGCCTCCGAAAATATCGCGCGACCTTGGATGCCGTCCTGTTTGGATGCTTTCAGGTGGAGGGGCATCGCGGCTAGCACTTGCTCTAGATTGCTGCATTGCGCCTGGTATGGTCCGGCATGCGTTCTGCGCTTACTAGAATCGCGGAAACGAATGTCGATGCGATATCACACTCACAACTATCGATACGGCCGCGCGCGAGCTCCCGCTCCGCGCCGACCTTCGTCTTGATCTTCTGCCAGCGAGTCAATCGTCCGGAATTTATACAGTTTAGCGGCGCGCAACGGATGTGCCCGCGCGTCGAGGCGCATGCTTGACGGCCTAACGGAAAGTCCTGTCCACTCGCTGACGTATGGACATCACCGAAGCTCAGCTCGGCTGGCTCATGGGGTGCGTGCTGCTGGCGGCGCTGGTGCTCGGCTGGCCCGCGCTTTCGGCAGCGCTCGCTTTGCTACGCGAGGAGCGGGCGCTCGGCAAGCTCTATTGGCATTGGCGGACGTTGCTCGATGCCCGACGAAGGAGCCGACCGTGACGGAACCGCCGGCGAAGTACGGGCGCAAGGATGTGACGCCGACGACGCCGTTGAGCACCGCGCCGGTTGAGGCACCATACAACGTGCAACTCGATCGCGATGCGGTTGTCCAGCGGCTAAAGGACTACCACGAACTCGCGAAGCGCCTGATGGCCGTCGCGGACAAGGCTCAGATCGAGGAGGCAGCGCGCGTCTTAGCGATCCACGTCGGCCACTACCAACGCCAATATGGTCAGGCACCGATGGAGGAGACGTTGGCGGCACTGCACGCCGACAACCCGACGGACGAGCAACTTGCCGATGCGGCAGAGGGCATGCGCTGCCTCATCTCGGTGCTGATGCTCGCCACGGGAGTCGCCGACGAATCCGGCGGCACTGCGTAGTGCCGATGTGCGCTGTGACGCCCCCGCATTTGCTGACTCGGCTTTCTTTCAATCCTTCTCGGCGCCGTCGGCCTTCTGCCGCCCGCAGCGGCGAACGGCAGACGAGGTCGTCGCAAATGGCCCTCGCACGGAGTACAGGCTCCCTAGTCCGCCCCAGGCGACGGCAAGCTGCATCGGTCGAAACGTTGCTCGCCAGCGCGGCTTCGGGACGAGCCTTCGCTTCATTGACCCCGGCGGGCGCGAGCTGATCGTTTGGCTAGCCCGCGCCGACCAAATTGCCGCGGTCGTTCGCGTGGTGCCGCAGGGCGCCGGAAGCGGAGCTACCATCTGGACCGCGATCCATCCCGTCTACAAGCGCGACCAACTGAGCCCGGCAATAATCACCGGCTACTAGTACGAGAAACTCCGGGCGCTCGCTTTCATGGCCCTGCACATCACCGGGCTGGCGCGATGAGGTCCAGCGCGTCGTTCTTCGGGGCCGTTGACGCGCGAGCTCACCGCGTAGCACTGAAGCATCTCTACAGGCGGTGCTTTGAGCACGCTCCGCGGATCATCCGCCTGGCGCCACGTTCGATAGTCGGCCGGATCGAGGGTCACCGGCATGCGATCGCGCAGGCGCGCGACGAGCTCGTTCGGCGTCGTCGTGATTATCGTGAACGTGGTCAGCCGCTCGCCATCCGGCGTCCGCCTGTTGTCCCACAGCCCCGCGAACGCGAGCAGCGTCTCATCGGCGCTGGTGATGTAGTACGGGATCTTCCCGGCCGCGTCTTCTGCCACTCGTAGAAACCGCAGGCGG